>PWID01000275.1 GCA_003555145.1 Balneolia bacterium | reverse complement strand
TAAGAAGCCCGCTGGATTTATTAAAGTAGAGCTGGTTTCCATTATAAAGTCCAAGCATCCATTTGTCTTCTGATTCAAACACTGCGCTAACATCACCCGGGCTGAAGGCTGGCAGGAGAAACTCAAGTAAGTTAAAAGCGGTAAGTCCGTTGAGCAAAATCCGGTAGGAGTCTTCGGTGCTCATTTTCCAGGCCTTGCTTTCAATTCGGTCGTACATGGTTACAGAGTCGGCATCGGCATATATGCGCCCACCCTCTATGCCGAGGTTATTGCGCATTGCAAGCAGCGACTGCACCCGGTCGCTGGTAAACAGCAGCGTAGCCTGATCGCTGTAGTCCGGGCTGCTAATTCGTGCGTTGGCCCGGCCTGTGAGAGCATCAACCTGCTCGAAATCGAGTACCAATGTGCTCATCACCTCCTCGGCTGAAGCCCGGCTAGATTCAAATTCCCCTATAGGCTGGAATTCGGCAATCCTGGGCGAACAGGCCGCGAGTAGCATCATAAATAAAACAACTCCGCCAAGCTGAACGGGAAATCGCTTTATGAGCGTAAAATCAGGAATCGATTTTTTCAATGAGATGGTCCTTGCTGTTGTCTTTGTCATAGGCTTTTTCCCACCAGTAGCGGGCGTTAATCGGATCGTCCAGCTTTTCGTAAACATCACCAAGATGCTCCATAACAACAGCGCTTGCCGACCCGGTGTCGATAGAGGCCTGTATGTATTCTTTTGCAATTTCGTAGTTCCCCAGCTTGAAGTGAACCCACCCGAGTGTATCCAGATAGGCCGCGTTTTCGGGTTCGGCTTCTACAGCGCGTTCCGACATGGCAAGGGCTTCATCCAGCATAATTTCTCTGATTGACAGGAAATAGGCGTAGTTATTCAGAACCACATCGTTATCAGGATTGAGGCGCAGGGCCTGCTCGTAGCTCTCGTCGGCTTCTTCCCAGTTTTCCAGATTGGAGAACACATCGCCCAGCGTACCGTAAATAGCAGACCTGAACTCGCGATTTGCCGGAGACGCAGCAGCCCGGCTAAGCACTTCCGATGCTTCAGCATATTCGTCTTTAAGCATGTGGGCATTCCCAGCAAAAAAGAGCACAAATGCGTCGTCAGGGATGTATTCATCGGCTTCGAGACCTACTTCGATTACCTCATCGTAGCGTTCCTGCATAAGTAAAATTTGCATTCTCTGGCGCCATGCGGGCTCGTTTTCGGGCAGAAACTTATTGGTTTGAGCAAGAGCCGGAAGGAGCTTATCATCATCCTGAATCAGATTGTAATACTCAGATGCCAAGGCGTGGGCATAGCCAAACTCGGGCTCTTCCTCAAGCAGGGCTTCGAGCAGGTTACGGGCAGCCTTGTGGAGCTGCTCGTTTTGTACATCCCGGCTGAAGCGCCCCAGCATGTACTGCGCCAGTTCTACTTTGGTGAAGGGCTCAACGCCGGGATTCCGGATGATGCGATCCAGGAGCTCGGCGGCTTCATCCCAGCGGTTTTCCCGAATGTACAGATCCGAAAGGGTGATGAGCGTCTCCTCGTTTTGGGGCTCGATGCTGTAGGCCCTCTCCATTATTTCAATAGCGCGATCAATGCGGTTTTGCTCGGTGTACATCTGGCCCAGAATCTGCATGGCCGCTACGTTATCGCTGTCTAAATCCAGCATGGCTTCCAGCTGTTCCATTGCCAGCTCAGCCTCGCCCATCACGCTGTAGTTGCGGTATTTCTGGTAC
Organism: Balneolia bacterium; assembly: GCA_003555145.1. Taxonomy (GTDB): domain Bacteria; phylum Bacteroidota; class Rhodothermia; order Balneolales; family Cyclonatronaceae; genus Cyclonatronum. Next base: position 29,004 of record PWID01000275.1, on the reverse strand, counting down.
AGGATCTGCATATCCGGCCCGTTGATTTCCATAATACGCGCATAGGTTTCATTGGCCTGTTCCAAATCGCCTTCCTGCCGGTAGATGCCTGCTATGGTATAGAGCACGTCCAGGTCTGCGGGGTACTGCTCAAGCACTTTTTCCAGCTGTTCGATGCTGTCTGAAACACGCCCGTTATCCTGATAAATTTCGGCCAGCTTAATGCGATACCATTTGTTGGTATGATCCTGCTCTACGGCGCTTTCGGCATAATACAACGCATCGATCACGTTGCCCGACTCGAAGTACGATTCGGCAATAGAGAAATCCAGCCCGGCATTCCGGCCAAGCTTTTCACGGGCCTGCACCAGAAGCTCTGCGGCTTCGGCGTAGTTTTCGAATTCATACTCTGTTATACCGCGTACAAAAAGGCGTCGGCCTTCAGCCTGATCGCTTTCAGAAGCATTAATTTGGCTGGTATCTGGCAGGACCGGTGCATTTCTGTCCTGTGAGTAAGCCGGAGAAAAACCTGCAAGAAGAAGCGCTGCAGAAATAGCTAAAAGGGTAAAACCTGATTTTAAAATACTGGATAACATCATCGTAAATTAGTGTTCAGAAAGTGGCATAACATCTTAACGGCATACTGTAAAGGTTGGTATAAATACGGCATTAAAGCAGCGATTCTGCTTCTGACCGCCAGCGGTTCAGGTAGCGGAACGCCGGTAGCATACGCGACCCGTACCAGCTGAAAAACTCGCCGTTTACCAGCATCGACTTCGGCCCGCCAAGCTGTCCATCGAGTTCCTGTACATGTTTTGCAGAAAACGGATAGGGTTCGCTGCTTAACAACACCAGCTGAGGATCTTTAATCCGTAATTCCTCAACCGTGGTTTCAGGATAACGCTCTGCATCGGCAAACACGTTCTTTAGGCCCCATTTTTTCATAACATCATGAATATACGTATCCCCGCCCACTGTCATATACGGTTTTTTCCAGATGAGGTAGGCCGCTGATATGGGATCAAACGTATCCGCTTTATCCACTTCCGTGCGAATAGCGGTGGTTAGTTTTCGGCCCGCTTCAGCCGTCTGTGTTCGCTTGGCAATTTCGGTGATGGCCAAAAGCGCCTCATCGATAGTGTTGATGTCGGTTACGAGTAAATCGGCAATCTGTTCGAGCAGTTCGGCATCTTCTTTTCTGTTTTCTTCTTTATTGAGGATGATGAGATCCGGGCGGAGCTCTTTTATCCGCTCAATATTCGGATTTTTGGTGCCGCCCACGATATCTGCTGATTCAACAGCTTCCTTAGGATGAATACAAAAGCGCGTTCGCCCGACTATCTGGTCTCCGAGGCCGAGGTCAAATAGCAGTTCGGTAAGGCTGGGCACGAGGCAGATTATTCGCATAACTTAAGTTTCAGGTGTATCGGTCAAGGATGGTTGATGCCTGACTAACATAGGCGCCGCCAAAGAGATTCACGTGCACCAGAACAGGGTACAAGTTGTATAGGTCTTTCCGGTCGCTGAAACCGGGCTGAAGCGGCCATGCGCTTTCATAACCTTCATAAAAAGCCGAAGGAAACGGACCAAACATCATGGTGAAAGCGATCTCCATTTCGCGGTTTCCGTAGTAAACGGCAGGATCGATAAGCGCTGCCCGGCCGGATTTACTGTACAAATAGTTGCCGCTCCAAAGGTCGCCGTGCAGCAGGGAGGCCGGCTCATCGGGGAAAAGTGATTTGGCGGATCGTTGCAGCAGCGGAAGTTTTTTTATGCAGGATGATGGCATAAGTCCCCGGTCCACCGCCTGTCGCATTTGAGGCTCGATGCGCCGGATCATGAAAAAGGTGAGCCAGTCCTCGTCCGGTGTATTATCCTGCGGAAGCCGCCCGATAAAGTTATTGTAGTCCAGTCCGCAGCTGCTTCTAGTATTTCTGTGCAGGGCGGCAAGCCCTTCACCAAATACGCGATTTGCATCAACAGTGCCGGTGCCTTCAGGAATAAACTCCATTGAAATCCAGCTCTGTGACTCATTCTTACCGGTAGCATAGACTTCCGGAATCAGAAGGTCGCCGGTATGGGCCCGAAGCAGCTCCAGGCCCTTATGCTCGGTTTCAAACATGGAAATCCGCGCGGCCTCATTCCACTTAATTACAACCGCTTCAGAAGAAGTAGAGGCCACAACGGCATCATTTATTGATCCGCCGCTAAGTGAACTCGTATTTTTTATGGTGATGCCCAAACGGGATTCTACATCATCTTTAAGACGGGCTGGAATCATGGTGATACTTGTGGTTTGAGCTGTTCGAGAAGGTTTTTGCAGCTTCTCTCAACGATCTGGTATACGTTTTCAAAACCTTCAAGACCTCCGTAATACGGATCCGGAACCTGGCCGTCTTCAGGATTTGGATCGTATTCGCGTAGCAGCTGTACCTTTTCCTTCTGCTCTTCGGAATCGGCCATGGCGTAAATATTATCCCGGTTTTCGTTATCCATCGGGATAATGAGATCATAATAATCCAGATCTTCTTTATCGAACTGCCTGGCGCGGCTTTTTAGCTGTACTCCGTGAGCATCGGCTACATCGCTGCTTTTGCTGTTCGCCGGCTGACCCACATGGAAAGCTGATGTGCCTGCTGAGTCGACTTCGAAATAATTACCAAAGCCGGCTTCGTTAACGATGTGCTGGAAAACGCCCTCACCGGTCGGGCTGCGGCAAATGTTGCCGAGACAGACAAATACAAGCTTGTACGGATTATCTTCGGTGATGGGCCTCAGTGGCGGAAGTTTCATTCTGGATGACATAAGTCTGTGGTTTTGGTGGGGAAAAGTGAAATAAAGTCGTTCGGGCTAAAGTCTGAACCTTTACAACTCTTCATCAGGTTCGAAGTTGCGCAACAGCTCATCGAAATCGGTGCCCATATACTGAAGCTCATCCTGTACAGCCTGGCGAAGCTCAGATTCGGGATACGTTGCCAGAAACTCCTGGTAGACCTGTTCGGCCTGTTCGTGCTGTCCCATAACATGATTATAGGTGTAGCCTGCGAGAAAAAGAGAGCGTTCGGCCTGCTCTGTGTCTGGCCAACGGCGGTTTATCTGCCGGAAGAGCCCAACGGCAACGCCGTATTCCCCGAGCACGTCAGCCTTTATATTTGCGGCACGGAACATCATTTCAGCAGCCTTTTCGTGGGATTCATGGCGGTCGGCGAACATCCGGTACTCCTCGGCCAGTACACGCGCAACGGGTTTATACTCGGGGCTGTTCGGGTTGTTTTCTATGATGTCGTAAAACCGGGCTTCAGACTGCTCGATTTTACTAAGACGCTGCTGTTCATCGCTAAGGGGCTCAATTTCTTCGGAACTGCATGCGATAACGAGCAAACAAACAGCAGGAAGTATAAAAGAAAGCAATTTATAAGGGTGTTTCGAAAACATAAACAAAGTTAATTAACGGGGATAATTGAGTTCCGTGCGAAAGGTTTAAAATTCGTATATTTGCCACCTTAATCAAAATCACAAAAAGCATTAACCGCTTGTATGGGTGCCAAATTTAAAGAAATCAAAAACGTCGATTTTCCGAAACTCGAACTTGAAATACTCGAGTACTGGAAGAAAAACAATATTTTTGAGAAAAGCGTAACAACCCGAGAAGACGGAATTCCCTTCACTTTTTATGAAGGACCTCCCACAGCTAACGGAAAACCAGGCATCCATCATGTGCTTGCACGCACAGTTAAAGATCTGTTCTGTCGCTACAAAACCATTAAAGGGTATCGCGTAAACAGAAAAGCAGGCTGGGATACGCACGGCCTGCCGGTTGAAATTGAAGTTGAAAAAAAGCTCGGCCTCAAAGGCCGCGCACAGGTTGAAGAATATGGCATAGCCGAGTACAACAAGCACTGTAAAGAAAGCGTGCTGCAGTATAAGGATTTATGGGATGACCTCACCAGTCGAATGGGCTACTGGGTTGATCTCAGCGATCCCTACATCACCTTCGAAAACCGCTATATTGAGTCGGTTTGGTGGGCTTTAAGCAAGCTGTACGATAAAGACCTGTTGTATAAAGGTTATAAAATACAGTGGTACTCTCCGGGCAGCGGTACGGTTCTGAGTTCACACGAAGTAAGCCTTGGCTACGAAAATGTTCAGGATCCGTCGGTTTACATCAAGTTTCGCCTCGATGAAGCGGCTGACACTTACTTCCTTGCATGGACCACCACTCCGTGGACCCTCATCTCCAACATGCTTTTGGCTGTAAATGAGAAGCTGGATTATGTGCTCATCAAAACAAAAAACGAGCAGGATGAAGAGGAGCACTATATTCTCGCTAAAGACCGTCTGGAAGTAATCGACGGCGATTATGAAATTCTGAAAGAAATGAAGGGCTCCGAGCTGGTAGGCAAAACCTACGAGCCCGTTTTTGATTACGCCCTTCGCAAGCATGATAAGAAAGAAGCATGGCGCCTGATTGCCGCCGATTTTGTAACCACTGAAGACGGTACCGGCGTGGTGCATCTTGCTCCGGCCTTCGGCGCAGATGATTATACCGTGTGCCAGCAGCACGACATTCCGCTTTTCAACCCGGTAACCAAAGACGGAACCTTCGAAGATCAGATCGATGAGTTTAAAGGCATGTGGTTTAAAGATGCCGACAAGCCCATCACCAAAAACCTGAAAGAGCGAAGCCTGTTGTACAAGCACGAAACCATGCTTCACAACTACCCGCACGACTGGCGTAAGGGCACTCCTTTGATGTCGTATCCGGTGGAGTCCTGGTTTATCCGCACGACCTCTTTTAAAGATCGTATGGTGGAAATAAACAAGGGTATCAACTGGAAGCCGGAGAGCACGGGTACCGGTCGTTTTGGAACATGGCTGGAGAATAACGTAGACTGGGCAATTTCGCGACAGCGCTACTGGGGTACACCGCTTCCAATCTGGGTGAACGACAATAACCCGGAAGACATCGTGTTTATAGGCTCCATTAAAGAGCTGCGCGAAAAGGCAAAGCTGCCTAAAGACAAGGAGCTGGATCTTCACCGCCCTTATATCGACGATATTACATGGGAAGCAGCCGATGGCGGAACCTACCGCCGCATTCCTGACCTGGTAGACGTATGGCTCGATTCCGGTGCCATGCCGTTTGCTCAGTGGCACTACCCGTTCGAAAACAATCATAAATTTAAAGACAACTTCCCGGCCGATTTCATCGCCGAGGGCGTTGACCAAACCCGCGGATGGTTCTACACTCTGCACGCGCTGTCTGTAATGCTGTTCGATAAGCCGGCCTATCAGAACGTCGTTTCCAACGGCCTTGTGCTCGATGCCAAAGGCAACAAAATGAGCAAGAGCAAGGGAAACACCGTGGAGCCGTTTGAGGTTATCCGCAAGTATGGAGCCGACACGGTGCGCTGGTACATGATGAGCAATACCGCACCTTGGGAAAATCTTAAATTCAGCGAAGACGGTCTGAAGGAAACCCAGCGCAAGTTTTTCAACACCATCATGAATACCTACTCGTTTCTGGCCATGTATGCCAATATAGACGAGTGGACCTACGCCGGTACGCCTATTCCTATTGCAGACCGTTCCGAGATGGACCGCTGGATTATATCCCGCATGTTCACCACGGTTAAAGAAGTAGACGTGTATTATGATGAGTACGAGCCAACCAAAGCCGCCCGGGAAATCGAGCAGTTTGTGGAAGACCTTAGTAACTGGTACATCCGCCGCAGCCGTCGCCGTTTCTGGAGAGAAGGCAAAAGCCTGGATAAAACGGCTGCTTACCAGACGCTTTTCGAGTGTCTGTTTAACCTTTCCAAGGTAATGAGCCCGCTGGCTCCGTTTTTCAGCGACTGGCTGTATCGCCAGCTCAATGCTGTTAATAAAATCGACGAAGACTCAGTACACCTGTCGTTTTACCCGACGGTTGAAGAGACTTCCATAGATAAGGCGCTTGAATATAGAATGGACCAGGCACGCATAATCAGCTCGACTGTACTGCGCATCCGGAACAAGATTTCGATAAACGTGCGCCAGCCGCTGGCCCGCATCATTCTGCCAACACAGGGCGTGGAGCACCGCGATGCCGTAGAGCGTGTAAAATCCATCATTCTGGACGAAGTAAACGTTAAGGAACTGGAGTACGTAGATGATGATTCGGGTATCGTTCACAAGAGTGCCAAGCCGAATTATCCCGTCGTAGGATCGCGTCTCGGTAAAAAAATGAAAGCTGCCGCCGGTCGTATTGCTAAGCTAACCAACGAAGAAATTACGGCTTATGAGTCGAACGGAAGCATTGAATTAGATATTGACGGAGAGCAGATTACATTCGCAAAAAGTGATATTTTAGTAACAAGAGACGGGCTTGAAGGCTGGGAGGTAGAATCCGAAGAGGGGGTTACCGTAGCAGCCGACACAACGCTCACAGAAGAGTTAGTTAGAGAAGGGCTGGCGCGCGAGATTGTTAATCGCGTCCAGAATATGCGCAAGGAAGCAGATTTTGAAGTAACCGATCGTATCCGGCTTACCGTTGAAGGAGATGAGCAGGTTTTAGGCGCTCTCGATACAATGGCGGCATACATTAAGGATGAAACCTTAACGGAAGAAATACATACCGTTTCAGACGGTGACGACGACTTCGTTAAGGAGTGGGAAATAGATGATAAAAGCATAAAAATTTCTATTAAAAGAAAACCTAATTGACAGAGTAAAGGAGCTATTATGAGCAAGGATGCTGATAAAAGAATATCCCCCTACACAGATGAAGAACTGGAGTATTTCCGTGATATCATTCTGAAAAAGCGTGAAGATTCCGAGCAGGATCTTGAGATGTTGCAGGCTTCGTTGCGTGACAGCACCGAAAACGCATCAGACGAGTCGGCATATTCATTTCATATGGCAGACGCAGGTACCGATGCGCAGGAACGCGAAAAAACCTATATGTTATTTAACCGCACCAAAAAGTTCCTTCGTTATCTGGATGATGCTCTCACGCGGATCGACAATAAAACCTATGGTGTTTGCAAGGTTACCGGCAAGAAAATTTCCAAAGGTCGCCTTGAAGCTGTTCCGCATACGCAAATCAGCATTGAAGCCAAACTTAAGCAAAAGTAAATACGGCTACTGTTGAGCGATTCAGCTAAAAAAATTACCTGGTTTTCTGTTGTAGTTATTATCGTAGCTATTCTGGACCAATGGAGTAAAACCGTAGTCTGGAACAGTCCGGAGCTTCATCGGCTTACGCTTATAGACGGCTGGCTGATGTTTAATCTTACGACTAATCCAGGCATGGCTATGGGTATTTCGTGGGCTCCAACCTGGGTTATTAGTATTGTTGCTATTCTGGCTACGATAGGCATTACGTGGTACGCCATGAGCATCCGAAAGTACGCTAACCTCGGATTCATGATTTGCATGGGGTTAATTATTGGCGGAGCGCTCGGAAACATACTCGACAGGTTCCACCGGGCAATAAGCGGCGGTTACGGTGGCGTTCTCGAAGGCCATGTGGTCGACTTCATCCATTTTACCTACGTATGGCCCCAGTGGATGCCGTTTGTAGGCGGAAATGCGTCATTCCCATACATATTTAACGTAGCCGATATTGCCATTTCGGTAGCTATCATTACGCTGCTTGTGTTTGCTAAATGGTTGCTGCCCGATGAGCCGCCTAAAAAGGTAAAGCCTTCCGAAGAACCCGCACCAGCAGATGATTCTGCTGATCCAGGAATTACTGCACCAAAGCCGGAATCTGAAGATCGTTTTGAAGGTACAGAAGACGATGACCTGCTACCGGGCCCCATTGAAGATGAAGACCCGAAGTCTCCCGGAAAAGGCTGAATCTCTTTGATTTTGTTTCTAAAGCAAAAGCGCCAATATCAGGCTTTCGCAAATTAGCCCTAACAATCCAATGTCATCTCTTTCCCTCTATACTGGCCTGCTTGCAGAAGCCGGTCGCGATACCACCCACTTGGGGCTTCCCGAAGGATCGTCTAAAGAAGACTACAAACATGCAGAGGGCATCAACCCTGTTTGCGGCGACAGGGTAAGCTGGTATTTTAAGTTAAAGGATAACATCATTACAGAAATTCGCTATGAAGTGAAGGGCTGCCTGATGAACAAAGCATCGGCATCTTTTCTGGCCCGTTTTACCCAAGGTTTGACTGTTGAAAAAGCCCGAAATATATACACTGAGGTTGCCCGAGTATCTCAAGCTTCTGAAAATCACACTCCAAAAGGGACAGATGCTCACAGCGCAGATGACCTGAAAGTAAGACCCTGGCTGGCGTTAGCTCAGATTCGCGACTACCCGGCCCGCAGAAAATGCGTAATGATGGCCTGGGACAGCTTCTTTGAAGCTTTGGAAAAAGAGACTTTTTGATTTAGGAGTTCCGGGCCGAAACCCCCTCTATCGGCTTGCCTACCATTTTTTCGACCATCTCACGCTTACGCATAGCTCCCCAAATTTCAAGCTCCGGCTCGCTCATGGTAACAATGGAGATTCGAAGTTTATCTTTATCATGCGTATCAAACGAAATTACGTTCTGGTAGTGGCTGCGGTCGAGCCCGTCGGCCAGTCGTAAAATCGCGGAAAGATGTACGATACGCGATTTTTGTTCTTCCGTGAGGGCATTGAAAAGTTCATGCCGGTTTTTAGGCGTAGAGCGCCTGTGGTATCGTGCCACATGCCCCATAATCTCAATTTCATCCTGGGTGAACCCCTTCAGATTCGAATTCAGAATAATGTAGAGGGAGTGCTTATGATGCTTTTTGTTCGAAATATGATACCCTATGTCGTGCATTAGTGCTGCGTATTCGAGCAGCTCCCGGTTGTTGCGATCCAGTTTATGGTAAGTATATAGATCATCAAAAAGCTTAACGGCAATAGAAGCTACGTGTCGGGAGTGTTTTTTCGGCCAGTTGTATTTCTTCAGTAGTTCGTGCACCGAACGTTCTCTTGTACCCGGATACGCATCCAGCATCTTCAGCCCCTTCACATTGCTTTTGATATACTCGATGATAATTCCTTCGCGCATGGCCTGCACAGAGGTCTTTATGCGCTTAATCTCGAATTTTTCCAGGACAAATTTAACCAGCACCAAGCCCGGCAAGATAAAATCTACGCGCTTTTCGTCGAGCCCGGGAGTCTGAATCCTCTTCTTGCGATTCAGCTTTATAAACTCTTTGTAGAATCCATGGAAATCTTCGCTGCTGTATTCGAACTCATTAAGCGTAATATTTAGACTCAAGCCTTTATGATGCGCTATCATGGATGCAATGTTCTGCATAGTGCCGGACGACCCAATCAATACATCAGGTTTGTGGATATCAATTTGGCCGGCCAGCATATTAAGCTCTTTTTTGTAGTGCTTGGTGATGGCCTCAATTTCGTTTTTAGCGATGGGGTCTTCTTTAACATAGTCCGAACTCATGCGGCTTACCCCAATTTTACGGCTTACCATGTAAAAGAGCTCCTCTTTGTTTAAAATCACAAATTCGGTGCTTCCGCCTCCGATGTCCATAACAAGCGCTGGTTTTACGTCCAGTGAAAGACCGTGCATTACAGCATGGCCGATAAGCTCGGCTTCCTTATATCCCGGAATCGGCTGAATTTTAAAACCGAGCTCGTCGATAACCAGCTGAACAAAATCGCCTCCGTTAGGTGCTTCCCGAATGGCTGAAGTAGCGAATGCTATAATTTTTTCCACATTACGATGATTGCACAGCGTTTTAATTTTGCGAAGGGCATCGAGTCCGCGTTTGATATCGCTACGGCTCATTTTTTTACCGACTCCATTACTGCCAAGCGTTACCATTTCTTTCAGAGCATCAACGCTTGTGTAGCGCCCGTCGGAGTGGACGTCTACGATAATGGCATGGAAAGAGTTAGTGCCGAGATCGATGGCTGCAATTCGTTTGGCTGGCATATAAGTTAACTGAAATGATTTGAGTAATTTTATGTGCTGCATGAGCGTTACAAGGAGCCCAATACAAGGTATCAAAATGAGGCAGAATATAAAGCGGCAATTCTTTTTAAATCTGCCAATATAGCACTGGCCAGGTCAATCATCCTTTCTATCTTAGCCCTCCTATTGATATATTAGCCAACAGAAAAAAAATTCATCAAAACGTACAAATTTCCCATGAATCTGAATCCCGATAACATTGATAATATTGAAGTAAGACCGCTTAAGCTAAGTGATTTTGAAGCTTTGCTCAGGCTGCAGCAGCGCTGTTTTCAGCGTATGGAACCTACTTCAATGGCTGAGTTCGAAAGCCAGTTGTATCAGTTTCAGGAAGGTCAGATCGGCGTTTTTATGAATAAAGAGTTGGTGGGTTCGTCCAGCGCGCTTGTGCTGGACCTGGACGAGTATTCCATTAACCACACCTGGAGTGAAATCGCCGATGAAGGCTACATCAGGAATCATGATGAAGAAGGAGATACACTCTATGGTATCGAAGTAATGGTGGACCCGGATTACCGGGGCATGAAAATCGGTCGCCGCCTGTATGAGGCCCGCAAAGATTTATGTCAGAAGCTTAACCTCAAGCGTACGCTGGTAGGCGGTCGTTTGCCAAACTACCATAAGCATGCGAGCGACATGCGGGTATCTGAATACGTGAACGCCGTAATGGACAAGAAGCTGGAAGATCCGGTACTTACCTTCCAGCTGAAGAACGGATTTACCGTAAAGCGCATCATAAAAAACTACCTGCCGGATGATGAGGAGTCCTGCTATTATGCTACTCTGATGGAATGGGTTAATCTGGAGTACGAGCATACTGCTCCGAAATCTAAGGTTTCTTCCTCTCCGGCGCGGATTTGTTGTGTGCAATATAAAATGAGGAAAATCAAAAGCTTCGATGATTTTGCACAGCAGATTGAGTACTTCGTTGATGTGGCCTCGGAATACAAAGCCGACTTTGTCTTGTTCCCGGAGCTGTTAACAACGCAGCTGTTAAGCTTCGTTGGTGAGAAGCGTCCCGGTGCAGCAGCGCGCGAGCTGTCGAAATTTACGGATCAGTATCTGGAGTTTTTCAACGAGATGGCCATCCGTTACAATGTGAATATAATTGGCGGCTCTCATTTTACGCTCGAAAATGATCAGGTGTACAATGTTTCTTATTTGTTCCACAGAGACGGGAAAATAGATTCGCAGTACAAGATCCACGTAACGCCTTCCGAGCGGCAGTGGTGGGGCGTACAGCCGGGATCGGAGCCCAAGGTATTCGATACCGACAGAGGCCGCGTGGCTATCAATATTTGTTACGATGTAGAGTTTCCCGAGCTGGCCCGCCATGCGGTTGATAACGGAGCCCAGATTTTGTTTGTGCCCTATTGTACCGATGAGCGCCACGGCTTTACCCGCGTAAGGATTACGGCCCAGGCAAGGGCTATTGAAAATCAGATTTATGTAGCCATAGCCGGTACGGTTGGTAATATTCCTTCGGTTCCTAACATGGATATTCAGTACGCGCAATCGGCTATATTTACGCCATCGGATTTCCCGTTTTCAAGAGATGGTATTGTGGCAATTTCGGAAGAGAACACCGAAATGGGGGTTATAGCAGATGTGGATCTCGAGGTGCTTCGCCGTACGCGCCACAGCGGTACGGTAACGCCGCTCAAAGACAGACGAAAAGATTTGTACAGTATTAAATTCAACAAAATAAGCGACGAGAAAATCATCCTTAAGATGAAAGAAAAGGGCCTTACTGACCCTGAAAATCTGAGCTGAAAACCCGCTTATGTTTACGACTGAGCCGGCTTAACCGGAACCGAAACAGATTTAAGCGTTTCGGATGGCTTCGAAACGGATGCGTTTATAACAAGCCGGCTGTAGAACTGTATCATTTCGCCATAATTCTCGATAGACAGACGCTCGTTGGTGCCATGTACACGGTCGAGATCGCTTTGTTCTGCGCGGAGCGGAAAGAAGCGGTATATGTTTTCGCTTATGGCAGAGTAGTGGCGGGCGTCGGTGGCGCCGACCATCAAGGAAGGGGCAACGGCCACTTCGGGGAATATCTGTCTGATAGAGCGCGCAAGCTGCCGGTAGGAATTGTTTTCAACAGATGATACAATAGAAGGTTCGATGTATCCGAAAAGCTTTTCAACCTTGATGTCAGAATCATTAATAACTTTTTTCACGTGTGTAATCACGCTTTCAATTGAATCATTGGGATGGATCCGAAAATTGACAACCGCCTTCGCCATGGTTGGTATTACGTTTTCTTTTACGCCTGACTCAAAAATGGTTGTTGCCGTTGTTGTGCGCAAAGCCGCATCGGTAGCAGGAATGGTGGTTAGAAAACGCCTAAGTGGTGTTTTAAACATCCAAAGGTTGGCGAAGGCGTAGCGCAGCGGAAACGGCATTCCTGAACAAAGCGATTCGAAGGTGGATTTTACGAGTCCGTCGAACTTTGCAGGAAGCGGATTCTCCTCAAGCCGGTGAAGGGCTTCACCAAGCCTTGCAATAGATGTTTTTCCCTGCGGTACGGAAGAGTGTCCGCCTTCGGTTAGGATACTTAGCTCAAGGCTCAGATAGCCTTTCTCGGCCACGGCTACGAGCGCTACCGGGCTTTTGATACCTTCGATAAGCTCTTCGACAACCGGCAGTCCTTCGTCGAGCAGAAACTCCAGCTCTATACCACGTTCGGCCAGAATCCGGCCTATTTCACTGGCTCCGAATTCACCGTCAATTTCCTCATCATGGCCAAACCCCAGATAGATGGTTCGTTCTGGCGAGAAGCCCTGTTTTAACAACGCTTCTGCTGCTTCCAGAATGGCCATTACGCCGGACTGCACGTCCATAGTGCCGCGACCATAAATATGCTCATCGGTTATTGCACCCTGGAAAGGAGGGTGATCCCAATCGTCTTCGGTGCCGGGCTCAACAGGAACTACATCAAGGTGGCAGGTAAGCATCATCGGTTTTAGCTCCGGATTGCTGCCTTCCCATTTAAACAGCAAACTGTAATGATTTATGATCTCTTTATTGAGGGTTTCGTGGACTTGCGGAAACGCCTTCTCAAGGAATGAATGCATTTTTTTAAACTCATCTCCATCCACAAGGCTGGCGTCTTGTTTAGAGATGGTTTTAAACTGTATGGCTTTACTAAGTCTTGAAATGGCATCTTCCAGATTTACAGGAATGAATCGCAGATCAGCAGGGATGGTTTCCCGGCGCGAAAGAAGAAGTGTTCTGAACAGCGTAAACCCGATAAACAGAACTAACAAGGCAAAAAAAGCGTACAGCATAAATTGGGACAGAAAGGGGCTTTGCGACAGGAAATACAGGCCGGCCCCGTTGATGAGAATAAATGACGATTTGAAATAAACAGCCAAAATAAAGACTTCGTGCGTAAAACAGAATAATTAACTTGTTTTACACAGTTCAGGCATCAAATCCTTATATTTGCTGGCTTAAACAGATATTGAAAAACATCCATCCGTCTGAAAAGCAACCAACTGTATGAGCGATTACAAACCATCGGACATTGAGTCTAAATGGCAGCACTACTGGGACAACCACAAAACCTTTAAAACTGATGATACTGACCGGAGCAGGCCCAAGTACTATGTGCTTGACATGTTCCCCTATCCAAGCGGCGCCGGACTTCATGTAGGTCATCCTGAGGGCTATACGGCCACGGATATCATTGCCCGGTATAAGCGCATGAAGGGTTTTAACGTGCTGCACCCGATGGGATGGGATGCTTTCGGTTTGCCGGCCGAGCAGTATGCCGTGAAAACAGGCACGCACCCGCGCACCACTACAGAAAAAAACATAAACGGCTTCCGGAGACAGCTGAAATCACTCGGATTTGGCTATGACTGGGATCGGGAGATCAACACTACTTCTCCGGATTATTTTAAGTGGACGCAATGGATTTTTCTGCAGCTGTATAAGAAAGGACTGGCGTATCAGGCAGATGTTGCCGTTAATTGGTGTCCTGAACTCGGTACCGTGCTTGCCAATGAAGAAGTGATAGACGGTAAGAGCGAGGTGGGCGGCTTTCCGGTTGTCCGTAAGCCCATGAAGCAGTGGATGCTTAAAATTACCGAATATGCCGAACGTCTGCTCACTGATCTGGATGATCTGGACTGGCCGGAATCCATTAAAGAAATGCAAAGGAACTGGATCGGTAAATCTACCGGCGCTAACGTTACATTTCAAATTAAAGATTACAACGAGCAATTATCGGTTTTTACTACTCGTCCTGACACGCTTTTTGGTGCCACCTACATGGTGCTCGCGCCCGAGCATGAGCTCGTACAGAAAATAACCGCCGAAGGTAAAAGAGCCGAGGTTGATGCCTACCTTAAAGAAGCAGAGAAAAAGTCTGATCTGGATCGTACGGATCTGAATAAAAATAAATCCGGCGTTTTTACCGGGGCGTATGCCATCAATCCGGTAACAGGCAAAGACATCCCAATCTGGATTGCCGACTATGTGCTGATTAGCTACGGAACAGGAGCTATTATGGCCGTTCCGGGTCATGATGAGCGCGACTGGGAGTTCGCCAAAAAGTTTGATCTGCCTATCATTGAAGTGGTGAAAGGCGGTGATGTTACCAAAGCTGCCTATACCGACTCGGCCGATGGCGTGGCTGTGAACTCATCAAACGATGAAATTTCACTCGACGGTTTGAAGGTAGATGAGGCCAAGGAGCGCATCACCCTTTGGCTCACGGAAAAAGGATTAGGTGAAGCCACCGTAACTTATAAACTGCGCGACTGGCTGTTTTCGCGTCAGCGGTACTGGGGCGAGCCGTTTCCAATTATTTTTGTGGACGGAAAGCCAAAGCCGCTGCCGGAAGATCAATTGCCTGTGGTGCTTCCTGAGGTCGATAAATATGAACCAAGCGGTACGGGCGAATCACCTCTCGCAACCATAGAAGACTGGGTAAAAACCACCGATCCGGAAACGGGCAAACCTGCCCGACGCGAGACAAATACCATGCCTCAGTGGGCGGGTTCTTGCTGGTATTACCTGCGCTACATCGATCCTGACTACACCGAAGGGCCGGTTTCCAAAGAAAAAGAAGAATACTGGATGCCCGTTGACCTGTATGTTGGCGGAGCCGAGCATGCTGTTCTTCACCTGCTGTATGCGC
Source organism: Balneolia bacterium (assembly GCA_003555145.1). Lineage (GTDB taxonomy): Bacteria > Bacteroidota > Rhodothermia > Balneolales > Cyclonatronaceae > Cyclonatronum. Next base: position 13,902 of record PWID01000275.1, on the reverse strand, counting down.
GTTTCTGGCACAAAGTGCTGTACGATATCGGCGTGGTTTCCACCAAGGAGCCGTTCCAGCGACTGGTAAATCAGGGGATGATTCTGGGCGAAATGGAGTATACGGAGTACCGTGCCTCAGACGGACATCTTCTGAGTCAGGATGAGCTTGAGACGTATGATGGCGAACTTACCCGCATCAAACTTTCTTCTGAGCATCTCACAAAAAAGGGTGATGGCTTTGTGGTGAATCCTGAATGTGCTTCGCTTCCGCTCACCGTAATCCATCCTGACGGGAAGAAAGAGGAAGTAAGCGACTATTTCAGCGAGGCCGATCTGCAAGAAGATCATTATGTGGAAGCGCGCTCGTACAAGATGTCGAAATCTCGTGGTAACGTAATCAACCCGGATGATGGGGTTGAGCAATACGGTGCAGATGCGCTGCGGCTGTACGAGATGTTCATGGGGCCGCTGGAGCAGGTTAAGCCATGGAGCATGAGCGGCGTTGAGGGCGTGTATCGTTTTCTGAAGCGCGTATGGCGCATGATGGTAGACGATCGTGAAGGAAATCTTCTGCCCGAAATTACAGATGTTGAGCCAACAAAAGCGCAGGAAAAAGCACTTCATGAAGCCATCAAAAAAGTGACGGAAGACATTGAAGGGTTCCGGTTTAACACGGGTATTTCAGCGCTTATGATTTTTGTGAATGAAGCCACAAAGTGGGATCAGCGTCCCGTAAGCGTGATGAACGACTTCCTGCTGCTGCTCAGCCCGTATGCGCCTCATCTTGCGGAAGAGCTGTGGGAGAAACTCGGAAACGAGCCCTCGGTTGCGCATCAGCCTTGGCCGGCTTACGACGAGTCCAAGCTTGTTGATGATTCCAAAACCTACGCTGTACAGGTAAACGGCAAGGTTCGCGGGCAGATTAACGTGCCTATGGATAAAGCAAAAGACAAAGACCTGGTGCTTGAAATGGCCAAATCTGAGCCGGGGGTTCTAAAATATCTCGAAGGCAAAGAGCTTGTTAAGGAAATCTTCGTCCCCCTCAAGATCGTGAATCTGGTAGTGAAGGGATGAAAGTGAGAGTGGGTGAGTGGGTGATGGGGAGAAAAACTTCTCTCTTTCTCCCCATCACCCCATCTCCCTCTCGGGAGCGGAGCTTAAGTTTTATAAATATGTATTGATCCCAAGGGCTTTTTGAAATCAAAGGGTCTGAAAGTCGCAGCCTGTCTCGTTTTGGTGAGAAGCACATGGAGCCAGTAATTCACAATTCACAATTCACAATCGGGAGCGGAGCGACCCTCTAAGCCAGGCGTTCGCATTTAGCCATGAGGCTGCGACACTTATCGTGGTCGTGGATCATGCGGGGGAATTTAGTTTGAGCTCCCACTTTTTTATGCTCCTGCTGCCATTCTAAAATGGCCTCTTTGGTTAGTTCATAAAACTGCGGCATATCGATTGCCTTACCGTTTCGGCGAATCATGTAGCTGCGGTTGGTACGGGCAAGCTCATTGTCGATAGCTTTAGCGAACTCCTTCATATCACTCGGCTTTTCGGCCCACTGCACAAACCAAACGTGGTGCGGGCTGTCTTTTTCCGAGTTGTGAACCACACCAACGGTGCAGCTTGAGAACATGCCGCCCAGCTCTTCGGTAACTTTATCCATTGCTTCCTGCACATGAAGCGCCTCGATGGTTTCGCCATAATTATCCAATACATCGCTTGCACGCCCTGCAACACGAATTCTGGGTGTCTTCAGATCAGTAAAGATTACAACATCGTTAAGCAAATAGCGCCACAGGCCGGAGTTTGAGGTGACGACCATGCCATAGGGTTTACCTTCTTCGACGTCCCATGTTGGAATTGTGGGCTGTTTGGACAACTCATCGCGATTCTCAGAAGGATTCGGGATCCATTCGTAGAACACGTTATTATCGACTACCAGCTTCAGGTCTTCGCGATTCTGTTCGGTATTAAAAGCGAAATAGCCTTCAGAGGCTCCGTAATTTTCAATAAAATGGAGGCCCATACCTTCAGAAAGCTTTATAAGATGCTTTTTGTATGACGGCAAAGGCTCGCCACCCGATACCAGTACGCGCATTTTGGGCCATATATCGCCAATATGGTCTTTACCTGTATGCTCCAGAGCCAGCTGGAAATAACGAAGCATAACCGAAGGTAGCGCAGTTATTACGCGTATGTCGGATTTGACGCCTTTTTCAACAGCGATTTCAAGCTTGTCTTTGAAGTTCATCCATACGGATTCCTCTGGCGGAATAACCTGAACTCTGGATAAGATGGGAGGTGCCATTAGGGCGAGGTGCCCGCTGATTTCACCAAAAAGCACTCCGGGATAATCCGGATCTTTTTCGATGGTGCCCGGCAGACTAAGCTGCTTGCCCATCAGCTTTAAGATGTTCGGGTTTTTGCTTATGTAAGAGAGGGCAACGCGTCGCAAAAACAGCTTGTCGCTTCGTTCCCGGTCGGCGTTAATAGGAATATCTTTGGGTTTACCGGTCGTACCTGCAGAGATTGCAAACTTAGATGCACTTCCGGGCCAGGTGAGATCGGGAACGCCACGTTTCATCGGCTCTCGGTAGACATCGTAGTCTTTAAAGGTAGTAAGCGGCAGAGCTTCTTTGTATTCATGATAACTCTTGATGTGCTCAAAACCGTATCTCCTCCCAAATTCTGTATTCGCTGCGAAGCGAATGTATTTATTCAGGATTTTATTTTGTACATCAATGATAGAACTCATGCGCTTAATTGGATGAAAATCCTTTCGGGGACTCAGTAGTAGTTGAAAAAAATGGTTGCTGCCAAGGCTCAAATATCCGAAATCCCCGGCACAAAATATAGCGGATTCTGAGAAAGGCAGATGAATACAGTTTGTACACGGTCTTCATCATTCACCGCTAAAAAAAAAGACCGTCCTGATGGACGGCCTTTTAATAAATCGCTGACCTGCTGGTCAGAATGTATCAACAGATGGCTTAGCGCTCATCAATTGGTACGTATTCGAGATTTTCGTTACCGAGGTAAAGTACACGCGGGCGTATAAGCCTGTTTTTGCTCAACTGCTCCAGGTAATGGGCTGTCCAGCCGGAAACGCGTGCCATGGAAAAAATAGTAGTGTATAAGTCGGGCTGAATACCCATTGAGTAATACACGGTTGCAGAAAAGAAGTCGACATTAGGATCGATGTTTTTCTCTTCCTTCATCACCTTAACAATAGACTCTGACCACTCGTACAGATACTCCATATCCACTTCTGATGCCAGATCTTTTGCCATTGTGCGAAGGAATTTGGCTCTTGGATCGTAGGTTTTATATACCCTGTGACCAAAACCCATAATCTTTTCCTTACGCTCGAGTTTGCCTTTAATGAAAGCCACGATGTCGGTGTCTTTATCAAGCTCCTTAAGCATGTTCATTACGGCAGTATTTGCACCACCGTGCAGCGGGCCTTTAAGCGATCCGATGGCACCGGTTACGGCTGAGTGGATATCAGACATGGTAGCACATATCGAGCGGCAAGTGAATGTAGAAGCATTCATTCCGTGTTCGGCATGTGTAATGAGAAGTACATCCATAGTACGCTCGGCGTTCTCGCCCGGCTCCTCGCCGTTCAGCATATACAGAAAGTCGAAAGCGATGCTGTTTTTCTTAAGCGGGCTGAGGATCTCCTTGCCGTTGCGTGAGCGATCGAAGCCGGCAATAATGGCAGGAAGCTTGGCCGTGAGCCGAATTGCCTTACGAAGGCTGGCTTCAGAAGATGTGTCGGCTGATTCCGGATCTTCGTCGGCAAGCATAGAGGTAGCGGTACGAAGTACAGCCATTGGCTCGGAATCTTTATTCACGCTCTTCAGATAGTTCAAAACTACCTCAGGAAGGTCGCGCTCGCTTCTAAGCTTTTCATTTAGCTCGTGGAGTTCGGCTTTGTTAGGAAGTCGTTCGTTCCAAAGAAGAAAGCAAACTTCTTCGAATGTAGAATGGCGTGCAAGACTATCGATATCATAACCAGCGTAGTATAGCTCTCCTTTTGCTCCGTCGATCAAACTTTTTCTTGATGAAAACGCAACAATACCTTCGAGACCTTTATCTACGTATGGGTACTGTGAGTAGTCAATTTCTTTTTCAGTGGTCGTCATGTGTTACTCCGTCAATTTTTGGATTCTTTGTTTTTTCTAAAATAATATCATATAACTGGCTGTAAATACTATTTTTGGCACAGTCCGCATGCTCTCCGGATGGCTTTGGTCTGCAGTAGATTAAAAGCGCTTTTCGCTGGCCAGATGCACAAATTATCTTCCAGGTATTTGCGTTACAGCTGTTTGTGCCGAGTGCGAAGATACAAAAGTTTAGTCTTTTATTGCTACTTTTTAACCGAGCTTTACTTTGGCTTCATCCCAGAGTCTGTCCATCTCTTCCAGCGTCGATTCACTTGTGCTTCGGCCCTGTTTTGCCAGCTGCTGTTCTACATAGGTGAAACGATCGCGAAACTTGTTATTGGTCGTCCGAAGGGCGTTTTCTGAGTCTATTCCTGCAAGGCGACCAACGTTTACCATGGAGAAAATGACGTCTCCGAATTCCTTGAGCTTTTCTTCTTCGTTTCCGCTGTCGAGCACGGTTTTGAATTCGCCCAGTTCTTCATCCAGCTTCTTCCAGGCTTCGGGCCAGGTTTTCCAGTCGAAACCAACCGCGCCAGCTTTTTCCTGCATTCTTTGAGCTCTTAACAAGCCGGGGAGGTTTGCCGGAACGCCCTGAAGTACAGATTTGCGCCCTTTTTCGCGCTGCTTCAGCTTTTCCCAGTTCTGCTTTACAATCTCGGCATCATTGGCTTCCGTATCGCCAAAAACGTGTGGATGACGGCTTATTAGCTTTTCCTGAATGGCATAAATAACGTCGCCAATGTCGAAAGACTTTGTTTCATCCGCCATTTCGGCGTGAAATACCACGTGCAGTAAAATATCTCCAAGCTCCTTTTTGAGCTCCTCCATATCGCCGGTATCGATGGCTTCAATCGCTTCGTACACTTCTTCGACCATCAGGTCGCGGATGGATTCATGGGTCTGTTTTTTATCCCAGGGGCACTCGTTGCGAAGAATGTGCATTACCCTTATTAAATCGTCGAATGATTTACTGGGTTCTGCAGTGAAGCGTTTATTGTCGGACATGTATAGTTGTGTAATGAAGCTGTGAAATAAAAACGTTTATAGTTAAGTCTTAAAGCTTAATTGGAATTCTGTACCGAAGTTTGCTGAAGCGCCCATGCACGGTAGATTGAAGAATCTGATCCGAAATTTTCCGGACGCATGGTTTTAAGCTCCTGTCGCTCGGCAGCCGGAAAGAGGATATTGTTCAGAATGAGACGGTAACCGGGGCTGTTTGGAAATAAATCAAGATCGGTTGGCGGGTCTCCCACACGATGCGTATAGTCCTCGGGATCATGGCCGCCGTAGAAGGTCCAGAAGCCATCGCCATAATTACCGTGTATGTACTTGGCCTCTTCACGACCAGAGTTTTTTGCCATCACAACCACGTTACTTTTGATGGTCTCCATTCGGAAAGCAGTAGACTGACCATAAAATCCTTTTACGCTGCTCACGTGGTTCTGTGTGAGCATGGTTGGAACCGGATCCCACTTGGCTGAAAACTCGAAAAGTGTGAAGTAATCCAAGGCCTCATCCAGCTGACCAATGCGTACCGGCACATCGATGTTGCCATGCCGGTACTGGCCGGGGTCTGTTTCTACCTGGAAGTTTTCAAACGCCAGTGTCTGTGTGAAATCCAGCCTTTCCTGGGCATCAGGATCCATAGGGTCGCCGTCGAACTGCGATGGTACAATATCTACATCAAGCGCGGAAAGGGCAATATCGAAGGTGTCGGTAGCTGAGCACATGGCGAACATGAATCCGCCGTTACCAACAAAATCACGAATCGTAAGTACTACGGCAGTCTTCATATCGCTCACTTTATCAAAGCCATGACCTGCAGCCATTTCCTCGAGGTCGCGAACCTGCCTTTGGTACCAGGGCGTGTTCCGGTATGCGGCCCAGAATTTGCCAAACTGTCCGGTAAAGTCCTCATGATGCAGGTGCAGCCAGTCGTAGTCCTCCAGCTCTCCGGAAAGAATCTCGTCGTTGTATATAATGTCGTAAGGTACCTCGGCATAGGTGAGGGCCAGGGTAACGGCATCATCCCACGGAAGCGCATGAGACGGCGAATATACGGCAATAGAAGGGGTTTCCTGGAGAGGCACAAGAGCGGTGTTCGAAGCCTGGCTCTCAACATCACTTATTATCCGGTTGGCCTGTGCATCGGTAAGCTGTTCGACCCGAATGTTTCTCAGGCGGGCATTGCGAACAATATCGGCCTGCTCCCGCGCCAGAAAACTGCCGCCGCGGTAGTTTAGCAGCCAGCTGGCCTCGTGGCCTTCACCAATGTAATTATAGATAAGGCCGTAGGCTTTCAGATGATTGGTCTGGCTGTCATCCATGGGAACCAGCACGAACTGCGCCTTAGCGCCGACCGCGGAGAAAGCAAGAAAAAGTAAAGAAAGGGTGATGATACGAGCCATAATATTAAGGGCTTCAGTTAATTAAATATGATGTTTGCTGGAGCGTACGAATCCGGTTGCGGGCTGCAGATGCGTAAAACCCGCTTGGAAATTCAATTACAAGGTCTTCGTATAAAGAAACAAGCTGTGCCGTATCCATATAGTAGTTCAGGCTTCTGTCAGAACGTCCGTAAAACCGTTCTTCGGAGCTTTGAAACGCGTCCTGGATATTATATGCTGCAATTACCTGATTGATGCTTTCTGGTGGATCAGATGAAGTTTCACCTTTTTGTATGATGGCATCTGCAATTCTGGCCCGCTCCCAGCTGAGACGTTCACGCTGGGCGATTTGTAAACCAGATGTCAGATATGTGTCAAGCAGGTGGAAGGCAGCATCTGGCGAATAGGCACGCATGATTTCGCTGGCCAGCAGAATAGCCTCGGAATGGAGGGGCAGCGTCTGCGCGTAGTCTGCAAAGTGTTTCAGGTTTTCGAGGGCATCAGCATGTTCACCGGAATTGTACTGGAAAATGGCGCGGGCGTAAAGCGTGAGCTCGGTGGTTGTGCTGTCTTTTACTATGCCTTCTTGTAACAGGCTGCGAAGGCGGAGCGCATCGTTAGCATAATAAGAGGTAGTCTGTCGCTGCAGGGATCTCATTTGCAGGCGGGCAAAGTCGAACTCGCCGGCAAGGAAGTCGGACAGGCTAAGAAAGTACCTTGTCTTTTCAGCCAGTTCGCCGGTTCCGGCCGCGCGATTTGCCCGGCTGAGTGCAATCCGTGCTCTCGCGAAATCCTGCTGAAAAATGTGAATGCGGCCATTCAGGTAGTCCCGTATTATTTCATCACTATTACCACGCATGCGGTTTTCGAATTCTGTAAGCCACTCCGATGCTTTTGCACTGTCTTTGAGATAATCCAGGGATATTTCAACCAGCGTGGCATAAACTTCGCCAATAGCGCGGTATTGCGGCTGTATTTCATGAAGCTCACTTAGAAGCTCGTAAGCCTGATCGTAGAGCTCATTTGCTCTGCTGCCAAAGTCGAGATTATTGTCGAGCAGGTAGCGCGCCTGCTTCACATAAAGGTGGGAAAGCTGTCGCCTGGAGTCGATAAACAGCTCATGGTCCTGATTGCCGGAGTACCGTTTAAAAGCATCTTCTGCCAGATCAAACTGGTTAATATTTGAAAGACGTAACCCGAGCGAAAATACGGGAAAGGATTCTCCCGCAAGCCGGTCTTCCAAACTAGTTGCAGTGGCAAATGAGCGTCGGTAAAGTCCGCGCTCGTTATACAACCATATCAGCATTTCGCGATGGCCGATCCAGGCTTCGCTGCCGGTACGCAAATTTCTTGAAGCCTCTTCAAATTCCATAATGCCGGCGTCTTTGAAAAATTCGTCATCATAACGGGCAATCTGTCGCTGTATAGCGTTTATAAAACTGGGATTTGTTGTGAGCAGATGGCTGTATTCCCGCATGGTTTCTTCATAATTGCCGGCTGCAGTAAAGTTTTGTGCTATATCGAAGCCAAACATCTGTTCGTTTTGCATCACCTCGCGGGCCTCACGGTACAGATAGGCTGCCCGCTCGTGCTCACGGCGGTTCACCATCGACTCGGCCACAAGCCGGTAGACTTGTACATTTTGGTTATTCCGCTCAACTATGGATGCCCACCACTCGTAGGCCTGATCGCGATCTCCCGCCATGTGATAAATTTCGCCTACACGTACAGAAAGGTTCGGGTAACCGGGGTTTCGCTCAGTAAAATCGCGAATCAGCGCTATGGCTTCATCATACTTTCGCAACTGTACAAGCGCGCTGGCTTTACGGTCAATTACAGGAATATTTCCCGGGTCGCGATCCAGAAGTGATTGATAGATTTCCAGTGCCTGCTCAATTTCGCCCTGTTGCATAAACCGGTTGGCCTGCTGGAATGAGCCGCTCTGGGCTACAGCTGTTTGCCAGCCGGATAGTAGGATTGCAAAAACGATTAATGCAGGTAAAATGAAGCGAATTGTCATGTTTTATTACGGAATAGCGGTTGGTTGTAGTAGCAATGAACGAAGCCCGTGGTTCTTTATGATGTACATTGCCAACATCACTAATACTAACTTTAAGCTGCTGTATTTGGTTCGGCACCGATGCTTCGGCTCAGCTGAGTGCCTTTGGTCTGTACTCAGGGGCAAAATCCTTGAGTTCGGTGTAGAACCGGTGTAGCGGAAAACCTACAACATTATAATAGTCACCCTCGATTCGGCTTACAAACAGAGCCCCAAGATCATCCTGGATTCCATATGCTCCGGCTTTGTCGAGTGGCGAGCCTGTTGCTATGTAGCGGTTAATCTCCGTATCACTCAGCTCGGCGAACGTTACGCTGGTGGACTCAAAAAATACCCGGGAATCATCACCCTTGAGCACAAGACAAACTGCACTAACTACGGTGTGAGTTTGCCCGCTAAGATGCCTGAGTATACTGAATGCTTCTTCTGGTCCGGATGGCTTTCCCAGAATACGGTCTTTCAAAACCACAATGGTGTCTGAGCCGATTACAAGACTTTCGGGATAGTTTACGGCAACGTCGGTCGCTTTGAGCCGGGCAAGCTCCATTGCGTAATCAGACGGTTTTTGACCATTGGGAGCGGGTTCATCGGCCGAGGAAGGGATGATGCGCATATCGGCGTAAAGCATACCAAGAAGCTGTTTCCGCCTCGGACTTGCCGATGCCAGAATGATAGAATTACTCAAAAGCAGAGAATCGATTTATTAGAAGTTGAATTATCGGACAATAGAGCACGTTAAGGTACGTAATTGCCTTCTCTTATGCGAAATCCTGTAAAGGCTTCCCGAAAGTTCATGCACGACCCGCTACTTTGGCTTATATTTAGGCCTCTAATTTTAAACAACCCCTTTCTTATGCAGTTCAAAGCTCTACTACTCTCTTTATTTGTTTTTATGATGATGGCTTTCGGGCCTCAAATTACCATGGTTGTGGCTCAGTCCGGTCCGCAGAATGATGACATCATGACCATAGCCGAAGCGCGTCAGCAGCCACTGGGCGCCTTAATTACCGTTACTGGTTGGGTTACCGTAACCGATGAGTTCCGCGGCCCGGTTTATTTCCAGGATGAGACCGGCGGGATTGCCTGGTACAACGGCCCGTTGATGCGCTTGGGCGATTTTGATATCGATGTGGCACACGGAGACTCACTGGTTATAACCGGAACGCTTTCCGAATTCGGTAATACGCCTTTTTCTCCGGGTGACGGCCTGCGTCAAATTATTGCCGAAGAAAGCTTTCAGATTTTTCCGGAAGGTAACCGACAGATCGATCCGTTAACGCTTACTGTTGAAGAACTAAATACGGGAGATTTCGAAGGGCAGCTCGTTCAGGTCGAAGACGCCTATGTTGATTTTCAGGGAGAATTGAGAGGCAACACAAACTACACGCTCGTGGATCCAACCGGCGAAAGTGTTTTTCGGGTTGATGCATTCAGTGGTGTAGCCAAAACCATGGCGCCAAACGAGCCCGGCCTTTTGGTTGGCGTTGCAGGCATGTTTCGCGGAGATTCGCAGCTTATTCCACGGAATGCAGACGAAGCCAATACGATTCCACGGGCAGGCGATGAAATCCCTCAATCGGAAACCTTTGATATTGTAACATGGAACATCGAGTGGTTCGGGAGTAACCAGAATGGTCCCAACGATGTGGACCAGCAGGTACAAAATGTTATCGAAGTAATTGAAACCATCGATGCCGATTTGTACACGTTCCAGGAGATCGCTAATGCGTCCCGCTTTGTGCAGGTTTTAAACGCACTTGAAGATTTTGAGGGGTTTCGGTCGAACTATTCGATCTCCCAGAACACCGCCTACGTGTACAAAACCGATACAATCGAGCCAATTGCTTCAGGTCTTCTCGAAACGGGTCAGAACGTGTTTGACTGGGCCAGCAGGCTTCCGCTTTGGTTTAATTTTAATGTAACTATAGGTGATGAAACCCGCGAAGTTCATGCCTATGGAGTCCACGCAAAAGCTTTTTCTGATTCTGACTCGTACCAGCGCAGAGTGAACGCTTCCACCCAGCTCAAAGCATACCTGGATAATAATCGCCTTGGTGAAAATATTATCTTCTTTGGGGATTTCAATGACAAGCTACTTGGCTCTACCCGAACGGGTTTCCCGTCACCCTACGAAAACTTTGTGTCGGACCAGAATTACAGCGCTATCTCAGCCACGCTTGAGGCAGACGGTGCAACTTCTTTCCGTTTCAGCTCTATGATAGACCATATAGTTGTTTCCGGACAGCTGGCGATCGACCACATTGATGGCGCCCAGCGAATCGAAAACACCAATGCGTATATTACAAACTTCGAGAGCACTACTTCCGATCATTACCCGGTAGTTACGCGATTCAGCTTCACTGATCCTGTTTCAATCGATGAGCCGGAAATGGATATTCCGCAGCGCGTAACGCTTAGTCAGAACTATCCCAACCCGTTTAACCCGACTACAAACATCAGCTTTGAGCTTCCGGAGTCGCAGCGGGTTAGTCTTACGGTGTACGATGTAACAGGGCGGCAGGTGGCGACATTAATTAACAACGAAAGCCGCAGTTCAGGCACGCATAATGTAAGTTTTGATGCAGCCCGCCTGGCGACCGGAGTGTATCTGTATCGCCTCACCCTCGGTACGGGAGAGTCTTTTACCAACAAAATGATGCTGGTGAAGTAATAAGTAAATTACAGTCTTGGTTAAAAGGGAAGGCCGGATTTTGAATCCGGCCTTTTTTATTTAGATTTAGCCGGAAGAATAATCTAAAACCATAATTAAGCCAAATGTCATCATACAGTATTCTCACCCTGTTATTTCTTTTTGCAGCTCTGATTGTAAGCTCTTGCACAAATACGAATTCCGTTAGTCTGGAAGAACACATCGCGACAGTAGAAGCTGAGGATGTTAGCGAAATCAAATTCCGGCCACATCAGTTTGTAGGAGGACAAGAGGCTTTTTTCTCTGAACTGCGGTATCCCGACTCTGCCAGACAACGAGGAGTTGAAGGAACAGTACTTCTTAATTTTACCGTTACGGAGCAGGGTTTACCTAAAAATATTGAGGTTGCCCAAACATCAGGAAACCGTGCGCTCGACGAAAGTGCTGTTAGAACTATGGAACGCATGCGGTTTATACCGGGAGTGAGCAACGGCGAACGTGCAGCGATTAATGCCACCTTTCCTGTAATATTCAGGCTGAACTAACGTCCGGCGGCCAACACTTCCAATCGCTTTTGCGCCTGTTCCCGCAGATACAAAAGACTGCTGTTGTTGAGGTCGACTACATTTCGGTAGGCTGATCTGGCTTCGGAGTTACGGTCCAGCATCTCGAGGCTTTTCCCGTGGTAGTACTGGAAAATGGCGTTTTCAGGATGACGAGCCACGAGCTTTTCAGCGGCCGTTAAGGCGTTCTCAAACTCTTCGTCGCGGAGATACAGGTAGGTGAGAATCATGAGGGCATCGATGCTCACATACGTACCGGCTCCTGCGGCCTGTTCGAGCTGCTCAAATCCCGTTTCCCGGTCGCCGGAAAGGCCTGCAAAGCTGGTAACCCAGCGGACTTCGCTTGGAATGGTGCCCATCATATAATTAAAAACGCCGCGGCCCATCATGGCATTGGGATCTTCGGAATCCATGGAAAGAAGCTGGCGGGTATAGGTGAAGCCGGTCATGGCGCTTCGAACGGCGGTTCGGTATTCCCGCTCGCTGGCGGCTACAAGGCCGCGATAGCCGTGGAGCCCGCTAAGCAGCAGCACGGTGGAGGTATCGTTGCGTGCGGATCGCATGTGACGTTCGGATACGTTGATGGCCGACTCGGAGCGTTTCAGAAAGTCTTTGGCGTCTTCATTGCGGTTTCCGGCAAAAAAGTAGGCCCAGAAGGGTAGCATGGAATCATAGAAATGAACCGTGGGATCGTTGGGTGTATCTTTTTTAAGCTCATCAATCAGCTGCTGGGCCACACGCCAGTCGCTGTCGTAAAATGCCTGGATGGCATCATTAAGGCGGGTATCCGCGTCAGACGAGTCAGAATCAGGGTTTCCGTAGGGAGAAGAGGCCATCACGCTGAAGGAAAAAAATATCAACAGAAAAAGCGCCGGCAGGCGGGACAAGATCATGGTTGAGAAATATAAAATAGGTGGATATAGCTGGCGTAAACGATTTAAGGCGCAATTCGTTCCGGTTTAAGCCTGCAACCAGCGCCGGGATGCAGCCATTCTAACGGCTCAACCCGGCGTTTTGGTCTGTAATTAAATTCAGGGTTTAATCGTCGAAGCGGCCTGCGGAAAGTTTTCCTTCACTGCTGGCCACGGCTACAGCCACGGCAGCATCACCGGTAATATTAACGGCTGTACGGCACATATCCAGAATACGATCCACGCCCAGAATAAGGGCGATACCTTCAACAGGCACCTGGACAGAATTCAGAACGATTACAAGCATGATGATACCCGCGCCCGGTACGCCCGCAGTTCCTATAGAGGCCAGCGTAGCGGTTAGGACGATGGTAAGCTGCTGGGCAATCGATAAATCCATACCCACAGCCTGTGCAATAAAAACGGCCGCCACAGCCTGGTAGAGGCTTGTTCCATCCATGTTAATCGTGGCTCCAACTGGAAGCACAAAGCTGGCAACTTCTTCTTCAACCCCCAGATTTTTCTCTACGCGTTCCATAGTAACGGGCAGAGTAGCGGCGCTTGAGCTGGTGCTGAAACCAAGCAGCATGGCCGGACGAATACCCCTGAAAAAGTTTTTGAGCGTCATGGTGCTGAATATTTTAAAAAGCCCCATGTAGACGAAGGTCATGTGTGCGAGCAGACCAGCAAGTACTGCAATAGAGTACCACCCAAGGGCCAGCAGCAGGTCGACGGCCCTGCTAAGGTCATCGCCGGCCAGATCGATAATCACTGCGGCAAGGAGCGCAAAAACTCCGTAAGGTGCCATCAGCATGATGTAATCTACAATTTTGATAATTACGTCGTTAAAGCCATCGAACATATTTATGAGCAGATCGCTCTTCTTGCGGTCGATTTGAATGAGCCCGATTCCAAGAAGAATGGCAATAAATACGACCTGAAGCATATTGGCGTTGCTGCTCATCGAAGCTATCAGATTTTGGGGCACGATGTCTACGAGTGGCTGCAGTGGGCCGCGTTGAAAAGCTTGTTCGGCGGTTTGTTCGCGGTCGGCCACATTCTCCTCGTAGCTCTCCATAAGCTCGATGCGGGTTTCCTCGGGTAAGGCTTTTCCGGGTTGAATCAGATTCACGGAGATCAGACCGATTGTTATGGCCAGAACCGTGGTCGTCATATATATAC
>PWID01000102.1 GCA_003555145.1 Balneolia bacterium | reverse complement strand
GCAGCGCAGGTGCCCGGGGGCGGAGCTAAGAAAGTACCCGGAGCTGGCGCAGCGCAGGTGCCCGGGGGCGGAGCTAAGAAAGTACCCGGAGGAGGTGCTCCTAAAGTCCCGGGTAAGTCAACCGGAAAACCAGAAGAAAATAAAAACAATACGTCTGCCAATAAGCCGGACAAAGAGGAAAATTGATGGAATTTACAGCAATCCTTTTCTACGTTTTTTCAATAACGACGCTCGGCAGCGCCCTGTTTATGGTGTTCTGCAAAAATATCGTTCATGCCGCCTTTGCCCTGATGTTCACCCTGCTTGGCGTGGCTGCGCTCTATGTGCTTTTGTTCGCCGATTTTCTGGCGGCAACTCAGGTGCTTGTTTATGTGGGCGGCATTCTGATTCTCATTTTATTCGGAGTGATGCTCACCACGCAGGGATTTTCATCAAATCTGAAGGCACTCACCACAAATTTACTGCCGGTTTCTGTTGTGATGGCATTTGTGGCGGCCGGAATGATGTACGTCTTCTACACATCCTCCTGGCCTGTTGTAGTGATGGACGAGCCCGACAGCACCATTACCGGTCTGGGCATGCTCTTGCTTCATGAATACATGCTTCCCTTTCAAATAACCGGAGTACTGCTGCTAATAGCGATTATTGGCGCCTTACTTATGGCAACCCGAATTAAACACCCTAACTGAGAACCCCTCAATCATGGAAAACTCATTTCTCCAATGGCTTGCACAACCTGAGTTAACCCACTATCTGATGCTGGGGGCAATGCTTTTTTGTATAGGTATCACGCTTGTGCTCACGCGCAGAAACGTCATAATGGTTCTTATGGGAATCGAGCTGATTCTCAATTCGGCAAACATCAATTTCATAGCCTTTTCCCGCTACAGCGTCATTACGCTCGACGGTCATCTGACCGCTCTTTTCCTGATAATTCTGGCCGCCGCTGAAGCCGCCGTTGCGCTTGCCATTGTGCTCAATATCTACAATCGCTTTAAAACGATCGATATTGATGAAATTAGCTTACTGAAAGGGTAATAAAGTATGGAACAAACCATGTTGCAACTATCTCTGCTGATTCTTCTGATTCCTTTCGCGGGGTTTCTGATTCTCATTTTTTTCGGTAAACGACTGCCGCGGCAGGGCGACTGGCTCGGGACCTCGTTTCTTGGCATCACCCTTTTGATGTCGGTTTTCCTGCTGATCTCCAAAATTGCATCCATCCCCGGAGATACCCTCAGCTATTCGTTTTCCTGGGTAATTATTGGCAATCCGGACGCCGGTGGCTTCTCTGTCGATTTGGGAGTTATGATCGACAACCTCACGGTCGTAATGCTCGTCGTGGTGATGCTCGTGAGCTTTCTGGTGCACCTGTTCTCGATTGGCTACATGAAGGATGATCCCCGATACTCCCGGTATTTCTCCTATCTGGGTCTTTTCACCTTTTCCATGACGGGCATCGTGCTTACCGACAACCTGCTGATGATGTACATCTTCTGGGAACTCGTGGGTATCAGCTCCTATCTGCTGATCGGATTTTGGTATGAGAAAAAATCGGCTTCCAATGCAGCAAACAAAGCGTTTATCGTAAACCGTATAGGTGATGCGGGGATGTTTATCGGGATCATGATTCTCTTCATTCATTTTTCCACCTTCTCTTTCGACGCCATTTTTAGCGGTATTCAGGCCGGTGATCTTCCGTTCCAGAGTACTGCATGGCTTACCGCTGCCGGTATTCTGATTTTCTGCGGAGCTGTTGGTAAATCGGCTCAGTTTCCACTACACGTCTGGCTTCCCGACGCCATGGAAGGCCCCACGCCGGTGAGTGCGCTTATCCATGCGGCCACGATGGTTGCAGCCGGCGGGTACCTGATTGCTCGCATGTTCCCGATTCTCACCGCCGAAGCGCTGCTGGTGATTGCCTATATAGGCGCCATCACTGCGCTCATAGCCGCAACCATTGCCCTCACCCAGCACGACATTAAGAAAATACTGGCGTATTCCACGATTAGTCAACTAGGCTATATGGTGATGGCGCTGGGCGTTGGCGCGTTCACGGCCGGTTTTATGCATCTTGTAACACACGCGGCTTTCAAAGCCGGACTCTTCCTTGGAGCCGGCAGCGTGATTTTTGCCATGCACCATGCGCTTCACCAAAAGCATGATCATAAAACCGACGCTCAGGATTTACGCAATATGGGCGGATTAAAAAGCCGGATGCCTTTAACCTACTGGACTTTCCTCATTTTCACGCTGGCCATTTCGGGCGTGCCGCTTACCTCCGGTTTCCTCAGCAAGGATGAAATTCTGGCCGGAACGCTGGCATTCAGCTCGCTTAACGGACATTACCTGCTGCCAGTTATCGGGTTTGTGGTTGCAGGTTTAACCGCATTCTACATGTTCCGACTGTTCATCCTCACCTTCCATGGAAAACATGCCGACGAAAGCCGGGTTTCCGACCTGAAGGAATCACCCTTCACCATGACCATACCGCTGATGATTCTAGCGGGATTGTCCACCTTCGTTTTTTACAGCTTCAATCCTTTTGCGGCATCCGGGGGCTGGTTCTTCAGCGCCATTGAGCGTCCGCTTAGCTTGGTACCCGAGGCGCTGCAGCCGGCGAGTGCGGAGGTATTTGCTCAGGCCGTTTCAGCACTTCACACTCCGGCCCTTATCCTTTCCATCATTATAGCCGGCGCCGGCATTTTCGGCGCTGTATGGGTGTACCAATGGAAAAAAACCAGCGCGGTACAGATTTCCGAAAAGTTCGGAGCGCTCTATCGCGGCTCTTTCAACAAATGGTATTTCGACGAAATGTATCAGGCTGTTTTTATAAACGGCACTTTCATCATTACAAAAGTACTCCGTTGGTTCGATGAAACCATTGTAGACGGTATTGTGAACGGCGCAGCTTATGTATTCGAGCGGTTCTCGGTAGTAAACCGATGGTTCGACGAACACATTATCGACGGTCTGGTAAACCTGACCGCTCTGGGTACGGGAGTATTAGGAAAGGTCCTCAGAAAACTACAAACCGGAAAAATACAGCATTACCTGGCCTTTGTAGTGCTGGGCATGCTTGTATTCTACTTCATCATTATTTGACAGATCACTGTTGTAAGAACTTTATTAATGTAGACTAACTGTTATGGAACTTCAATTTTTAGGAATAGGCATACTCACCTGGATACTTTTCCTGCCGGTTGCCGGTATGATTCTTATCCTGCTGATACCCGGTGAAAGAATACAGGCTATCCGGATTACAGCTACGGCCATAACGGGCCTGCAGGTTATTCTTGCGGCAGTCATCTTCCGGCACTTCGACCGGGGGATTGAAGGCATCAATTCCATTGAGGGGTTCCAGTTTGTGGAGCAGTTCAGCTGGATAACCGTTGAAGCAGTGCCCTGGTTTGGCAGAATCGAAATTTTCTACTTCCTCGGAATCGATGGCCTCAGCGTGCTTATGATAATGCTTACGGCCCTCATCGGTCTCATTGGCGCCATCTCCTCGTGGACCATCACCAAGCAGGTGAAAGGCTATTTCGCCCTGTACATGCTTCTCATAACCGGTATGATGGGCGTTTTCCTTGCCCTTGATTTCTTCCTGTTCTTCATCTTCTGGGAAGTAATGCTGCTGCCGATGTACTTCCTGATCGGAATCTGGGGAGGTCCGAGACGCGAATATGCCGCTATCAAGTTCTTCCTGTATACTTTCGTAGGCGGTATTCTGATGATGCTGGTGATGCTTGCCCTGTACTTCAGCGTGGCCGTTCCCGACCCTGTAACCGGCGAGCTTGTACATACCTTCAACCTGCTGCACATGATGAACCCGGCCTACTATGTGGAGGGCTCCCTGCTTGCAGGCGTTGATACAACCTGGAGATATGTGGCATGGATGGCGCTCTTCATCAACTTTGCGATTAAGATACCGCTGTTCCCGTTTCACACCTGGCTGCCCGATGCCCACGTAGAAGCGCCCACGCCTATAAGCGTAATTCTGGCCGGTGTGCTTCTGAAGCTTGGAACCTACGGCCTGCTGCGCATCAGCTTCCCGATTTTCCCCGATGGCACCATGTATTTCATGATTTTCATGGCGGTGCTCGGTATGATAAGCATCATTTACGGAGCCTTCTGTGCCCTGGCTCAGGACGACTTCAAAAAGCTGATTGCCTACTCCTCTATTTCACACATGGGTATTGTAGTACTTGGTATTGCAGCGCTCAATACGCAGGGTATGGTTGGCGGCGTGCTGCAAATGTTTAACCACGGTATTATAACAGCCGTGCTCTTCCTTATGGTGGGCGTTGTGTACGACCGCACCGGCAAAAGAGGCCTCAACGATTTCGGAGGCCTGGCCAATCAGATGCCGAAATATACCGGTATCGCTATGGTCGGCATGTTTGCCGCTCTCGGACTTCCGGGCCTTAACGGCTTCGTGAGCGAGCTGTTCTCCTTCCTCGGCGCATTCGAAGCCTACCGCTGGATCGCCATAGTTTCTGTCTTCGGAATTATCATAACCGCGGGCTACATCTTATGGACCCTTCAGCGGGTATTCCTCGGCAAAACGCCAGAACACCTTACGAATCTCAAAGACCTTACCACTCGCGAACTCGTGTGTTTTATTCCACTGGTTATTCTCATCATCCTGCTTGGCGTATATCCCTCGCCGGCCATTGAGCTGATGAACACCTCGCTCAGTTACCTGGTGCAGGTAGTTACCGTACCCGCTTACTAACCGGATAGCATCATGCGCGTAAACCGAATTTATACTGCAAACCAACGAATCCATGACTGAGCATATCCTGGAAAGTATCGGATTATTCATACCCGAGATTATTCTTGTAGCGGCGTTTTGTGCAATCATCATATTTGATCTGCTGCTCAAAAAACGCACTCAGGTGGGCGGGTGGATACTGCTTGCCGCGCTGCTGCTGTGTGGAATCGCACTTGCGGCACAGTGGGGAATAAGCTCATCCGCTTTTTTTGAGATGATTGTGATTGATCCCTTCGCGCTCTTCTTCAAATTCCTGCTGGTGGTTTCGGGCGTATTCATCATACTGTTTTCCATGCAGAATGAGGAACTTATGCCCTACAAGAGCCGTATCAGCGAGTACTATATGCTCATTTCAGGGATGATGCTCGGCATGTTCCTGATGGTGAGCTCCACCAACCTGCTGATGATGTATCTGGCGTTCGAAATGACGAGTATCAGCTCGTATGTACTTGTCGGATTTACGAAGAAGTCTATCCGCTCGGCGGAGTCCTCTGTTAAGTACATCATCTTTGGCTCGGTGAGTTCGGGTATTCTTATTTACGGCATTTCGCTGATTTACGGCCTTACCGGAAGCCTCAATATTTTCGAAATCGGCGCGGCCATGAGCGCGATGGAATCAACGCCCGTATTCTCGATGGCCCTGCTTATGGTTGTAACAGGCATCGGCTTCAAAATTGCGATTGTGCCCTTCCATTTCTGGGCACCGGATGTGTATGAAGGCGCCCCCATCACCATAACCGCCCTTCTTGCTGTAGCGTCTGAAATTGCCGCCATCACCATGCTTATTCGCTTCTTCAGGATTTCATTTACGGGTGAAGATGCTTCAGGATCATTCATTATGATTCCCGAAGGTATACGCTGGGATATGCTCCTCGCTATACTGGCAGCGGCTACTATGATTCTTGGAAACCTGTCTGCTCTCTGGCAGGATAACATCAAGCGCATGCTGGCCTACTCGAGTATTGCCCATGCCGGCTATATTATGATGGGTGTGGTGGTAATGACCGATCAGGGAATTTCGGCCGTAATGCTCTACGCATTTATGTATTTGTTTATGAACCTTGGTGCTTTTTATGTGGCCATGCTGTTTTCAAACAAGTTTCACACAGAATCAATCGAGGCCTACAAAGGGCTGGGATACCGCACACCATTTGCTGCAATAGCCTTTACCGTCTTTCTGGTATCCCTAACCGGACTGCCACCCACGGCTGGTTTCATCGCCAAGCTTTACATATTCGGTGCGGCAGTAAATGCCGGCTGGATCTGGCTGGTTCTTATTGCAGGCGTTATGACCATCGTTTCTCTTTTTTATTACATCCGGGTTGCCAGAAACATGTTTCTCTATAAACCAGATGAAAGCGCCGGGCCGGTACGGTTCGATAATGCAACTCTGGCGGTACTTGTACTGCTGCTTGCTCCGGTGCTTGTACTTGGCCTGTACTTCACCCCGGTACTTGAATTCATCCAACATTCACTAGCCATGTATGGTATGTAGCAGTTATGAGATGAGCCGAAACCAATTCGGATAATATTAACGCCAACGGGAGAACGTATGATTAATCCAAAAGTGAAAGACCTGTTCTTACAGGCTGAAAGCGATTTAGGCCGGTCTCAGGATGAGCTTAATCGTCCCGCATTCGATGTTGTTAAATATGCAGTATGCGTAACCGGGCGGACGGCCATCCACCGGTACACCAAGTGCCTGTACTTGTTTTACACAGAGAAAAACGGCGACAAACAGCTGGAAAATCCCACCATTGAACAGATGGTGGACTACTGCAAACAGCACAACGCTAATCTGGCAGAAATGAACTTCTTCCCTTTGCACTGTATGAATCGGGATGTACTCAATACCGAAGAAGTCTTTTATTGCAACGATTTAAATCAGGTTAAGACCTGCTCAGAAATTGCCGGTGAAATACGGGATATCTTTATTGATGACATTTTGGGCGGACAGCTGGAATTGGTGCAAAGCTAGAAAACTTTCCGGTTACATTTCTGCCCGGCCGGTCTTTAACAGAACAAGGCCCTGGCAGCCCATATACCGAATGGTGGGTGCCCGCTTTGGGTTTTATGAAGATAGTTTGCAGCATCAACGCTCATAACCCGCGGCAACAACCTTATTACAGTCCTTTCTATAATAGAAATTTGCTCCATAAGATAGATTGGATATATTTGTCCGAATTATGAGAGTCAGCAGAAACCGGGTAAATCAACTTTACTCAAAAAAATTATATATACCCCAAAAGACATGTTTTCTACTTCATGCCATTATGCGCTTCAGGCTATGATATATATAGCGCTCAGATCCGGAAAAGATAAGAACGTGGATCTGGCATCAATTGCCGAAGAGCTCGACATTCCGAAACATTTTCTAAGCAAAATACTCCAGCTTTTGGTAAAAAATAAGCTGCTGCTATCTATGAAAGGCCCTACCGGAGGATTCAAACTAAGCATGCCTGCATCCCGGATTAACCTCATTAAGGTTGTAGAGGTTATTGACGGACTGGATGTTTTCAACCGCTGTGGTATCGGATTCAAGCAATGCGATGACAGTAGCCCGTGCCCGATACATTTTGAATTCTCTCAGGTAAGACAGCAGGTTGAGGAGATTTTTGAAACCAAGACTCTCGAACAGCTCACCACCGATATTGAAGATGGCAACAGTCTCGTAAGTCTTGGTTTATCCACGAAAATTAAAAAGTAATGCAAATACACCTGGCTCATCAGCCTACGACATCCCAGGTGTTACCACTTTTGAAAAGATCTGAAGTGTTTTTAAAAGACGTCCTTTTCTGAGCTGCCTCTATAGCGCTGTGTACCCGCTTGTCGAAACTGACGTCTTCCACATTGCGAATGATACCCGTAGCCACCGGAAAATCGGGCAGCTGCAGTCGTGCCAGCGCCAAATGGTACTGTGAAGCTTCTTCATGCATATCGTGCTTGAGAAGCTGATCTTCGCTAACATCACTCGCTTTCACCTTTTTGAACTTCATGCCGTCCAGAACGAGCCCATACGCATCTTCTTTTCCGAACAGAATAGGCTCACCGTGCTTTAACACAACCTGATTTTCATCCCGGGTTGCCTTACCCGTAATCTGCTCATGAATACCATCCGTAAAGATTACGCAGTTCTGAAGCACCTCAATCACAGATGTACCTTTATGATTGTAGGCCGCATGCATAGTTTCCTCAAGCATTTTATAGTCCTTATCGGGAACCCGTGCAAAAAATGAAGCCCCGCATCCTATGGCTACTTCACCAATATTAAACGGGCGTTCATACGTGCCTTCCGGAGCGGTTTTCGTTTTAATACCTTCCGGCGAAGTTGGCGAAGACTGGCCTTTAGTCATCCCGTAAATACGATTGTTGAAGATGATGATATTCAAATCGATATTTCTGCGGATGGCATGGATAAAATGGTTGCCGCCAATTGCCATACAGTCGCCGTCTCCTGTTGATACCCAGACGCTTAAATCCGGATTCGCCAGCTTAAGGCCGGTAGATGTGGGAATCGCGCGTCCGTGGATAGAGTGGACTCCATAGGTATCCATGTAGTAGGTTATCCGCGAAGAGCACCCGATTCCAGATACGCAGACAAGTTCTTCCTTTTTCCTGCCAAGATTGGCAAAGACCTTTTGCATGGTATTCAGAATCATGAAATCGCCGCAGCCCGGGCACCATCGTACATGCTGGTCACTGGCGAAATCTGTTCGTTTATACGCTATTGTATGTGGTTTCACTTCAGCCAACATGTGATGGTTCCTCCAAATTATGCTTGATCATTTCCCTGATTTCTTCGACGAAGAAAGGCTGACCCTGAATTTTGTTATACTTTTTAATT
>PWID01000066.1 GCA_003555145.1 Balneolia bacterium | reverse complement strand
CCAGATATTCTCTATCTTCTGATACCTGATACCTGATACCTGATACCTGATACCTGATACCTGATACCTGATACCTGATACCTGATTTAACCGCCGAAAGGTCTTCTGAGTACAAAACCATTTAGCCAGTCGCGCCTGCGGTCGTGATGAATTGCGTGGTAAAAGTTTTGTCTGCGCATGGTGTAGTTGGTGAAGGGGTAGCGTTCGTTTCCAATACGCGTTCGGTCGAATTCGAATACTCTGTACGGGTTGTTTTTATCAAAACCGTATGTCCAGCGCACATAAGGTCCGAAAATGTCTTCGTACCATGGCGGGCCGAAAAGTATGTAAATCATGCCGAGGTCTGTTTTCCATCCGGCTTTGTAGTTTGAAAACTGTTTATTGGCCTCAACTACCCGCTCGTAATACAAGGCCATTACCTCTCTGGCAAGGTCGCTTGTTTCAAGGTTTTCCAACCAGAATATGTCGACGGCACGCTGTAGCTCGCGTTCGTCTTCAATGGCCATTAATCGCCTGTAATCAGAATTATTCATAAGGTATACTAACGGTTCGGCCAGTTCCCGAGCGCTCGCAATCTCAGGGAAATGAGGTGGTCTCATGCCAAAATCCCGGGCCCTGTAGGATATGGACTCGGTGGGATCGGCTTCTTCCGAAGTTGAAGTGAAGATCTCAAACCGATAGCTGCCCGTTTCGGGGGCTTCAATATTAAACTCGATTTCGATAGCGCCGAATTCGGTTTCGAAATAACGAACCTGTTCGCGGAGTACTTCATATCTTCCGTAATTAATGCCTCTCACCCTAATGGAATTGCCGGGCAAATTACGGTCTGCCATATGGCGGGCCGGCTCATGGTCCGATTCGAACTGAAGCAGGCGAAGGTGGGCATATACTGGATTATCGTCCTCAGATCGTGTAATGAAAAAACGAAATCGCAGGCTGTCTGAAACAGACTGTACGTCGTAGGTGCCTATACTGTGCAGTTCGCCATCAGAACCTGTTCCCAAAAGATTAATTGAGGTAATGCTTCCGGCCATTTCGTCGACATCCGGGAGAGCGGTACGCGTGGAACGGGTAAAGCTTTTGTCAGAATTCTGGTCAGTAACGGTTGCCTGAATAATATATTCACCGGGTTCGATATCAAACTGCTCACTAAATCTCAATCGCTCAAAGGTCTGCACCACCAGATCCGGATCTCCATCTATTAAGTAGTTAAAATCCTCAGCAATCATCAAATTTTGTGTTTTACCGTCTACTACCGGTCTGAATTCGTATCGGACAGTAATACTGGCTTCAGGATGATCTTCTCTGGTTCGGAAGATCAGGCTGGATTTGGATATTTCGACTGTTGTACGAACAAATGGGGAGCCTTCCTGGCTGTATGTGCCCTCAGCACTAACAACAAATTCTGGTGCGCCTTCAGTTAATACGAGTGATTGGCCTACATCAACATCATCTAAATGGCTGGTACTGCGACAGCCCATAAGCAGCAATAATATCAAAAACAAATACGGTGCGTAAGACTTCTTCATAACAGCAAATATTTGGGGAGGTAGGGTTAACATATTAATAACACAGTGCCAGGGCTTTTTGTTTCACGACTTTTTTAAAAACGGTTATCAAAACCATAAAGCCCCTATAGGTCTGTGGGAGCGCTTTTTAATTAATATTGTTCAGAAAGGTGTTAATAGTAGTAAATATACAATTTGTAAGCTTTAATAAAACAAAGGGTTTAACATAGCAGTATTGGAATTCTGCTAGTGGCTGGAAACAGCTTTTAAGTTATTTAAACCCATGTTTATGGCAGCTTATTTAGCTTTCGAACAAATTAAATGGGGCTCTAAGGTTTGTAATTAATTTTATATTGTATTAATATTCAGTTTGACTGTATTAACAAACAGCAAACCACCCACTGACTGAAGAGCATGCCTGCCTTAATGAACCAGAAACAACCAATTAAGGCTTCGTACTGTCTTTTAAGCAGTGTAATCTTCCACAAACATATAGTTAACTAACTCATGAGGTCATCTATGATTAGAAAGATACTAGCATTCGCTGTATTGAGTTTAATCGTAATGTTCCCGGCTTTAGCCTCTGCGCAATCAGGGTCTATAACTGGTACAATTACGGATTCTCGTACAGGTGAAGCTTTGCCGGGAGCTACTGTGTTCCTGCCTGATCTTAGCCTTGGTCAGTCGACCAACCTTGATGGTCAATACACAATTAGCAACGTTCCAGCCGGAACACATGCTGTTCGTATTACCTACGTAGGCTATGTCGCGCAACTAACAGAAGTAACTGTAACTGCTGGCGAGCAAACAACGCTTAATATAGAATTAGTAGCCGACCGCGTTGAACTGCGTGACCTGGTAGTAACAGGTTACGGTGTACAGCCACGACGCGAGGTAACAGGTTCTATTGCACAGGTTCGTGGTGAGTCTATCGCCAACATTCCTGTACAAACATTCGATAGCGCAATTCAGGGACGTGCAGCCGGTGTAACAATTACATCTGCTTCTGGTCAGCCTGGTGGTGCCGTTCGCGTACGTGTACGTGGTACCGGTTCTATTGGTGCTGGTAACGATCCGCTTTACGTTGTGGATGGTGTACCGGTTACTGTTAATACAGACGTTTCAACACAGGCTTCTTCTAACGCTCTTGCTGCTATTGCACCAAGCGATATCGAGTCTATTGAAATTCTGAAAGATGCTGCTGCAGCGTCTATTTACGGAGCGCAGGCTGCCAACGGTGTGATTCTTATTACCACTAAGCGTGGTGCTGCAGGCCGTACTAACTTTACAGTAAACTCTCAGGTTGGTATTAGCGAGCCTACGAATACTTACGACATGCTTAATGGTCAGGAGTGGGTAGCTGCTCAGATCGAAGGCCGTCGTAACCAGGCAAATGCTTTCGCCAGAAGAGGCCAGCTTGGTAACGCTGCTGATCCTGATGTACAGGAACGCAACTTCCGTAGCCAGGGTACTCCTACCGGTACTGCTGCTCAGTTGATTGGCTTACCAGACGATCCAGCCGAAAGAGCAATCATTTTTGATCCTACCCAGACTTCACTTGAAGAATTCCTTCAGTATGTGCCTAGTTACGACTGGCAGGATGAAGTATACCATACAGGTAATTCAAGAAGCTTCGGCATTAGTGCTCAGGGTGGTTCAGATCAAACCCGTTTCTTCATTTCCGGTTCGTATGAGTATCAGGAAGCTCAGGTAATTCGTTCAAATTTCGAGCGCTTTAACGTACGTTCGAACATTGACCACACCGTGAGTGAGCTCTTTACTCTCGAGACTTCTATCGGTCTTACCACATTCAACCAGTTTGGTGCGATTGCCGATGGTAACTTTATTAACGGCCCATTCTTCGCGGCTCCGTATTCTGTGCCTATCCAGGCTATCTATAATGAAGACGGTTCTTTTAACGAAAATGTAACGGGTAATTATAACATTATCCAGGGTCTTCGTCTTGAAGAGCGTGAAGCAAGAACAAACCAGGTTGTTGGTAACATCGCTGGTAACTTCAACCTAACGCCAAACCTTGTGTTCCGTTCGTTCTATGGTATCGACTACCGTAACGTTCGTGATACCAACGTTCGTCCGCCGGAAATCCCTGCGTTTTCTGGCCAGGGTGGTTCTACTTTCGAAGCTAATCGTGAGATTCTGAACTACAACACCAACCAGACGCTATCCTACTTCAATACTTTTGATGATGTGCATAACCTGTCTTCATTAGTTGGTTTTGAGTATCGTCATCAGACTCGTGAGTCATTTACAGCTTCTGGTACAGGATTTAACAGTGGTCTATTCCGCTATCTGCAGAATGCAGCGACACCTGCATCTGTAGGCGGATTCTTCACTGAGTACAAAATTGCCGGTTTCTTTGGTCAGGCCCGTTACGATTTCGACAAGCGCTACTTCGCTACCGCTACGCTTCGTTACGACGGTTCATCCCGTTTCGGTGCCGATAAGCAGTGGGGTCTGTTCTATGCCGGTTCTCTTGGATGGGAACTTTCAGAAGAAAATTTCCTTGCAGATGTAGAATGGTTAGACCAGCTGCAGCTTAGAGCAAGTTATGGCGTTACGGGTAACTCTCAGATAGGTGACTTCGGCTCCCGTTCGCTTTTTGGTGGCGGTGCTACCTATAATGGCGTTGCTGCTCTTCGTGCTATACAGCTTGGTAACAACGTGCTTACATGGGAAGAAGCTGCAACAATTAACCTTGGTCTGAACTGGGCCCTTTTTGAAGGTCGTATTTATGGTGCTGTTGACGTATATCGCAGAACCAACAGCAGACTTCTGCTTCCTGACTTCCTATTCGCTGACTCCGGTTTCGGATCTTTCAACAATAATATTGGTGAAGTTCGCAATCAGGGTATTGAAGTTGAAATCGGTGGTACTCTCGTAAACTGGGAAGGTCTTCGTTGGGTAACCGACTTTAACATCACCTTCCAGGAAAACGAAGTTAGAGATGTTGGGCAAGATGAAGGCGAAGAGTTCCGTGTAGTATTTGGGCGTCGTCTCGATATTGGTCGTCCGATATTCCAGGAGCGCCTGATCAGATTCGCGGGTGTTAACCCTGCTGATGGTCGCGGTATGTTCTACGACAGAGATGGTAACATTACCTACACGCCTACTGCTGATGACGTACAATACGTCGGTTCTGCATTCCCTGACGTTATAGGTGGATGGAACAATACAGTTTCTTACTCTGGTTTTACACTGGATATCTTCTTCCAGTACAGCCTTGGTCAGGACTCGTTCAAGCAGCAGGAAGGTTTCTTCCTCGACGGTACCGTCTTCCGTGGTCGTGGTCTTACTGCACGTACTCTCGACAGATGGCAGCGTCCGGGTGACCTGACTGACATGCCAAGACTTCTTGGCGGCGCTCAGACTGAAGCTCCGGGAGTCGAAAGCGACTTCTTCTTTACTGCCTCTACCTGGCACCTTGAAGATGTTGGATATGTTCGACTCAAGTCAGCTTCACTTTCGTATGCTATTCCAAACAATCTGGTAAGCCAGATTGGTCTTGCGAGCGCACGAGTATTTGTACAAGGTGTTAACCTGATTACATGGACCAACTACCGTGGTCTGGACCCTGAGATTATCGAGGTTGCAAACGCTCCGTTCCCGCAAGCTCGTCAGTACTCAGCTGGTGTTTCTCTGCAATTCTAAATCATAGAACAGAATAATATGTTTAAAAAAATTGCTATAACAGCAGCTTTGAGTCTTGGGGCATTATCATTTTATGCCTGCGACTCGCTGCTCGACACTCAACCAAGACAATCTATATCTCCAGAGGTTGCTCTTGAAAATATTGCCGGTGTAAGAGGTATTGTAGCAGGTGCGTATAACCGCCTGCTCAGTACTGCTGCTTACACAAACACCCGAATCGCGGCACCAGAGGTGCTTGCCGATAATACCCAACTAATTGGTACATCAGGTCGTTATGTATCTGAGACCACCAATAACCTGGGTACCGGCGTTGGCGGTTGGGGTACGTATTTTGCCTTGATTAACGATGCTAACTACATCATTGATGGTGTAGATAATCTTGATGCCACTCAGGCTGAAAGAGATCGTTTCCGTGGTGAAATGTTGTTTCTTCGCGCACTTGCGTACCACGATTTATCCAAGTCGTACGGTTACGAGCCGGGTCGTGAAATCAACAATTTCGACCTGAGCGTAATGCTTCGTACCGAACCTACACGTGGTACTACCGACGCTGATACACCGCTTCCGCGTAATACCAACGTTGAGGTTTATGAGCAGATAGAACAAGATCTTCTTCTTGCTATCGATCTTCTTGGTGAAGCAGGCGGCACGAACCGTTTTCTTGCGACTGAAGGCGCTGCTAAAGCGTTGCTTGCACGTGTATACCTCTACTGGAGCCGCTATCCGGAAGCTGCTGCATGGGCGCAGGAAGCTATGGATACACCAGGCGTAAGCCTGGCTACACCTGATCAGGTTCCATCGTTGTTCGCAACTACCGATGCTCCGGGTCGTGAGTCCTTCTTTGAGGTACGCGTTACTTCTGTAGACTTCGGCGGTGCGGTTAACAACTCGCTTTCAGCGCTGTTTACTCCTGCTCAGTGGTTCGATATTGCTCCTTCAGAAGCTCTATTGGAGACTTACGAAGATGGTGATGCCCGTTTTAACGTTGAAGTGTTCTTTGAAGAGGATGATGAGGATGAAGAGAATCCGATTACCTTGGTAACAGGATGGTACTCAAACCGTAACCTGAATGATGCTGAAGTTACTATTCACTCAATCAAGTTCAACCAAACTGTTGAAGGACCTGGCGCGTTTATCGATAACACTCCTGTTCTCCGTTACGGCGAAATGCTGATTACGCGTGCTGAAGCACTTGCGCGCGACGAGCAGTTTGGTCTGGCCCTTACCGAATTGAACCGCCTTCGCGTAAATCGCGGTCTTGATGAGCTTTCCGGGCTAACCGGTACAGATCTGATAGATGAGATTATGGCAGAGCGTCGTCGTGAGCTTGCTTTTGAAGGCCACCGTTGGTTCGACCTCAAGCGCCTGAATAGCTTTCTTGACAAACCAGCTCCATTGTTCCCTGATGACATCAGGTGGTTAAGCCAGATCCCGACGCTTCAGGTTGAAGCTTCTCTTGGCGTAATCCAGCAGAATCCGGGTTATGGGTCGAATGATGACTAATAAAACAGATAAATTTTAACCGATAAATAGATCAAATTATGTTTAAAAAACTGATCATTCTCATTGGTTTGACAGTAGCTGGTTTAGCACTGACTTCCTGTTTTGATGATAACGTCACCATTTATGACGGTCCTCTTCAAATGGAGATTAAACCTGGTATTGTCGACCTGAATAATATTCAGAACGGCCCTACAGTAATTGTAAGCGTTCAGCTGATATCCGCAAGCGGATTACAGAGCACACCCCATTCGGGTACGTTTAGCTTTGTTCCGGATGAATCGTTTGCAGTTCAATCTGTAAATTTTGAAGGTGTTGATGCGGGTACTTTTCTGTACGATATTGAGTACGGAACCCACTTCACCATTGAAGGATGCGATTTCTCTACAACTAACAGCTGCGATTTTACTATCGCACCTGAAGATAGTTTAACTAAAGATTTCGCTTTCAACTTCAATCTGGAGAACATTCCAACACGTAGCCGTAATGCCATCGTCTTCGAACTCGAAGATCGCGATGGTGCTGCGTATACGGTTGCTCCAAATCTTCGCCGCAGCGTTATTAACGGCGTAAGAGGTACTAACTAATCCACGATGAACCGGTTTATTAAAAACCACATCTGAATAGTTAAACAAAATGAAGCCACTCCGGTTAATCCGGGGTGGCTTTTTTATGAAACAAAAACTTGTATACATTTGTATAACAGTTTGGAGTTATTCGCGTTAAGTGAAGTACAGCAGTAGTTACACCTTATAATACTTTGGTTTGAGACAATTCCGACCGAATAAACCCATTACCTGACTCACATAAATCTACTATTACAATGAAAAACATCACTACCATAGCGGTTCTGATTATGGCTTTAGGTGCCACATTATTTGTAACCGACAAATCAGTCGCACAGAATGATGCATCGAGAGCAAACATGGATAACCTTGTGCGTGGCAATGCAGTTATAACCTCACCTATTCGCTCTATGGGCGTGGCCGGAACACCACATTTTAACGACTCCTGGCTCATGACGGACGTTACGCTAAGCAATGGTCAGGTTCTTGAAAACGTGCCGGCCAAGTACAACTCATATATAGATGCACTCGAGATTATTAACCGGGCAGATACGCTTCAGCTTAGCAATGTGCTCGTAAGAGGCTTCGAAATGACGATGTTCGGGGGTGATAGAATAGAGTTTCGAAACAGAGTGGGCACATCCGGCGATATAGATCAGAATTCTTATCTGCAGGTTCTCTACGGTGGCGAACAGGCCGGTGTTTATAAAAGGCACGTAAAAGTTGTACGCGAAGCCCGGTCTTCCGGCACGGGTTATGGTGTTACAGAGCGCTCAGCATCTGTTGAGCCTCGCGAAACGCTTCTGTTCAAGGACGAACACGGTGAGCTGCATAACGTACGTCTGAGGCAACGCAACATACTTCGCCTATTCGGAGACCACAGTTCCGACATCCGGGATTATGCACGCAGTGAAAATCTCGACTTTCGCAGTGAAGCCGATTTTGTGAAAATGGTTCAATACTACGAATCACTGCTTTAACACATTCTGCAACATGTATTTATTTAGCCCGCTTCTGATTTCAGCTGCGGGCTTTTTTATGCCATTAACCCGGAAACTCTGCCGGGAGCGGGCTTCTGTTTTCAGCCGCGTGCTGCATCAACACTTTGTGTGTAGAAATGACATCGTTTTCTTCCGTTGCTGCAGGTACGCGTGCATAAATCCCGTCTGAACCAAGCAACCAGCGCTGGGAATTATCGTTGAGATATATCTGAAAAAGGAACTGCAAATATTTTTTTAAAGAGGTGCTTTCTACCGGAGTAATGGCCTCCACACGCGAATCCAGATTACGGTGCATCACGTCGGCTGAACCCAGATAGTACAGGTGATTTCCGCCCTGATTGAAATAATAAATTCTGGAATGCTCCAGAAAGCGCCCGATTACAGAATGTATTCTAATGTTTTCACTCAAGCCTTCGACTCCGGGTATGAGCCTGCATACGCCTCTTACAATCACATCAATCTTTACACCTTGCGTCGATGCGTAGTAAAGCTTTTGAATAAGCAGGGGGTCTTCCAGGCTGTTCATCTTCATAATAATTCGCCCCTTTTCACCTTTCTGCGCGGAGCTTATTTCAAAATCAATAAGCTTGGCGATTTCACTGCGTAAGAAAAGCGGAGCTACAAGAAGCTTTCTGTAGGTCTGATTCGGAGCGTAGCCGGTAAGAAAGTTGAACAGGTCTGAAACGTCTGCTGCCAGATCCGGATCGCAGGAAAAAAGACCGAGATCTTCATACAAATTTGCCGTACCCGGATGATAGTTTCCTGTACCAATATGAACATAACGGTTAATGGTGTTGCCTTCATCCCGGACTACCACCGTTATTTTCGAGTGAATCTTTAAACCCGGAAGCCCATAAGAAACGTGAATACCCGCTTTTTCTAGCTTGTGAGCCCATTCCATGTTACGCTGTTCATCGAAACGCGCTTTTAGCTCAATCAGAACGGCAACCTGTTTTCCGGTTTCAGCTGCTTTGATGAGCGCATGCATCAGCGGTGAGTCTTCTGAGGTGCGGTACAGGGTCTGTTTAATTGCCAGTACGTCCGGATCGGACGCAGCTTCACGAATAAAGCGTTCTACAGAACTGGTAAAACTGTGGTAAGGGTGATGAACCATCACATCACCATTTCTAATTATGCTAAACGTATCCGGCGAGAGTTCTTCGTTACTGCCCCGAAAAGCCGGATGTACAACTGGCGACCAGCGCTTGAAACGGATATCGGCAAACCCGTTCAGCTTTTCAAGGTGCAGGCAGTCTGCCAGACCAATAAGACCTTCCATTTCGAATATATCGGATGGTTTGATCTTCAGATTTTTAATGAGTAGCTCTTTAATATGAGCCGGCATGTTGATGTCGAGTTCAATACGAACAACTTCAGCAAACCTGCGTTCACGCAACTCTTCCTCGATAAGCTCGAGCAGGTCGTCGGCTTCTTCCTCCTGTCGCTTAATATCTGCGTTTCTTGTTACGCGAAAAATATGTGCTGATTTTACTTTGCCACCCGGGAATAAATCGCTGATGTGTTCCCGGATTATCTCATCTATATTAATTAGAACGGCCTTATCCGCTTTACTGCTGTTTAATTGAAACCAGCGCGGTCGGTTTTCTGGCACCTTAATTCGGGCAAAAATGGCTTCACCGGTTTCCTGATTCAGAATTTCTACTGCAAAAGAGCGGCTCTTGTTAGAGATAAACGGAAAGGGATGCCCCTGATCCACAATGAGCGGGGTGAGAAGCGGATACAGCTGTGTCTTAAAATATTCATCGGCTTTTGCTTTTTCTTTTTTACGAAGCGACGCATAATCTCTGAATTCAATTCCGTTTTGTTTGAGTTGGGGTATGATTTCATTAAAGAACAAGTGTCTGTAATCGGAAATCATCTGCTTTACCTTTTTGCGGATGAGATGCAGCTGCTGTGTTGGCGTGAGGCCGTCGATTGAAGGATCGTTCATGCCTGCTTCCAGCTGTCTTTTTAACCCGCCTACGCGCTTCTGGAAAAACTCGTCGAGATTACTGCACACGATGCCAATAAATTTAGCCTGTTCCAGAGGGGGATTCGCAGGATTTCTGGCTTCATCCAGCACGCGAAAATTGAAATCGAGCCAGCTCAGCTCGTAATTATGGAAAAAGTCAGGACCGGAAATAGTCAATTCATTTTCAGCCAGAAGCTGATAGTTGTTTTTACGGATTTGTTCGGGAGTTGAACCGGAAGTTGCGCTCATACTATAGACAGATAATTTATAATCGGGAATATCGGGGCTGAGATTTTCTGAATTGCTCATTACGTTTTGTCTGTGATCAGGCTTTAACAAAAAGATTTCAATGCTGTTTATCCATAATGTACAACAAAGTTAATAAAATACGTGAGCAGTGAAAAAAGAGCATCTTTATAACTTAAAGTCTTATGGTAGTTTTATTATTACCGGAATGTTATTATTTATAGCAACAGCGATCTTTTCTTCGTAGTTGTCTTTGAAGTCTTTTTTTAACACACACATCTTATACTGTTACAGACATGGCGATGCTTTTCTCCTTTGCCGGCGGAGTTGCGCTTTTTCTTCTTGGGATGAAGCTGCTTACCGATGGGCTAAAACTGGCCGCGGGAGAGACACTGCGTGTATTGCTTTCGAAATATACCTCAACTCCGTTTAAAGGGGTTCTTAGCGGAGTTTTGATTACCGCTATGGTGCAGTCGTCCAGCGCTGTAATTTTTGCCACAATTGGGTTTGTGAACGCCGGGATGCTTACGCTGCTGCAGTCTGCCTATGTAATTTTTGGAAGCAATGTAGGAACAACCTTAACAGGCTGGATTATTGCGACAGTGGGTTTTCAGGTTAACTTGCAGCTTATGGCCATGCCCATTCTTGCCGTTGGTATGGGTTTATGGCTCGGAAAGGGAAACAGCAGGGCAGGAGCGGTGGGGCAGGCACTTGTTGGGTTCAGCATATTTTTTCTGGGCATAGATATACTCAAAACCACGTTTGAAAACCTGGGCGACCAGGTACCCTTCGACGATATCGGAGCTGGCTTTTCGGGTATGTTAATAATGTTCCTGCTAGGGATTCTGTTAACCACCATAATGCAGTCTTCATCAGCGGCAATAGCTGTGGTTATAACCGCTGCAGCGGGTGGAGTAATTCCTGTTTCCGCTGCTGCTGTGCTGGTAATTGGCGCTGATATCGGAACAACGTCTACAGCGCTGTTTGCCGTTATAGGCGCGACCCCAAACGCCAAACGTGCTGCAATGATACACGTGCTTTTTAATGTTCTAAAAATGCCTTTGGCGCTTCCGTTTACCGGGCTTTATCTCAGCTTGATATATTACGTTTTCGGAAGCGATATTTCGATAGCAGTTACCGTCGCCATTTTTCACACCTTCATTAAATTGATTGGCCTTATTGTGATTTTGCCCTTCACGGGCATGCTGGTAAGCTTTTTGCAGCGCAGGTTTACGGCTTTCGAGCAGCAACCCGAGAAGACCCGGTATCTGGATGATAACCTGATTGATACCCCTTCTATGGCCGTAAGCGCGCTTGTGTTTGAACTCAAGCGGGTCGGGCGCAAGTCCCGATCTTTGTCTCTCAAGTCACTTGATGAGGAATCACTGCTTCCGAAACTCAATGTAAAGCTTAAAACAGTAGAGTCCCTGAATACGACCGTAGGAGAATATATTCAAAAGATGCAGCGGAGCGATTATCCGCCTGATTTGGAATATGTTATGCCTCAGGCATTGCGCGTAATGCAGTACTTCTCGGAGGCCCGTGAGCATTCGGTAGAAGCGGCTGCAATTGAACGCTCCGGAATAAAGTTGCCGCATAACGTGAAGGAAACCGTTCGGATTCTGAAAGACCTGATGCAATCTTTTTTAAAGCTGGCTGATTCAGAAAAAGAAGGATTTTCAGTAGAGGAGCTCAGAAGGCTCCATGTACAGCTCGAAAGCGCCTATGAAACTGCTAAAATGGAGATTCTTAAATCAGGCAGTACGGGTACTATCCCCATTAAAGAGATGGTGAATCTGCACGATATTATTAGAAGCTACCGAAGAATGTGGGATCAGTATATGAAGGCTGCCGTTTATCTCGATGACTTCAACCATCTTATTGAGCGTGAGCCGGGAACCGGGGTGAAGCTGGATGAGCCCGAAATTACAGAGGAAGTGGAAGAAGTGGAAGAAGTGGAAGAAGTTGTTGCTGGATGAACTTGAGTTCGATTAAAAATTTTCTCCCGCAAGAGAGGCCTTAAAACCGGGAATGAATTCCCGGTTACAGTATTGGTCGACCGCAGGGTGCACTTTTAATGGTGAACATGGTGTTAAGTAAAGGGCCGGACTGTTTTTCGTTTCTGGGCCTTAAGCCTCAAAAATCATAAGGAGGCAGTTGAGGGCTGTTTGGGTGCTACGCACCGTAGCGCTTCGCGGTTCTTCGCTTCGCTACGAATTGGGTTTGGGGTACAAGACCCAATTCAAAGATCAGCTATCAAAAATTTTTTGCATCAAAGTGGCAGAAGATTTCTAAGGTCTGTAAAGGCGCCATCAACCTTTTAAAACTAACCCACGCTGCCGAGAACGGCCGTTGCAATGGCGAAATAGATAAGCAGACCAGAAGCATCCATTATAGTGGCAATAAGCGGACTGCTGGCGATTGCCGGATCCAGATTAACCCAGGTGAGAAGAAACGGGAGCAGCGTACCAATAATGTTCGCTACAAGAATGATGGCAACCATGGTTAGCCCCACAATAAAGCCAATGTGCGTTCCACCAATAAAATATCCTAAAACCCAGCATGCCAGGCCCATAACCAGCCCAAGGGTGATACCCACCGAAACCTCTTTCCAGATTGTTTGAAGCCACTGGTTCAGCTTGATGTCGTCTGTGGCCAGGGCACGGACCATAAGCGTAGCCGCCTGTGCTCCTGCGTTACCGGCGCTTCCTATTAGCAGGGGAATGAAAAAAGCCAGCGCGATGGCAGATTCCAGAACATCTTCGAAAGCGGCGATTACACCGGATGACATCAAACTTACAAAAACAAGAATCATAAGCCATCCGATTCGTGCCTGAAACAGGGTGCGTACGGTTGTTTCGCGATAGGTACGCTGCAGCGGATTTACGGCCGCTGTTTTATGGAAATCCTCTGTGGCCTCTTCTTCGGCAACGTCGAGCACATCATCTACGGTTACAATTCCGAGAAGCACGCCATCGGTATCGACTACCGGAAGGGCCGTTTTGTCGTATTTCTGCATAAGCGTTACGGCCTCCTCACGATCCTCAGTTGCTGTAATGCTCAGGAAGGATTCATCCATGAGGTCGGCTACTATTGCGTTGGGATCGGCGAGAATAAACTCCTGGAGCTGGAGCGCATCGAGCAGTTTCCAGGAGGTGTCTGTTACGTAAATCATGCCAAGGGTCTCACTGCGGCTGCCCATGGCGCGCATGTGGTCGATACACTGCGAGATAGACCAGCCCGGACGCACTGCAACATAGTCGGGCGTCATTAAGCGGCCAACGCTTTCCTCGGGGTAACCAAGCAGAATACGGGCTTCGCGCATATCCTGCGGGTTAAGCAGGTTCAGGAACTTTTGGGTGATTTGCCCGGGCATCTCGCTTAAAAGCAGGGTACGATCATCGGGCGCCATATTGGCAAGAAGGTGCCTGTTTTCCTCGTCGCTCAGATTCATCAGAAGCGAATTCTGCGAATCAGGCTCCATGTAGGAAAAGACTTCAGCCATACGATGCTTTGGCAACAGCCGGAAGAATACGATTCGTCTGTCGGCCTCCAGCTCGGACATTAGCTCCGCAATCTCGGGTATGGGCCACTCTTCGACTGATTCCTGGAGTGCAATCCAGTTTTCATTTTCTATCAGTTCCGAAATTTCCGGTTTAATGAGTTCTGTTAGCATAGTCGTGGCCTCTGCGGTGGTTTAGAATTCCGGTTGTATCTGCTTGCTGTCTAAACAGTAAGGGCGAACAAAGCGTTGATGGATGTGGCAAAAAAAAGCCATACCGGAGACCGGCATGGCTTTTTTTCAAAAATGAAGAAGTCTCAGGCGGTCTGCAGTGAAGGTACCATTCTTCGAACTATTTCATAAGAGCCGAAAATAGCGGTGGTATAAAGCAGATCACCAATAAGAGTATAGTGAAAGAATGGAATCGCCATTGTATAGCTTGCCATCAGCCCTTCGAGGGTAAACGGGTAGTATGGGCTTACAAGCCATACGCCAAAGTTGGTGAGCAGATAGAAAATGACTGACCCTGCTACAGATGCGCCGGCTATACGTAGCGGGCTGATGTTCTTGCCGAGCATATAACCGATACCCACGATGAGCGCAAAAGCGGCATATACAAAAAGTAGCGTGCTGTGCAGTCCTATAAGAAGATCGCTAAGGAGCATAACGCCCAAAGGGAGCAGCAGGGCAACTCGTTTATCAGAAAAATAGGCGCCGCCAAAAAGTGCGATTGCTGCAATTGGAGCAACATTGGGCGGGAACGGTAAAAAGCGTGATAAAACAGCCAGAACGATAATGATGCTGAGCGTAAGAAACTTGGAGTTGAACATAAAAAACTGTGCCTGAAAAAAATTGAGTTTGGTCTTACTCTGAAGTGAGCCCAAATATAAAACTTTAGATTGATTGTATAAAATACTAAGGCAGAAACATAAGAACGGGTTTACGCCTTTAAAACGATCCTGGCTGGCCAAAAGCGTTGGTTGCTGCATATCTTCCTTCAGAAGGTTTCCAGTAGAGGACTAAATCGTCGCTTGCAGGCTCGTAATTCTCGTTCAGAATAGCTATTTCAAAAAGGCGAACCTCGGCCGGATATTCATCACCCTCGTAAAGTACAGTGCGAAATGCATAGCCATACGTGGCCGGCTCCTGGGCGATGAGCGTTTCATTATTACGATCGGTGATGGCGTCTTTAGTGATTCGCAACAGCAGGTGCAGTTCGCCTTCTGCGTCTTCTGTGAGTATTTCTGCGCGGCTTATGATGCGCTCATAACCCGTATCGGTAAAGCTTAAGCTTCGTTCGGCATCGGCAGGGTGGTACTCAATAAGAACAATTTCGTTGTTGCCATCCGCATTTATATCCATCCGGTTTACCAGAACGCGGAAATTTGCCGGGAAAAGCTCATTCAGCTTGTCTTCATTCAGCTCCGTGTTTATTTCGGGTATAATTTCCTGAAGCTGTTCCACGCTGCCGGCAACTAATGGGGGCGCGCCTGTTGGAACTCCAGAGTCTTGTCGATCGACCAGCGGATCATCATCCTGCAGATTCTGGATGAAAATCCACGATATGCCCAGCATCACAAGCACCATAAAAAACACAATTACGGTTATGAATGAGCCCCTCTGGTTGTCTTTTCTTCTTTTTTTCTTCGACGAAATCATGTAGAACCGGTTAGTTTTTTTTTGAGAAAGGCCGGTTAGTTCAGAATGATGGCCTAAGATGTGGTTTAATAAATTAAAATGATAAAATACAAAATATCAGCAAGAATAGAGTGTCAGGGCTACAGTTTGACAGGGATACAGTTATTCATTATTCATTTTACAGCTAGTGTGAATTAGCAATAAGGAATAAACAATTAACAATGAGGTATCAGGTATCAGGTATCAGGTTGAACTTGCTGCACTTTTCGAAATCCGATGCCGTAATCTGCGCTAATTTGAATTCAAGCCCGGCGGGGAGAATTAGCAATAAGCAATAAGCAATGGGTTTTTCCTGAATTAAACTTCCATTCAAATTCGAAAATCAAGGAGACCTGTAACCTGTAACCTGTAACCTGTTTTGCGACCTGTGACTTTCTTTTTGCGTATTAAAATAGTGTGCCTCAGCGTCCCGTCCGGTAAATAAAAAAAAGCCAGCCCCCTGTCAGGGAGCCGGCTTTTTTGGAGAAATACAATGAAGAACAAGCCTGGTTTCAGGTTATCTGTCCTTAATTATGTATGCGCTTATAAACTTACTTGTCTTTATTGACCTGTAGCGAAATCTGAATGCGCACTTCATTAGCTACTACTGCTGTTGAAGCCCAGTCGCCTACACCTACGCCGAAGTCGTTGCGGTTGATGGCGATTTCACCATGCAGACCAGCTACAAGAACGTCTTCCTGCATAAGGTGATCTCTCACGCCCAGGAATTCGAAAGGAAGCTCTACTTCACGGGTTACATCTTTAATAGTAAGCTGACCCAGTGCTACATAACTTGTGCCTTCTACATGGCGCACATCGGTGCTGCGGAAGTGCATCTCAGGATATGTCTCTGCACCAAAGAAATCTTCTGAGCGAAGGTGTTCATCGCGACGGTCAACATCAGTATCAATGCTGGCAACTTGAATAGCTACGTCGATTTCTGAGGCCTCAGCATTTTCCGGGTCAAAAACGATTTTTCCGCCGAAGTCGCTGAACGTACCTGGAATCGGGTTGAAAAAGTGATTGATTTGAAACAGAATGTTGCTGTGTGCATTATCGATAGTCCATTCCATTGCAGAAGAATGGTGATCGTTAGTTGCTTTTGTCTCGGCAACCGCAATGCTTGCAAATGCAAGAAGGATGGTGGTAATAAAGAGCTTTTTCATGGTTGTATTGATTTAATTAAATGCTGTTTAAATTTGATTGTTGGAACAAGTAACTACAAGAAAATCCGAAAAGTTCCGGCTTTTTTCAACTTTGTTTCCTCTTTGGGCCCTTGTTTTTACTTTTTTTAGCCTGATAAGGGGGATTTAATTTTTAATTGAGAATCTATATAATTATTCTTTACTCAATTAGTTAATAGTACACACCGAAAAACAAAGAAATCAAATAAATTATTATGACTCGTATAATCGCAGCAGCAGTAATGCTAATCTCTCTTATGTTCGGAATGACGCTTCAGGCTTCAGCCCAGGGCATGCCTCCTGCAATGCAGCAGGAAATGCCGGATGTTGAAGTTTCTGATGAAGAGCTTACCAGTTTCGTAGAGGTTACCATTGATGCTCAGGAGATTCAGATGGAAGCCCAGGAAGATATGATTGAGATGGTTGAGGACGCGGGCTTGAATGTCGATCGTTTTAACGAAATTCTAACCGGTATGCAGCAGGGACAATCCCAGGCTGATATGGGTATCGAAGACGAAGAAATGGAGCGTTTCGATAACGTAATCAACGATCTGGAAGCAGTTCAGGAAAAAGTTGAAGCCGATATCATGGAAATTATTGAATCCAAAGGAATGGAAGTTGAGCGTTTTCAGGAAATCAATATGGCGCTTCAAATGAGCCCTGAGCTTCAGCAGAAGTATCAGGAAATTGTTCAGGAACTACAGGGCGGCCAGCCAGGTATGTAATCCTGCCAATATTTAGCATTGGATAATTGCTCTGTCGATTATCACACTTGTTTAAGCCCGGTCAGATTTTATTTGGCCGGGCTTTTCCATTTGGATCCCTTGAGGGAAAAGCGCCACGGAAGCAGAGCGTCTTCGCCGGCATAATCTATACCCACGCGAGGGCCGGTTTCTATGCCTGAGACCATGTCGAAACCATCATCATACATACGGATAACGCTTTTAGTACGGGTAAGGTCAGTTTCGTTCAAAGATGTGGTGATGCCCATAGCCTGCGACATCACACCGGGCCCGGCAGTAAGGTTTCGTGCTTTCTTTTCCAGACCACGACGCTCCATCATGGTTTCTAACCCGGAAATCGGTTCAACGGCTCGAATGAGCACCGCTTCTGGGGTTCCCTCTACGTTAGTTACCACGTTAAAGAGATGATGTATGCCGTAGCATAAATATATGTAGGCCGTTCCTCCGGGTTTATACATTGTTTTTGTACGCTCGGTAAACCGGCCAAGGTGCGCATGGCATGCTTTGTCGCCGGTAGCCGCATAGGCTTCTGTTTCGACAATGCGCCCGGTAACGCTTTCGCCGTCGATATGGGTAACTAAAAGCTTCCCCACAAGCTCACGGGCGATATGGGTTACCTTGCTTCGTTCAAAAAAAGATCGTTTTAGCTGTTTCAAGGGCTCGAATGTTATAAGTTGGTCTAAGGTCTAAGGTCTAAGGTCGCGCAATTTCAATATGTTGGTATGAACAAGACCACTTCAGGCTGAAAACTGCCGAGGCAGGCGTATTAATGGAATCGAAATTCGTGTGTGTCATACATTGTTACGCAGACAACGGTACCGGCCATATAACGGATTCCGTCGCTTTATTGTCATTCGTGCATGTAATTCCTTATATTCACTGGCGAACCGAAGAGTTATAAACTAAATGAAAATAATGTCAGATACCGCTACAGTACTTTCATCAACACCTACTAAAACACAGACATTTTCCTACAGGTTCGTTCTGTAATACGGATGTAATCAACCAATACTAACCGAATAGGTTAAGATGCATCCCATAGATATTGCAGTATTTGTTGCGTATATGGCCGCCGTACTTGGTGTGGGCTATTATTTCATGCGCAAAAACACCGGTAATGAAGACTACTACCTGGCCGGTCGTAATATGAGCTATCCCCATATCGGGCTCTCTGTTGTGGCAACCGATGTAGGCGGTGGATTTTCCATTGGCCTTGGCGGGCTCGGATTTGTGATGGGAATCTCCGGCTCATGGATGCTGTTTACAGGACTTATCGGCGCATGGCTGGCAGCCGTTTTCCTTATTCCAAGGGTGAAACCCATCTCGGATGAGAAGAAGTTTTTCACCATGCCGGATTTGTTCGGACATTTTTTTAGTAGCAAGGCGGCCATAATAGCCGGAATTATCTCGGCTATCGGTTATCTGGGTTTTACCAGCTCGCAAATGCTCGCAGGTGCCGTTCTGGCCTCATCCACTTTCGAAGAGCTAACCATAGATTCGGCTCTTTACATCATGGGTTTCATTATAATCGTTTATACGGTGATGGGCGGCATTAAGGCGGTCATTTACACCGATACGTTTCAGTGGATACTGCTGCTGGCCGGTCTCATCTTTATTGGGATTCCGCTGTCGTATAATGCAGTGGGGGGATATGAGGCCATCGCAGCGGCCGTTTCACCCGAATTTTTAAAACTAACGAACATCACCTGGCAGCAAATGCTTAACTGGGGGATTACCATCATTCCGATTTGGTTTGTGGGTATGACTCTATATCAGCGTATTTATGCCAGCCGAAGCGTTAAAGAAGCAAAAAAAGCCTGGTATCTTGCAGGTTTGTTCGAATGGCCAATAATGGCGTTCATGGGCGTTTTGCTCGGTTTATTTGCACGCGTTGCAGCCGATCAGGGCATGTTTGCTTACATGGGATTTGAATCTGCCGATGGAATGCATCAGGAGCAGGGGTTGCCCATGCTCTTAAGAACGATACTGCCGATTGGCCTTATGGGTTTAATGATGTCGGCTTACTTTTCGGCCATCATGTCAACAGCCGACAGCTGTCTGGTTGCTGCATCCGGAAACGTGACCGGCGATTTGCTAAGGAAATGGTTCCGTCTCGATATGAACGACACCAAACTGATTCGTATGTCGCAGCTGGTTACGCTTCTGCTTGGAGTTGTTGCTCTATTCTTGGCTGCAGCAATGGAAACCGTGCTCGACATCATGCTGTATTCCTATGCGGTAATGGTGTCCGGACTTTTGATTCCTGTAATTGGGGCCTTGTACTGGAAAAAATCCAGTAGTACCGGCGCAATTGCGGCCATGGTAACAGGCGGAGGACTTACGCTTATTTTAACTATTATACCTGAAGTGGCACGAATTATGGGATCTGATTTTGCGCTATCAATGCCATTTGGTCTCGATCCTATTATATTTGGTTTATCAGCTGCGCTTATCGTGTTCATTTTTATATCGCTTCAGTTCCCGGGAAAGGGAGAATCATCAGAATTTATCGAATAGATTAAAAACTTAATGAGGAATATTTATGTTTGATTTTACAGTAATTAAGCCCGGAGAAATGGAAACCCGTAAAGACGAGGTCAATTCCGTAGTGGACTTTTTATTTGAGCACCTCGATCAGTTCGGCGATCCGCGGGAAGATATAATGAAGTGCGCAGAATACGCGCTTAGCACCAAGCCTGGTTTCGGGGGCTTTGTAGTACGAGCCTGGGATCCGGAAAAAGATAGAGTGGTCGGAGCCGTTATTATTAATGAGACCGGTATGAAGGGCTATATCCCTGAAAACCTGCTGGTGTACATTGCCGTACACGGTGGGTACAGAGGCAAAGGCTTGGGTAAATCACTTATGAAGAAAGCAATGGATTCTGCCAAGGGCGACATTGCGCTCCATGTGGAACCCGATAATCCGGCCAAACACCTGTATGAAAAACTTGGCTTCACAAACAAGTACCTTGAAATGCGTTATAAGCGCTCATAAAAATGGCCTATTTAAAGCTATACCGCCAAAAGCTACAGCATAATTACAATTACCTGAAAGAAAAGTTTGATGGTCGCGAGATTGAATGGGGGGTTGTTACCAAAATATTTTGCGGAAATGAAGAAATGATTCGTGAGGTCATAAATCTTGGTGTCAGGGAGGTTCACGACTCGAGAATAAGCAACCTGAGAGTTGTTAAGGAAATTAATCCTGATGTGCAGACCGTTTACATCAAGCCGCCGCCCAAAAAAATTATAGAAGACATTGTCCGCTGGGCCGATGTAAGCTTCGATTCGGATATCTCCACCATTAAGATGCTTTCCAAAGAAGCTGTGAAGCAGGACAAAACTCACAAAATTATAATCATGATTGAAATGGGCGACCTCCGCGAGGGGGTTGTTCGCGATGATCTGATCGATTTTTATGAGAAGGTTTTTAATTTGCCGAATATCGACGTAGTGGGTCTGGGTACAAACCTGAACTGCCTGCATGGGGTGATGCCCAACGCCGATAAACTCATTCAGCTTACGTTGTACAAGCAAATTATCGAGCTCAAGTTCAATAAAAAAATTCCGTGGATTTCCGGCGGAACATCCGTTACGGTTCCGCTCCTGCTGCGCGATGAAATTCCTCACGGAGTTAACCATTTTCGAGTGGGCGAGGCGTTGTATTTCGGGCTGGATCTGTTCACCGAAAAAACAATTGAGGGAATGGAAGACTCTGTAATGGAGCTTTACGCCCAGATTATTGAGCTTCATGAAAAGCCCGTCGTACCCAGCGGAGAGCTCGGAAAAGACCCTCAGGGCAATACCATGACAATCGACGAAAGCCTGTATGGCAAAACCAGCCACAGGGCTATTCTGGATATTGGTTATCTGGATATCGATCCCAAGTTTTTATTTCCTATAAGCGATGATATTGAAATCGTAGACGCCAGTTCC
This sequence comes from Balneolia bacterium, assembly GCA_003555145.1. Taxonomy (GTDB): domain Bacteria; phylum Bacteroidota; class Rhodothermia; order Balneolales; family Cyclonatronaceae; genus Cyclonatronum. The sequence goes on along the minus strand of PWID01000066.1, from coordinate 9,688 downwards.
GATATGCTTGTCGTTGATGTGGGCGTGAATGCTCCCGACTACAAGGTGGGAGACATGGTACGCTTCAAACTAAAATACATGGGCGCGCTCGGCATTATGAACTCCAACTATATCGATAAAGTTGTCGAGGCATAGCGGGAAAAGAGCAGCTTTTTATCTTATTTTAACGGCGCGACTGTCCCGGTTTTGTGATGGTCGCGTTTTTTTATGATGCATTTCTTAGCCTGTTGAAGCATGACTCCTTTTTCTTTTTCTCCCGTGATGGACTACGAGGCGCCAATGCCTCCGATCGACCTCAGCAGCGGATATAACCACAATCCGGATGCCCCTCAGCTGATGGGCGCGGGTGGGTATCTGGAATACCGCCGGAATATGTATACATCACCGCTTTTTGCCGGAAAGCGGTTCATCCATATGGGAATCGATATCTGGGGGCCGGCCGGTGCAGCTGTATATGCTTTTGCCGACGGCACCATCTGGGGATTCCGTAACAATGCGAACGAGCTCGACTACGGCCCGACTATTGTAACTAAGCACATATTCGGGCCCGGAAATGAGCTTTACGCGCTGCACGGTCACCTGAGTCTTTCGAGCCTGAATGGAATTCATGAGGGGATGGAAATCAAGGCCGGGCAGCAGATTGCCACGCTCGGCGCACGCGAAGAAAACGGCGGCTGGGTTCCGCATCTGCATTTTCAGATCTCGCCTTTTAAACCGGAAGCACCCGATATGCCGGGCGTAGTCGGCCCCGAAGAACTGGAGCTGGCTGTTCGTACCTATCCGGATCCGCGCATGGTTCTCGGGCCGCTTTATCTGTAAATGGTTTAGGGTGCTGCCTTTCTGCCCGTTTACAATGCATGGCTTAGTCCTTATACTATGAAGTACAGACACTAAATCTAAGACCTTCATAAAAAGGGAGAACCGTTGGACTCGTTCATCGATCAGCATATTTCCGAACTTGTTTCTAAAAGACGCCGGCTGCACGAGCTGGCTGAAGTTTCGAATAAAGAGAAAAATACAGCAGAGCAGGTTGCCGCATGGCTCAAAGAAACCGACCCAGAAGAACTTCACACCGGAATTGGAGGACACGGCGTAATTGCTGTTTACGGCCCGGATGATGCGGAAGGTTCCATCATGTTTCGTGCCGAGCTGGATGCCCTGCCGATCGCTGATCCTGATGATTTTGAACATGCATCGGAAAATCCTGATGTCGGTCATAAATGCGGTCACGATGGCCACATGACTCATCTGCTTGGTCTGGCCGTATGGCTGAAGGAAAACACGCCGAAAAAAACAAGGGTGATGCTTTTGTTTCAGCCGGCCGAGGAAAGTGGTGAAGGGGCCGAAAGAGTGCTTGAAGATCCCGTGTTTAAGAAGCTGAAGCCCGAACGTATGGTTGCCCTCCACAACCTGCCGGGCTACGCTAAACACAGCGTTATCCTGAAGAAGGGTGCGTTTACGTCGGCCTCTGTAGGCATGATGTTCCACCTCGAAGGCGAAAACTCACACGCGGCCCATCCCGAAGACGGCAATTCTCCCGCCCTTGCGCTGGCGGCGCTCATAAACGCGCTCTCCGCCATGGCCGGAAACTCCTTCTCGGAGCACACCTTTGCGCTGGTAACCATTGTGCATGCGCGTCTGAGCCTGGGAGACGTTGCCTTTGGCACCACGCCCGGCAAAGGAGTGGTAATGGCCACGCTTCGGGCGGCGGAAACGGAAGTGCTTGAACGCATGATTCCGATGGCCGAAAAGCAGGTGAAAGGAATCTGCTCCGCCTGGGATCTGGGCCTAAAAACGGAGCAGACAGAATATTTCCAGACTACGGTAAACGATGATGAACTTTGTGATTCAATCGAACAGATTGCCGAAGAGAACGGGCTTGAGTGCATTAAGCCTTTGTACCCATTTCCATGGAGTGAAGACTTCGGGCGCTTCTCCGATGTTTCCCGCGTGATGCTTTTTGGTCTGGGAGCCGGTAAAGAGCATCCGCAATTGCACCGCCAGGCCTACGACTATCCCGACGAGCTGATTGTGAGCGGGCTTAAACTTTTTATCGGTCTTGTGAACCAGATCGAAAGCTGATTTCCGCCACGTGCGCCATCACCCTAGCCCTGCATACCCTGAGCCGTAAACAGGGCCTCCTCCAGCTCCACGACCAGCATCCAGGTTACGCGCTTGCTGTCGTATACGATGTCGAAGTAGCGATCCTCTTTGGTTTTTACTACGAAGTGTACGTGCAGGGAATCCCCCACGCGCTCGGAGTACGATCGTTTTACCTGATCTACAACATGGCGATCCCCGTTTGAAAGCATGAATCGTATGGGTGTAATGGCGCGCTTGAGTTCGGGCGTTTTGAAGCCGGCGTAGACCGCAATGACGTTTATCTTTTCGAGTTTTGCTGCTTGCATGAGACAGTCTTTTTCTGATTAATGATAGCTTTGCACATATACTACACATATATAGTGTGAAGTGCAATATCGGGTTTGTAAATTGTGATGGAGTGACCTCAAAAAAATACTCCGGGTGCAATTTCGAAGCCTTTTTAGAACGGACGTTTCAATATATGTGCAATATATGTAAATTGAAATATGAAACTCGACCCCGGCTCTTACGACCTCACCCGAAACGTGCACCGAATCACGCTGTATAACACCATTTCTGCAGATCAGCGGCACGTGCGGAAAAAGCCGCGTCTGTATATTCATCTGGATATGAACTGCTTTTATGCGCAGGTGGAACAGGTTTCGTACGATCTGCAGGGCCTGCCTTTGGTGGTGGGAGGCTGGCGAAAACCGGATGGCACCGCCCGGGGCATTGTGGCAACATCCAGCTATGAGGCCCGCAAGTTTGGGGTCAAAACCGGCATGAGCGCATACGAAGCCGTGAAGCTGTGTCCGTACGTGGTTTTTATGCAGGTGCATTACGACAAGTACCAGGCCATCAGCCGGCAGATCCGTAAGGTGCTGGACAACTATGCCGGAGATGTGGAGGCTTACTCCATGGATGAATATTTTCTGGACCTTACTTTTATGATAGATCGTCCGCGCGCAGAGCTCTTTAACTACGGGCTTCGCATCAAGCGGGATATTTATGCCGAAACCGGATTGTTTTGTTCACTGGGCATCGCCAGGTCCAAGACCTATGCGAAGCTGGCTTCTGACCTGGTAAAACCTAACGGCCTCACCCTGGCGCTGGACGAGCACGAGGAGCGCGAAAAAATCTGGCCCCTCGCTCTAGACGAAGTCTGGGGAATCGGGAGCCGCCGCTATGCCAAACTGCAGCAGGCCGGGCTTCATACCATTGAGGACGGCATCACAAAAGGGAAGGGAATTTTCCGAAAGCTGTTTGGTCAGTATTTCGGGGGAATGCTGTATGAAACCGTCTGCGGACTGGATCGCGCCATTGTGAAGGACGCTCCGGATCACGTGCCTGATGAGGTAACCTATATGCACACGTTTTCCGACTGGACGACGGATGCAGAGCAGATTAAGGGTGAAATCACAAAGTCGGTCCGGCAACTGTGTTATCGTATGCGGGGATACAACCGGCGGGCAGCCCGCTACTCGTCGTATCTGAGGTTTCAGGATGAAACCTGGCGAGGTATTCAGATTGTATTTGCCACGCCGGGTTACACCAATCTGGATGACTATGTGGTGCGGGCGGCACTTCGCGCGCTTATGCCCGTTGTTGAGCACTACATCCGGCACGGACAGCGTATTCGTGGCTTTGGAGTAAACACGCTCGACCTGGACGCCACCGGCCAGATCGAGCTTTTCTTCCGGGAAGATGAAAAAATGAGAAACCTGTTTCGCGCCCGCGATACGATCAACAACCGCTACGGGTTCGAGAGCCTGGTTGTTGCCTCATCCTTTGAAGACGTGAAGGGCAAAACGCACTTTCTGGATCGCTGATTCTGCCGGCTCTTTTTAATTCGCCATATCCATCAGGCGCTCTTCAAGGTCAAGTTCGGTATCGTCGGGGAGGCGCTCGATATTTCGAACGTACCAGGAATTGCCGATTCGGGCCAGCGTAAACGAAATTATGTCTCCGCGTGAGAGACCTTCCGCGCCTTCGGCATCTTCGAGAAGCATGCGCATGCGCATGGCAGACATTACGTCCGGGATTTCCTCGTGCACAATAGTGATGGTTTCATCGGCTTCATTGGTCTCGATGAAGAAGCCGCGCACTTCGTAGGTTTCCTCGTCGGCAGCCAGCTCTTCGGCATCACGGACTTCGGTTTCGCCACCGCAGGCGCTGAAAAGCAGGGCGGAGGCAATCATTAGGACTGAAAGAAATGAGAAGGAGTAGGGTAGTTTCATGTCAAAAAAAGTTTTTTGTGGAGTGTGATGGCATCTGTGTTGGTTTCAGCTTAATAAACAAAGATTGCACATAGCAATTATAAATTTCGAGTGTTGAACCTGCCCGCCTGCAGCAGGCAGGTGTTAAATGGCTGTTCTCAGCCGTTCTTAAAGTTTAGTGTTTTCTAGCGTTTCCCCTTACAGTTCGAATAGGTACTAAAATACTTTACCCGAATAACTGAGGCTTACTCAGCCGGAACAAGCCTCATTATGCGGCCGTTGCTTTCTTCCAGAATGTAGAGAAATCCGTCTGGAGCCACGCGCACATCACGGATGCGGGCAAGGCCGGAAAGCAGCCGCTCTTCATGAACAGAGCGCTCGTTTTCCATATCCACTACGATGCGGTTCAGGTGCTGACCCGCAAGGGCTCCGTTAAATACGCTGCCGTTCCAGTTCGGGTAGAGCTCGCTGTCGTACACGATAGCCATGCCCGATGGCGCGATGGATGGCGTCCAGTGGTGGAGCGGCTGTTCCAGACCGGCAGCGGCCGTATCGGATGTAATCGTGCTGCCGTCGTAGTTAACCCCATGCGTAATTTTCGGCCAGCCGTAGTTCAGGCCGGAGCGGATGATGTTGATTTCATCTCCTCCGCGGGGTCCGTGTTCGTTCGACCAGACTTCGCCGGTGCCGGGGTGAACAACCATGCCCTGTATATTTCTGTTGCCAAGCGTGAAAAGTTCCGGTTTGGCATTACGCTGCGAGGCAAACGGGTTGTCTGATGGCACGCGGCCGTCATCATAAATGCGCATTACTTTGCCGGCATGATTTTCGGGCTTTTGAGCATTCTCCATTTCGCCACGGTCGCCAATTGCAAAGTAAAGGTATCCGTCGGCATCAAAAACAATGCGGCTGCCGAAGTGGAAAGGAGCGCGGGACGTTGGCTCACCGCTGAAGATAGTTTCGAAGTTATCCAGGCTGAAGCCATTTAATTCACCTCGCCCAATTATTGTTGTGGCGGTCCTCATACCCGGCAGGCCGCCTTCCTGAACGGAAAGGGCCAGATAAACCATATTATTGGATTCGAAATCCGGATGCAGGGCAACATCGAGCAGACCACCCTGATTGCGGTTGTACACCTCAGGAACGCCCGAAATGCTCTCCGACTGCAGTTCGCCGTCGACTACCATGCGAAGGTTGCCGGTGTCGCGCTCGGTAACAAGCACGTTTCCATTGGGGAGAAACGCCATGGCCCAGGGGTTGGCAAGCCCCTCAACGACGGTCTGAAGGTAGAAGCGCTGATCTTCAGACTCTATTACATCACCCTGCTGGGCAGGCAGGGCAAAATAGTGCACTTTGTCGTGCTGTGCGTTAAGGCTGGTAGCCATCATCATAAAAAGGAGAAGGCTGGATGCATACGCAAGCCCGGATTTTGAAACTGACATAGTTGAAATAGGTTGGTTCGAAATGGTGAATCAATTTCCATAAAATACACATTCGTAATGATGGTATAAAGTGTGGTAAACAGCACCCACAAAAAAAGCCTTCCTACCCAATTAAGGATAGAAAGGCTTTAAAGACTTATTCAGTTGTCTGCATCATATTGTTTTAGTGATGATGCAGAACAGTCGAATCTGTTAAGTCGGGTTATACAGTATCACCGTCGCGGTTGTAGTCGTAACCATCGGCGTTACTCATAATCTGAGCCACGATGGTAAGAAGTACACCGTAAACTACTTTAGAAGAAACGTCGGCGATAGTGTAGGTAATCTGACGACCAACTACGGCTGCTTCAGAAGCAAGACCAGTTAGTGATGGCTCAAGTCCCGGTGGAATGAGGTACGGCATCAGATACGCGCCCGGATAGAGCATCCAGGAGAAGAAGAAGATAGTCCAGATGTAACCCATATAGCGGGCCGCATCTTTAGGAATGCCTTCAGAACCTTCTTTGATGACTTTCTTCATCGTGATAAGAATGTCAACGAAGAATACTGTTGAAATAAAACCCCAGATAAAGAAAATGGTAGGGTTTGTTACCTCATAATACTGGCCTATATAACCAGTTACAATCATCAGTGTACCTGAGATCCAGAAACGGTTTCTCACAGACGAGAAGCTGCTTTTTGTAAGTGTAACTACAAAAAGAATCTGGAAAAGGAGCATTGGTACGTCGATGAGCCAGTTCAGGTAACGGTAACCGTTATTAAACAAGGCAGTGCCATCGGCCAGGAAGTAACGACCTCTTTCTGCGTCGAATGTAAAGGCATCAATCCAGTTTTGCGCCTGAATGAACAGAAGCAGACCGGCTGAAACCATTACCACAACAGAAAGAACGGCTGTCGTACGGTACTTAGGCTGTACAGTTTTGATAGTTAGGATGAAGTAAATGAGAGCTGCGAACATAACCGCATATCCCACAGTAAGCACGTGTGCCACCATCTGGAAACCCATTTCCGAGAAGCCCTCGGTTTGTCCCACATAGTTTTCAAACGTAGCATTACCTAAATTGAAATCAGTAGCTTGCATAGTCGCTATTGTTTTGGTTTTGGATGTTCATGTACTCTAAAGAGTTATGAGACCGAGCGCCTCACTTTTTACATGAATTGTATGGCTGTTTAACATACGACCACTCGGTTTCGTTTACGTTTATGCCCGTTTTTTTGATTTTTATTGCAAAATAAGCCTAAGTTATTGCCAGACATCAGATAAATAATATGTCGGGCATATATTTGAACGATGCACCAGATTTACAAGTTGAGATGGAGTTAAAGCACATCGATATTTTTTTTAAATAAACTGTAAATTTATGGCGGCCAATGCTTGATGTACAAAAAAGTCCCGATGAAAACCTGCTGGAAGTTCAGGGATGGATTAGAAGAGGAAGCGTGGATGCATCCCATCCGTTTCGCTATCTTACCCTTAGCACTACAGACGAAAACAGGGCCACGCACAGCCGCATGCTCGTTCTCAGAGAAGTGACTGATGAAAACGGGCTTATACTATTTACCGACTCAAGATCGGCTAAAATTTCCCATATTCGTACAAACGACAGCGCAGGCCTGTTGTTCTGGGATTCGAAGAGAAGAGTACAGCTTTCTTTGAGCGTGAAAGTTCATGAATTGGAAAATGAACAACGTTTAAAAAGGTATGAATCCCGAGTGAAAGGAAAAGCGCAGGAGTCGTACACTACCGTGCACGCTCCGGGAGCGGCTGTTTCGCATCCCGATGATGCCGCAAAATTCCACCATTTTGATGAGAAAAACTTCTTTACTGTACTTCAGTGTGATGTATTAAACCTTACAGCGCTTCAGCTGGGACGGGAACGGCATTTGCGTCTTTTTTGTGAAAATAACCCTGACGGCTGGGAGTGCAGTTGGGTGGTGCCTTAACCCGGATTATTGAATGGTGAATTGTGAATCATTAGTGTCCGGTAAAAATTGAATCAAACCAAACTATTACCTTTGGAACCAAATAAGGGCCGGGTTTAAGCTATGTCTAAAAATGAACCCCTATATGTCTGAATTAATTGAGTAGCTTCTGAATCGAAGTAATCATCTTTACCTTTTGTGCGGACAAAAGGTAACCAAAAGCCGCCGGGCTGGGAAAAAAATTTAGCTAAAGCGTACTGCGTTCCGCTAAAAGAAACCAAAGCTCCCCAACTCTCAGAGCAATTTTATGAATTTCTCAGCGGTAGGTTTCTTTTTTAACGCTCCACTCCGCCGCGCTTCTTAACGCTATTTTTTTCCATAGGCCGGATTGATTGGAAACAAATTTCACCTTTAGTGGTTTTAGTGTTTTCCTTTTTTGTGCCTGCCGCCTGTCTTCGCCGCGTCAGACAGGCCTGCCTAAAAGAATTGGTAGGTTTCTCCTCACAGCCAGTATAGTTTTCCCGGACAACAATGATAAGGAATAAACAATAAGCAATAGGGTTTTAACAGGACGCCGCGGTAGTCATTTCCTTAACTGGTCTATCAACTCCGCGGAAGTTATAATTAACAGCTGAGCAGTTTCTCTCTCCCTCACCCCATCACTCCATCCAAATCCCATCACCAAAAAAAGCCTACCGCATTTCCTCCAGCAAACTCCGACCCGTTGCATCAGCCGGACTGCCGAAGCCGATATAAGCACCGGCCGTTGGGGCAATGTCAATCGTGCGCACTCCCGGGAACCTGCCTGCGCTGAAGCCGCCGCCATATCCGCAGAAAGCAGTATGCATATCCGGATCGGTGGAGTCGTAGCCGTGGGTGGTCCACAGATTGGTTTCGTTTACGGCATTGGCGTTGCGATGCGACCGGGAAGTACGATATCCCTCACGAATGTTCCAGTAGATATCCCCTCCGGCCGGACCGCCGAGCCCCATATCATCCCCGTGATTTTCGGCACGATACACCCGGTTGATCACCTGCTCATCATTCACACCGCGCGCTGACAACAGCGCTTCCTCAACCGCATTCATCACCGATTCTTTGTCTTCAGGTGACACGATGCCGTCCTGCCAGTCGGTGGTGTTTACGGTAATCCAGTAGCCGTTCGGCGAAACCGCCTGCGTTTGGGACAGATCGATATCACCATTCTCATCCACCGTTAGCAAACCTGCCTCACGAAGCGCCACGTTCGGATGAAACTGCATCCACGAGGAGCGCATGCCGTGATCGCCAGATAAAAACACAGCGGCGCCGTCTTCATCAGCCAGATCCATAAGGTGCTGAAGACGGATATCGGCCAGCTCCCATCCGGCTGTGCGGAGTGATGCTGCCTTTTCGGCCAATTCTTCATCATAGCCCGGATAATCCGTGCTCAGGAATCCCAATACATTGTGATCGATAGTGTCCGGCAGCGGGAAATAGTCGGCCAGCAGGGCGGGCTCATAATTCCTCCACAGCCATTCCGAGCCCTTGTTGAAGACTTTGGTCAGCAGCTCGGCCGTCTCCAGAAAGCGGCGCTCCGCGGTTCCGTCGCCCCCATCGGCGAAGGTCTGACCAAAGCCACCGTTGCTCCACATCCGCATGGAGGAGTTGCCAAACCAGCCGCGCACTTCATTGTGATAGGCAAGCTGAGACTCGGCGTTATTTGATTCCGAAATGTGCATGGCAGGGTGATACAGCATGAAGTCGCTTCCGTCCTCGCTGACTTCAAACAACCTGAAACGAAGCCATCCGCGCTCGAGCTCATCATCCTCATCCATCACCATTTCGAGCGGCTCGGAAAAGAAGCGCGCCAGTTCACGTCCGCGGGGCGATTCGGTTTCCGGCTCGTGGAAGCGGGCTTCAACGGCGCCATCAAGTGATGCAGTTGTGTTCACAAAAATGTGGTCGTAGGCTTCATCACCTGTGATTAGTCCGTGAAGAACACCGGCCGGCGTTTCAAGGGTGAAGGCGCGCGGTTCCATCATT
>PWID01000330.1 GCA_003555145.1 Balneolia bacterium | reverse complement strand
GCGATTTTATTACCGGAAAGAGTGATGTGCTCCTGGGTGAAGTCTACGGTTGTGATTTCTTCATGGCCAAAGACCAGTATCAGTACTGGAAATACTCCCAGCTCATAATTGATATAACCGAAGGCCGCGGCGCCAGCTTCTCGCTTGAAATTCCAATGGGCGTACGCTTCGTGGTGAAATCACGCCTCTTCACCGACGAAGAATGGGCCGCTATTGAAGCAGAGTGAAGATCTTTGAATAAGTCAGGACGCAAAGGAACGCTGATTATAGCGCAAATTAACGCGAAAAAAATCTGTACTAATCTGTGCTTTAATCAACCTGGTAAAAAAAACTGCGCACCAAGCATAGCGATTCCCACGAAGTGAAAACTCCTCATAATTTTTATATCCAGCGCAGCAACAGTGAGCATAACAGCGAAGCCAAACTGCGCCAAACAGCGATAGCTGTTAAGCCAAAACAGGCGATAGATTATGAGGGCTGCCAAAGCATAAGAGTATGAACCGACCTTGAAGTTGGTTAGAATCCCGAATCGCTCCAAACGGTACTCAAATGCATCTGAGTTACTCACGCTATCAACGGAAACAGCTTTTTCGCATTCTCTGTAGTAATTCGGTCAATCTCCTCCAGATCCAGCTCGAACAGTTCGCTCAGCTTTTCTGCCACCAGCTTCACGTAGCCCGGCTCGTTCCGCTTTCCCCGGTGAGGATCCGGCGTGAGGTAGGGCGCGTCGGTTTCGAGCAGCATTTTATCCAAAGGAAGCTCCTTCACGCTTTTGTCAACGCCCGCATTTTTGAACGTTGCCACGCCCCCGATTCCAAGATACAGTCCCATATCAATCGCGCGCCTGCCTTCATCCACTGAGCCGTTGAAACAGTGCCAGACCCCGGTCAGACTGCCGTCCTGCTGCTCTTCGATGATATCCAGCAGATCGTCCGTGGCATCACGATTATGCAGCACAATGGGCTTCTTCAGGGATTTCGCCACCTTGCAGTGCCGCCTCAGGCTGATCTTCTGCTCTTCCACAAACTCCTGACTCCAGTAATAATCCAGTCCGGTCTCTCCAACACCAACAACATCCTTCCCGGCACAGGCCGCCAGAAGCGAGGCCTCCAGATTGCACCTGCTGTTGTTGATCTCACACGGATGCACACCCATCATCTTATGAAAACGAATATCCGGATGGTTCATACCCTTCATCTGAATTTCCGAATCGAAATCGATAGCGGGCATCAGAATATCGGTGATGCCGTTTTTGTGGGCGCGGTCCAGCACCTCACCAAGATCATCAATAAAATCCGGCAGGTAAATGTGGCAGTGTGTATCTATCAAAACAGTTCTTTTAGGGGGTGAGCTTTACGTCCCTAAAGATATCGCTAAGCCCCGCGACTCTCAACCCCCGAACGAAGTAGCTTAGAGGCATTTGAGAACTGTTTGGTTCGCTATCGCTCACGTTTGGAGCGGCCTCCGCCAGCGGAGCTTGCGCTCGTTTGGCTACGCTTCGCTCCGCTGTTTTGCTCGCTGTCGCTGCGCTTTTATCTATAGGCCGGAATTAATGAAGCTAATTTTCCACATTTTGTGTTTTTAGTGGTTTCTTTTTTAGTGTTTCCCCCTCAGGGTCAGTATGAGAATATAAGCAGCTAAAATACTCTTTTCGAATAATTCACAATTCACCATTCACAATTCACAATTACCCCACACTTCCCTACTTTATCAAAAAGCATCCATCAATAAACAGACATCATCTTATGAAGACCATTCGCTGGGGCATTTTGAGTACGGCAAAAATTGGCGTGGAGCAGGTCATTCCGGCCATGCAGCAGGCAAGGTTCACGCAGGTGTACGCCATTGCCTCACGTAATGAGGAAAAAGCCATAGAGGCCGCGCAGAGGCTCAACGTTCCCGTTCATCACGCATCCTACGAGGCCCTGCTTGAAGATCCGGAGGTCGATGCCGTTTATAACCCCTTGCCGAATCATCTGCATGTTGACTGGTCCATAAAAGCGCTCGAGGCCGGGAAGCACGTGCTGTGCGAGAAGCCCCTCGGCATGGATACCGAAGACGCCCGCCGCCTGCAAAAAGCGGCCGCTGAACATCCGGACTTAGTGGTGATGGAGGCCTTCATGTATCGTCAGCACCCGCAGTGGCCCTTTGTAATTGATACCATCCGCAGGGGCCGCATTGGCGAGGTCAAAGCTGTGCAGGCGCATTTTTCGTACTTCAACGATGATCCCGGAAACATCCGCAACAAGCCCGGTATTGGCGGAGGCGGACTGCTCGATGTGGGCTGCTACTGCATCTCATCCTCGCGCTGGGCGTTCGGCCGCGAACCAAAACGCGTGAGCGGCACTCAGATCATCGATCCGAATTTCGGCGTTGACCCCCTCCCTTCCGGCCTGCTCGATTTTGGTGATGGCTTTGCCACCTTCACCTGCAGCACCCTGGCCGATCCCTGGCAGGGAATGGTGATTACCGGAACCAAAGGCCGCATTCAGGTGCCTATCCCCTACAACCCGCAACCCAACGAGCCGGCCAAAATCCACGTGATCATCAACGGCAAAGAAGAAATCCATCAAACTGAAGCCGTAAATCAGTTCCTGCTGCAGGCCGAACACTTCGCCCAGGTAATAAATGAAAACATCCGCCCCCTGATCTCCATGGACGAAACCATCGCTAACATGAAGGTGCTTGATGCACTGGCGAAAAGCACGGCAGATGGCGAATGGGTTAATATATGAGGGAGAGAGGGAGAGACAGAGGGAATGGATCTTTAATAGCTGATTCTTGATTGCTGATCTTTGAATGGTTGTCTGCGAAAATCCGCTTCCCTCCCGGTAGCTCCAAACTATCACGGAGCCCCCATTTAAAACTCAAAACTCAAAACTTAAAATTCGAACCACGGTGCGAAGCCCAGACGAATACAAACCTCCCTACCTCCTCCGGAACGCCCACATGCAAACCATCTGGCCCTCTCTGTTCCGCCGGGTTGATGCACCCGCCTTCAGGCGGGTTCGGATAACAACCCCCGACGATGACTTTCTCGATATCGACCGTTCGGGTGAAAACGGCAGCCGGGTGGTCATCATCTCGCACGGACTTGAGGGCAACAGCAATCGCGCCTACGTCCACGGGATGGCGCGGGCTTTCCTGGACGCCTCTTACGACGTCTTCGCCTGGAACTTCCGCGGATGCAGCGGCGAGATGAACCGCAGGCCCCGCTTCTACCACAGCGGCGACACGGCCGATCTGGAAACCGTGGTGAAATACGCCATCAGCGAGGGCTATACCGACCTCAATCTGATTGGATTCAGCATGGGCGGCAACATGAGTCTGAAATATGCCGGGGAGCAGGGTGATGCGCTCCCGGACGAAATCCGCCGCATCTGCTGCTTTTCGGTCCCCTGCGACCTCACCTCCTCCGCCCTGAAGCTGGCCACGGCCGGCGGCGGCATCTACATGAAGCGCTTCATGCGCATGCTGAAGCACAAAATCAAGCAGAAAGCCGCCCTCATGCCCGATGACATCCCCCTCGACGGACTCGACAGCATGAAAACCTTTGCCGAATTCGATGATGCCTACACCGCGCCCTTACACGGTTTCAAAGACGCCTACGACTACTGGAACCGCGCCAGCTGCAAGCACGTGCTTACCGGCATCCGCCGCCCGGCCCTGCTCGTAAACGCCCTCAACGATCCCTTCCTCACCGAAGCCTGCTACCCCCGCAAAGCCGCATCCCAAAACCCCCACTTCACCCTCGAAACACCCCAACAAGGCGGCCACGCCGGCTTCCCGCTATTCAACGGAAACGGGTTGTACTGGCATGAGATCAGGGCGGTGGAATTTGTGAGTGAGGGGTGAAATGGGTATCGTTAATATCAGACCCTGGGTTTACTACAGTTTTATATTTCTCGAATCAATCTTCTCATGTCCGAATCCCACAACATAGAATACAAAACCAGCTGGCGTGACGAATACCTCAAATGGATCTGCGGCTTTGCCAATGCAAGTGGTGGAAAGTTGTATGTTGGAGTTGATGACAATGGTAAGGTGAAAGGCATTGATAACCACATCCGGTTATTGAACGAATTACCCAACAAGTTCAGGGATATTTTAGGTGTATATGCGGAAGTAAACCTGCAAAATAATAATGGCAAGCATTATCTTGAAATCATTATACCCCGTTTTGACGTGCCTATTTCAGTTAGAGGCAAGTATTACGTACGTACCGGAAGCACCCTTCAGGAATTGAAAGGCCCTGCATTGAATGAATTTATACTCAGACGCACCGGTAAAACATGGGATGATATTCCAGAACAAAGAGCTTCCGTTTCTGATATTGATGAATCCAGCATTAAGCAATTTCTGAAAGATGCCAGAATCGCTAAACGAATTAATGTTGAAGATGATATCAGTACTCAGGACTTGCTTGAAAAACTACGTCTTTTAGAAGGTCCTAATTTAAAACGGGCCGCAGTTGTGATGTTCGGAAAAGACCCGGGTAAATTTTACCCTAACATGACAGTCAAGATTGGCAAGTTTGGAGAGTCAGATGCCGATCTAAAGTTTCACGAGGTAATTGAAGGCAATTTGGTCCAGCTCAAAGACCGAATTGGAGAAATGCTCAACGCCAAATTTTTCATTCACCCGATTGATTTTATGGGTATGCAACGGGTAGAACTGGACGAATACCCGGTTGCTGCCGTTCGTGAGATGATCCTCAATGCATTAGTGCACAGGAATTATATGGGAGCTCCAACTCAATTTCGTTTATATGAAGACAATTTCAGCGTTTGGAATGATGGCAGCCTGCCGGAAGGAATTTCCGAAGAAGACTTAAAGAAAGTACACCGCTCCAAACCAAGAAATCCGCTAATTGCAGACACCTGTTTCAAGGCCGGCTATATTGATGCCTGGGGACGGGGAACAATCAAAATCATTGAAGCTTGCAAAAACTCAGGATTACCGGAACCCGTTTTAAGGGATGAACAGGGTGGGTTTGTTAGCAAGATAATTAAGAGTTCGGAGAAAGTTCGTAGAAAGTTCAGAGAAGGTTCGGAAAAAGCAGTGGATCCTTTAGCCGTATTACGTGATAAATACGGGACAAATGTGGAAGAAATACGGTATAAATACGGTGTAAGTGCGGAAGAAGTAATGGCTCAAATTAATCTTGAACCAGAAATAACAGTTGAAAAAATTGCTCATAATATTGGCAAAAGTGAAAGTACTGTTAATAAGTCTATTAAGAAATTGAGAAAGGATCAGCTAATAGAGAGAATAGGATCAAGAAAGATTGGACAATGGATTATAAACTTGTGATAAGAATTAGACAGGGTAATTAAAAAATCTCGTATACATTAATACTATGTAGGTTCGGTACGCAAAAAACTCAAATTCAGTTTCGACCTCGATTGCGGGGCAGATAGCACTTCCGGAATATGAAATTACAGGACAAGTACAGGATAAGTACAGGATAAGTACAGGATAAATCATTGCTAATTGTTGATAAACGGTCTTGAATAGTACAATTAACCGTTCAGGCTATAGATTATAATAATGAATCAATATCCAGAAAAAGACAAACTGATTTTGTTCAAAAGCCTCTTCAAAGGGAGAGATGATGTTTTTGCTATCCGCTGGGTAAAAGGGAAAAAAAGCGGTTATATGCCCTCTTATCATTATGATCCGTACATGTACCGTCTCCATAAAATGAAAGGCGGCACCTTCAAAAACTATAAAGACAAAAGCTATCTTCCGCTTTCTGATAACGAGTTGCTGAAACATCTGCACGGCCAGCAGCAAATAGGGATATATCCCTTAGTGAACAACAACACCTCCTGGTTTATTACCGCAGACTTTGACAATAAAAATTGGGCAGAAGAGAGTCTCAAGCTAATCTACACTTGCAAAGAGCATAATATACCAGCCTATCTGGAGCGATCCCGTTCCGGAAAAGGTGGACACGTTTGGATATTTTTTGATCAGCCCTACCCGGCTGTCAGAAGCCGAAAAATTCTAATCCGTCTTTTGGAAGTAGCAGGGATATTTTCGGTATTCGATAAATCTTCAAGTTTCGACAGGCTCTTTCCCAACCAAGATTATCATTCGGGAAAGGGTCTGGGCAATTTAATCGCATTGCCACTTCATAAATCAACTTTAGAAGAAGGAAATAGCTGCTTTATAGATGAACAATTGAACTCTTACCAGGATCAATGGAGATTCTTATCGTCCATTAAAAAAGTATCCGTATCCAATCTCGATACGATCTACAACTCCCTCCAATCGAATGATGTTTATGTATCACCAGTAACAGATTCAAAAAAGCTTCGCATTAAATTAAACAATTCAGTACGGCTCAACCGGTCTGGCCTAACATCCGAACTAATTAATTTTCTAAAAGCGGAGCTTAACTTTGCCAATTCGGAATATTTCATCAAAAAGAAAAGTGGTAAAAGCACATGGGGCACTGATCGGTATTTCCAATTAATCGAAGAAACAGAACATGAAGTAATTATCCCGAGAGGCTTTATAGGTAGATTGATACGGTACTGTAAGCAGCAAAAAATTGATTTTAAATTTCAGGACGAAAGAAAGAAACTCACCCCTGTTGCTTTTACTACAAATTTCAGTTTAAGAACACATCAGGAATCGGCGATTGAAAAAACTTCACGCAAAGAGTTTGGAGTAATTACCGCACCTCCCGGCTCAGGGAAAACAGTGATTGGATTGAAAATCATTTCGGAAAAACAACAACCCTCTTTGATCATTGTTCACCGCAAACAGTTGTTGGAACAATGGGTTGAACGGATTGAGGTATTTCTGGGAATTCCGAATAATGAGATCGGTCGGATTGGTCAGGGAAAGGCTAAACCAGGCAAATCTATCACTGTAGCAATGATCCAAAGTTTAGACAAATACATTGATAAGCAGGAAACAGACGAATTTGCCCGCTCCTTTGGAACTATTATCGTTGATGAATGTCACCATATTCCAGCTAAAACATTCAGTAAAACCATTTCGAAACTGTCGCCTTATTATCAATATGGTTTGACTGCAACACCTTTTCGAAAAGGAAATGATGGCAAAATAATTTTTGCTCACATGGGGATCATCATTGCCGATATTAAGCCACAGGAAATTGAACGATACAAACGAGCAAAGGTAGTCGTAAGAAATACCGCTTTGGATGTGCCATTCAACCCGAAAACCGATCAGTTTGAAACCCTTTCAAAAGTATTAGTACATGATTCAGCCAGAAACAAATTAATACTTGGGGATATAAACTCCGAAATGATTAAGGGCAAAAAAGCTGTAATTATTACCGAACGGAAAGAGCATATCGATGCGCTTTATCAGCTTCTAAAGCAATCTTTTGAAGTGGTTACACTTAGTGGGGATGATTCGGAAAGTAGCAGAAAATCAAAATGGAAAATACTCAACAGTGGAAATTACCAGGCTTTAATTACAACAGGTCAGTTTTTTGGCGAAGGTTCCGACTTGCAAAATGCCTCCTGCCTTTTCCTTGTTTATCCTTTCTCTTTCAAAGGGAAGTTGATTCAATACATTGGTCGTGTTCAACGAGCCGAAATTGCACCCATTATTTATGACTACAGGGATTACAAAATAGAATACCTGAACCGATTATTCCTTAAAAGAAATACCTATTATCGAAATCTCGACCGGCAGGCTACTTTATTTGATGACACCGAGTCAAGCGCAAGTTTTTCCAGCCATACATTCACTATTGATAAAACGATCAAGGTTGCCATTGACCAATTGGATTTCCGGTATGGTGCAATGGCATTTAGATACAAGAGTTCTGAAATGAACACTGAACTTGAGTTTGAGATAGAAAACGATGAAGTCAGGCCGGAATTTGATGTATTGAAACCATACTTTTCTAAAGTATTGAAGTCAAAGCATGTGGGAATTGCAATTTTTGCCGAGTTTGAGAAAGGCTTGTTAGTTTCTCAAAACGCCAGTTCTTCTCAACTCGAGGAAATTAACCGGGAGATCATTGAAAGCGTAAAGTTCAGATTCATTGAGCAGCGTATTATCAGAAGAAAATATGTACCTGACTCAGAAAACAGTTTACTTGACTTAAACTCAGTACAAGACGGACAAAACGGTCAAACTTTGTATGAATCAGAAGAACAGTTATTTAACGATTTATTAAAAAATGAAAAGATCAAACATTACAGGCAACTTAGATATCTGGCGTCTAAACATGATGGTACAGCATTGAAACTGCGGTTTGTTCTGAGCCCTTTCTCATTCGTATTCCTGCTTTCCGGAACAGAGCAATATCATGTTATTTTAGAAACACTGGATACGGAAGAAGCCACGTATATTTGGCACATTGAAAAAGACAGACATAAACTTCTGCAAAAACTGCGAACAATTGATCAAGACCTAAACATCATCAGGAACAAAGGCCGACAGATTTTTCTTGAAAGTCAACCGGAAAAGTTCAGTCGAATCATCCATGACTATACAGATGGCAGAAAAGGATTTATCAATTGGAAAGATCATTTAGAAGAAAGACTAATATGAGTCAAATCGTTATAGATATGAAAGTCGTAGATGGCATGGCAAAAAGCGCGTAAGATTGCGGATCAGTTGTACCTTCGCCTTTTTCGCGAATCCGTTACGCCTTTGCGTGAACCTTAACCAGTAACAAAGCAAAAAAACCGCCTATAAACCTCCTCTCCTTCTTCGGAATGACAATTTAACCCCAATCATCAATACAAACAGTCCGCCGTGCGGACGACCAATGTTGTAACCGGGAATTCATTCCCGGCTAGCCAGCT
>PWID01000268.1 GCA_003555145.1 Balneolia bacterium | reverse complement strand
GTGAGTATTTACTCGCTTGGTGATATAGATGAGCGGCGCGAGTCGTTCGGGTTTCATTCGCTTTTCCAGGTTCTGATTTTTGGGGTAAACGGAGCGTTCCTCACCGGTGACCTTTTTAACCTTTACGTTTGGTTCGAAGTGATGCTTATCACTTCATTCGTGCTGCTTTCGCTGGGTAACGATAAGTCACAGCTCGACGGTGCCGTTAAGTATGTGGTCATCAACCTGTTTTCTTCGCTGGTCTTCCTATCGGGCGTGGGTATCATGTACGGTATTACGGGCACGCTAAATATGGCAGCTATGGCTGAGGCGCTGCAGGACACAGAGCATACCGGTCTGGTAATTACAGCCTCTATGATGTTCATCGTTTCATTTGGCATCAAGTCGGCCGTATTCCCGCTCTTTTTCTGGCTTCCGGCTTCGTACCATACGCCGCCGATTACAATTACGGCTCTCTTTGGTGCGCTGCTCACCAAGGTCGGGGTTTACTCGCTTGTGCGTATGTTCACGCTGGTATTTACTCAGGATATTGGCTATACCCACACCATTCTGCTCTGGATTTCGGTACCAACCATGGTTGTTGGCGTACTAGGCGCGGCCTCACAGTATGATGTCCGCAAAATTCTGAGCTTTCATATTATAAGCCAGATTGGCTATATGATTATGGGTCTGGCGTTCTTTACCAAGATTGCGCTGGCCGGAATGATCTACTACATCCTGCACAACATGCTGGCAAAAACGAATCTCTTTCTGGTTGCCGGTATCGCCCGTAAATACGTGGGCTCGTACCATCTTTCCCGACTGGGCGGTCTGTATAAAAACTATCCGCTGATGAGCTCGTTGTTCGCTATCTCGGCCATCTCGCTGGCCGGACTGCCGCCGCTTACAGGTTTCTGGGCAAAGTATACCGTTATCTACGCCGGTCTTGAAATCGGCGAGTGGGTAGTAATCGGTTTTGCGCTTGCCGTTGGTCTCATGACACTTTTCTCCATGACCAAAATCTGGATGGGCGCCTACTGGAGTCCGCTGCCGGATACGGCTCCTGTAGTAGCCGATAAAGACTTCAGGCTGCCAACTGAGGGGCAGAAGTTTGCTTTGTACTTCCCGGTAGTACTCATCGCCGCGCTTATCGTTATTCTTGGCGTTTTTGGCGAAGGGTTCTTCCTTATGCTCAACGATGCTGCCGAGCAGCTTCTGGATCCGTCTATGTACATTAATGCTGTATTGAATCCATGAAACAACTGATCACTAATATTGTGCTGGCCGTAATCTGGGCCGCCGTTACCGGAACAATCAGCCTTGCTAACCTTGTAATTGGTTTTATCCTGGGTTATCTGGTGATGCTCATTGCCGCGCCTGCCATTGATGCAGAAAACTACACCCGCCGAATGAGACTTGGTGTCGTTTTTATATTCTACTTCATTAAAGAACTTGTGGTATCGAGCGTAAGGGTGGCAAAAGATGTGATGACTCCGGGCTTTAAAATGCAGTCGGGCATTATTGGTATTCCTATGGACTGTGAGTCCGATCTCGAAAAAACGCTGTTGGCAAACTTCATTTCCCTTACACCGGGTACGCTAAGCGTTGATATTCCCAATGGAGGAGACATACTGTATATCCACGCCATGTATGTTGATAATGGGGATATTGATGCCGTTATACACGAAATCAAAAACGGAATGGAGCGCCACATACTCGAACTCACCCGCCCGGACTACAAAATGAAGAAGTGACTTAACTGATTCATTCCGCACAGACTTTATAAAGGCTGCTGAGATTTTAAACTCAGCAGCCTTTTTTTGTGCTTTGAAGCTCAGGTGAATCCCCGTCAGCACTGTACGCACGCTGATGAACAGCCGGTCATTTTTGTCGTTAAAGACTCATTGGGGGAGGTCTTGTCGATTCGTGAATGGATTATATTATTTCCCATTATTCTAAAAAGCGCTTTTTTAGTGCGCGCAAAAAAATAATCTAAAGTGCGAACGAATATTGGTTGGGAATGATTATTCCTTTACATTTGGTCACATTATGACCGCAAGTCAGTAAATAGTAAATATGAGTACATCAGAAAGAAAAAAACGAGAGCGTCTTCAGCGCAAGAACACCATTCTTGATGCTGCGGAAAAGCTGTTGCTTGAGAAAGATTTCGATACTGTGAAAATGGATGAAATCGCTGCTTCCTCAGAAGTTAGTAAGGGCACCGTATATCTCTATTTTAAGAATAAAACAGAGATCGTTGTTGCCCTTATGAACAGGGGGATACAGGTTGTTCATCAGCAGCTGGCGAAAGAAATAACCGGTCCGGGAACAGGTTTGGAAATACTGCAGCGAATGAGCCGCGTATTCTTCCGCTTTGCGAACGATCAGCCACAGTTTTTCAAATCTGTTATGTATACTGAAAGCATTGGCTTAAAGGCAATTAAAGAGCTTAAGGGAACGGATACCATTCAGGAAATAGAAGAGCTGGACAGTAGTCTTTTTAACTTTGTGAAGCGCGCCGTGCAGATTGGGATTCAGGATGGTTCGATTGATAATGTGTTCAGGCCGGAATATGTAACCATTCAAATTATGGCGGCTACCCGTGGATTAATGCAGCAAATCATTTACAGAGAAGAAGGTTTGTTCATGGCACCCGGTGCAGATATTGAAACCATCACCTTTGAACAACTGCTCGAAGACTACCTTGTAATGTTGGTTCGGTCTCTTAAGCCACAAAAATGACCCGCGTTCATAAAAGTATGAAACATTCTTGATTTCATAGCGTATCAGTCAGGCAGGATAAAATAATTATTAACACACATACAGTAAATTCACCCAAAATGGCTATGGCCGTAAAACTAGTATTCACCATTTGTGTTGTCGCGTTTGGGCTGGCAGCTCAGCCTCTTCATGCTCAAATCGATGCATCCCGTGCAGCTGAGCTGAATGAGGAAATAAAAGACGAAATTACTATTACCCTCGACGATGCCATTCAGATAGCGATGATAAACAACTATATGCTTCGCCGAGGACTGCTCGACATCGATTTTGCTGATGCCCAGATTCGCGAAGCGTGGGGCGCTGTTTATCCGCAGATAAGCGCGTCGGGACAGTATACAAGAAACATTCAGACTCCCAATCCTTTTGCGGGATCCGATGCTGGCGGACTTTTTCAGACAATCGGAGCCATTGAGTGGCTTGCGTTTAACGAGGAGCGCCGTACGGATGGAAACCCGAATACCGAGCCGATTCCTTTTGAGGAATACCTTGAGCGGCAGTCGCAGGGTTATCAGGATGCCGGCTTTTCCCCACCCGGCTTCGATGACGACAACCCTTTTGCTATCGAAAATGAGTTTCAGTTTGGTGTAAACATAACGCAGACGCTTTATAACGGTTCTGCTTTTGCAGCCATAAAGGGCGCGCGTCAGCTCCGCCAGATTAATCTGGACCAGGTTGAGCGCGATCGCCAGGTTATCACAAACCAAATTACTGAAGCTTTTTATGGCGCTTTGCTGGTAAAGGAGCAGCTCAGCGTTCTTGATGTTTCCGTAGAGCGTTTGCGCGTTACTGTCGAGGAAACCCGTAAAGCGGTGCAGGCCGGCGTAGCATCACGTGTTGACCGCCTTAGCGCTGAAGTGGAGCTGGTGAATCTCGAAACCGACCTCATCGAACTTGAAAATCAGGTTGAGCTGGCCACAAAATCCCTGAACCTGATTCTTGGTATTCCTGTAAAAACCACCATCAACCTGCGCGGTGCACTGGCTTTTGATGAAAACATGGCCGAAATCATCCCTGATGTAGAGGATTCATACCTTATGGCCATTCAAAACCGACCGGATGTAAACCAGATTGATAACGTGGTTGATTTACTTGAGGTCCAGAGAAACATCACCCGCTCCCAGTATTTTCCGGTTGTAAATGCATTTGCCAACTACGCCTATATAGGACAGGTTCCGGATAATCGCCAGATGATCAACAGAGTGCCGGGAACGGATTTTCAGTTTGAAGGCAGCGAACGATCATTTTTTGATGATGCCTATTGGAATCCGGCATTCAGCGTGGGAATAAGCATGAACTGGACCATCTTTAACGGTTTCCAGACGCGCTCCAGAGTGCAGCAAAACCGGATTGAAAAACGCCAGGCCGAAATTGACCGCGAACAGTTACGCAATGCCATCTATCTGGAAATTGATCAGGCGGTGCGGAATCTGGAAAACGCCTACAGAAGAATTATGAGTCAGCAGCGCAACATCGAGCAGGCACAGCTGAACTACGATATTGCGGCTCAGCGACTTCGTGAAGGGCTTGGTACAACGCTGGAAGAGCGTCAGGCTTCATCCCTTTTAGACCAAAGCAAGCTTAACTATCTGGCCGCCGTGTATGATTTTAAAGTGGCTATGAGCACCTATAAAACTGCGGTTGGCGAGTCTCCTTCATGGGAAGCTCAGGAAAGCAGGTAACATCCTATCATTTTTATTAAACAGCACGAATCGAAAACACATCCATGAAACGATATTTCATTTTAACCTCTGTACTTCTGGCATCTGTCCTTTTTCTGTCTGCCTGTGAAAATGGTGAAGAAAACAACGACGAGGAACGCGTTCGCCAGATACCGGTCGAGACCATTACTATTACCCCGGATCAGTTCGACGATTTTATACGGGTATCGGGCTCGGTTGAAGCCATTAATGATGCCGTGATTTCGTCGGAAGCCAGCGGTCAGGTGCTTTATATTGCCAACAGGGGCCAAAGGGTAAACCGCGGTGACACCATCGCACGTCTCGACGACCGCAGCCTTAGGGCAAACCTGGATGCCGCAAGAGCGGGGTTTGAGTTTGCTCAGGAAACCTTCGAAAGGCTGGAGCCGCTGTACGCTGATTCCATCGTTTCGACCCAGGATTTCCGGGCAGCGCGCACCGAAAGAGATGGCGCCCGCGCCCAGCTGGATCAGGCAGAAAAAGCCCTGGAAGATGCTGAAATCCGCGCCCCGTTTAACGGCAGAATTGAAGAACGCATGATTCGCACCGGAGAGCTTATTAATCCCGGGATGCCCGTTGTGCGCATCACCAATACCGACCGCATTCGCGTTCGAGCCGGGGTGCCTGAGCGCTACAGCGCTGAAATCCGCGAGGGGAATGATGTTATCGTAAGCCTTCGATCATACGGCGGTTCCGACTACGAAAGCAGGGTGAGCTTTGCCGGAAACGTGATTGATCAGGACCGGCGTACGTTTCCAGTGGAGGTTGAAATGAGTAACCCGGATGATGTAATCAAGCCCGAAATGGTGGTAAACCTGAGGATAAAGCGCCGTGCGATTGAGGGCGCCATCGTTGTGCCAAGAACGGCTATCGTTCGCGATGAAGGCTCCGTAAACCTGTTCGTGGCCCGGGAGGAAAACGGCCACAAAATTTCGGAACTGGTTGAAGTGCGCACCGGAACCGCAACGGGTCCTGTGGTTGAAATTCTGGAAGGCCTGCAGGAGGGTGATGAAGTGGTTGTTGCCGGAATGAGCAACCTGAGCGTTGGCGACCGCCTCAACATTATTTCAAATGAAACCAGCGTCTCACGCGCAGAGCGGCTGCAGCGTTCAGACCGGCCGGTCGTTACCTTCGACTAACGGCATCATCTCTAAAGCAGACTTTATAAAACCGCTGGATTAACGCCGCGGTAAATAGAAGGCCATAAAAAATTTATGATACTCAACGAAATTACTTTAAAAAACCGGACGGTAATCCTAGTGCTTGCCGTCATTCTGATTGCCGCCGGGGCGTTCAGCTATAGCTCGATTCCAAAGGAGTCGAACCCATCCATCGAGATTCCGATTTTTATCGTGAATACGGTTTATCCGGGCATCAGTCCGGCTGATATGGAATCACTGGTTACGCAGCCTATCGAGCGCGAGCTGCAGGGCATTAACGGGGTGAAGGATATTCGCTCGACCACCCTGGAAAGCGTGAGCAGCGTGGTGGTGGAATTCGATCTGGATGTGCCTTTGGTAGAAGCAAGTCAGCGCGTTCGTGAGCGGGTTGATATTGCCCGGGCCGAGCTTCCTGCAGATGTGGAAGAGCCGGTCATCATAGAAATTGATCTGGATGATTTCCCGATTATGACGGTGAACCTAGCTGCCGATTACCCGCTTTCGCGCCTCACTGAAGTGGCCGAACGCATGGAGGATATGCTTGAAACCGTACAGGGCGTTCGTGAAATCGATATGATTGGTCAGGTTGAGCGCGAGGTTCAGGTGAATGTGGACCTGGATGCCCTAAACGGCTACGGAATCCCCTTAACGGCACTTGTTCAGGCTATTCAGGGTCAGAACCTGACGATTCCCGGTGGTACCATAGATGTGGATCGGTACAGCTATCTGATTCGGGTGAGCGGTGAGTTCCAGGATCCTGAGGAAATTAAAGATCTGGTAATTCCGATACCAGCCGGCGAAGGACCCGCTCCTGAAGGCCTGGTGTACATGCGTGATGTGGCGGATGTTATTTTTGGCTTCAAGGAGCGCGAGAGTTTTGCCCGGCTTCGTTCATACAAAATAGACGATAACGGCAAGCTTGTGGAAGTCCCGGCTGCGGAAATTGAGGATAGGGAAGTAATCTCTCTCAATATTAAAAAACGTCCGGCCGCCAATATTCTGGAAACAGTGGAAGCGGTGATGGCTGCCGTGGAAGACTTCCCTTTGCCGGGCGGAACGCAGGTTGTGATTTCCGGTGACCAAAGTGAGCAGGTTCGTACTCTCATTAGCGATCTGGAAAACAGTATCATAAGTGGTATGCTGTTTGTTATTCTGGTGCTTGTATTCTTCCTGGGAATCCGGAACGCGCTTTTGGTAGGTACCGCGGTGCCGCTTTCGATTCTGGTAGGTTTCATTGTACTGTTTGCGCTGGGCTATACCGCCAACTTCGTGATCCTTTTCTCTCTCATTATTGCGCTCGGTCTTCTGGTGGATAATTCCATCGTGGTGGTGGAGAATATCTACCGGTTCCGCGAAATGGGGTATGAAAAGTTTGAAGCGGCCAAAAAAGGCGCCGATGAGGTTAGCTACGCTCTGATTGCTGCTACGTCTACGCTTCTGGCAGCGTTTATTCCCATGACCTTCTGGCCCGGAATTATTGGTCAGTTTATGGGTTTTCTGCCGTTTACGCTCATCGTAGTTCTGTTGTGTTCGCTTTTCGTAGCGCTGGTTTTGTATCCGGTACTCACGGCCTATCTGGTGAAGTTAGATGGCGAAAAGTCCCGCCCAATATCACGCGGGTTTAAGTTCCTGCTTTATGGACTCGGTGTTTTCATGCTGGTTGCCATTGGTATAGCGAACCCCATTACGCTTATGGTTACGGTATTAGTGGTGGCCTTCTTTGTCGTCACCTACCGGTATCTCATCAAGCCGGTGTCGGCTAAATTCAATGAAAGGACCATGCCGGCCATTCTGCAATGGTATAAAGGGTTTCTGGAGTGGATGCTGCGCAGAAATTATAAGGCGCGTGCGGCCATGTTCCGTAACACCTTTTCCCTTGGGATGCTGGCAGCAGGTGCCGTTGTGGCACTATTAGGCGGACTGGTAATGCTCTTTTCTCAGGCCGGAATTGCACTTGCAATTCTTGGCGGGGTGATGGCTGGCGCCGGAATAATCGGCATCATGATACACTTCTTTGAAATCATGATTCGCGGTAATAAATACTCCATATATGGCGGTCTCATTCTGGGAGCCTTTATTGCTGTAGTGCTATTTCTGGTTAGTTTAGGGGCTCCTGTATCATTTGGTATCTGGATTATGCTGCTGGGACTCCCTGCTGCACTTATTATTTTTGGATCGCTTGGCGTACTGATAGGAACGCGTACTGATAAGCCGCTTCTCGTAACCGATAACCGCTCGCTGCTGCTCAACTCTGTGCTCGGACTCATGATTAGTATTTTTATACTCTTCACGTTTGCGCCAACGGGCGTTGAGTTCTTTCCGGAAACGGATCCAAGCCGCATCATAATTGAGCTGGAAGGTCCGATCGGTATGAACGTATTCGCGAGCGACCAAATCGCCCGTGAGGTTCAGTCGCGCATTTACAATCTTATTGATGAAGACCCGCTGGTTGAGGCTAACATCGAAAATATACAGATTAACGTGGGTGTAGCAGGCGATCCGTTTTTCGGGGGCGGTAATCAGAGTCCTGAGCTCTCCCGCCTGACCGTTAACCTGGTGGATTTCGGTGATCGTCCGGAGCCTTCAGCAAGAACCATGGAAAAGATTCGCGGCGTTGTACGCGATATACCCGATGTGGTTGTGAATATTGAAGGCGAGCAGCAGGGGCCGCCGACCGGTGCGCCGGTAAATATTGAAATTTCCGGTGAAAACTTCGATGAGGTAATTCGCATCACCCGTGAAATCAACGATAAGCTGGTTGAGGCTTCTTCGACCCGTGAAATTCCCGGCCTTGTGGATATCCGCAACAACGTGAGCGGCGGCTCGCCCGAGTACCGCATTCTGGTTGATTACGAACGCGCCAACCGTTTTGGCCTCAGCCTGAGCGATATTGCCCAAACCATTCGGATTGCCAATAATGGTCTCGATGCCAGTAAATTCCGCGACGGGGATGATGAGTACGACATCACCGTACGTCTTCGTGAGGAAGATCGTCAGAGTCTGGAAAGCCTGCGCGAGCTGAATATCGGCTCGCCGAACGGCCCGATTCCGCTGGTGTCCGTTGCCGATTTCGAGGAGGGAACAGGCCTCGGTACCATCACCCGATTAAACCTACAGCGTACCGCAACGGTGGAAGGTCAGGCCGCGAGCGGCTTTTCCGGTCCGGAAGTATTGGGTCAGGTTCAGGTGCTGCTGGCAGATTATATAGCTGATC
>PWID01000092.1 GCA_003555145.1 Balneolia bacterium | reverse complement strand
GTGTGCACGCATCGCTGTTCAAGTGATAATGACATTAGATCGTTTTTTACGTTAATAATATGGTTTAGACCGGGCTGATTTTATCTGTGGCAAAGATACTTAAAAATATGATGAAGGGCTTAAAGAATACCCGAATTTAAAGCAGCTGCATAGTTAGAATCATCACTACTAAAACCGTATCAGCAGTACTCCAGAAGTGCTGGAAACAAAAAAGGCTTCCCATGAAATCATGGGAAGCCTTAAAACTAAACTGTCTGATTTAAGAATCAGGGGCAGTCGAGGTCGTGCTCGAGATGGTGTTCTGCAGCAGCGCGAAAGCTACCAACTGAAGCACTCTTAAAAGCAGCACAGGCCTGGCTCTCGTTGTTCTGATTCATGTAAGCTGTTCCCAGCTCGAAGTAGATTTTCGCACGCGCTACTTGTCCTCCCTGCTCGAGCTCAAGCGCTCTGTTGGCATTGCTGATGGCATCAGACCAGTTGCCTAGCTGGTTGTGCGCCTCGGAAAGGCGGTAGTAGGTATTAGCGTGATTCGTGTCGTATTCAAGCGAACGGGTGAGCAACTCAATTGCACGACGGTTATTACCTTCTTCAATTAGAGTAGATCCGCGGAATGTAAGGAAATCGCGGGCGGCACCTTCAGCACTTTCGGCTACGCTTTGGCGGTTTTGTCCAAGAGCGAGGTTGATTGCAGTATCAAAATACTGTAGTGCCTGGTCGAGGTTTCCGCGACGGCGCTCAATCAAACCTAGCTGATAATATGGATTTGGGTAGTTCTCATTTCTATCGAGAGCCATTCTGTAAATCTCTTCAGCTCTGTCATTGTTGTTGTTATTGTACTCAGTGTTACCCCACTGTAGTAATACAACAAGAACGTTACCACGAACCTGCTGAGCTACCTGAGAGTTGCCAAACTCATCGGCCAAATCTGCGGCTTTGTCGAATTCCTCAACGGAACGCGCAAAATCGCGTGACTGGTAGGCTGCCTGTGCAATTCGTACCTGGGTTCCAGGTATCTGGCTTTCAGCACGCTCCCGAATGTCATCGGCATCTGAGCCGGCTGCCTGTGCAAGGGAGCGGGTTTCCTGAAATTTAACCAGGGCATCTGCAAAATTGTTGGCGCGCAGTAAATCCTGAGCTTCATTAAAGGAGTCTACGGCTTCTGCTCGTGTTTGAGCCTGAGCGTAATCAAGGCCCGAAAAGAGCAAGGCTGCGATAAACAGCGATGAGAAAAGAAATTTAACCTTCGACATAGGTAGCTTATTTAGTTTACGGAATGTAATGTGTACAGAAGTTTAACGAGTGAGATATCTACGATAGTATAGTCATCGAAAACAAGGGCGTTGCGAATATAATTTAATTTGAAGTCGATATCAAAAGTTGGGGCCAATTTTGTGAACTTTGTAAAAATCAGTGAGATAGTTAACGGCGTCGTCTATGCTATTGGTGAGCAGAAAAAGATCCATATCTTTGTCGGCGATAGCGCCATTAGCAAGCATGGTATCTTTAATCCAGTCTACCAGTCCCTGCCAGTAATCGGTACCGATTAGCACTACCGGAAACCGACCTATTTTGCCGGTTTGCATGAGCGTAAGGGCTTCAAAAAATTCATCTAGCGTGCCGAAACCTCCCGGGAAAACCACGAATCCCTGAGCATATTTCACAAACATAACCTTGCGTGCAAAGAAGTAGTTGAAGTCGATATGGTGCTGGTTATCAACAAAGTCATTGACGCCTGCTTCAAAAGGAAGACGAATGGTTAATCCTACCGATTTGCCGTTTCCTTTCTGAGCACCGCGGTTTGCAGCTTCCATTAATCCGGGCCCGCCGCCTGTTATTACGCCAAATCCGACATCGGTAAGGCGCTGTGACATGTCTTCTGTCATTTTGTAGTACGGGCTGGTTTCGTCTAAACGGGCTGATCCAAATACGGATACACAGGGACCGATTTCGAACATTTTTTCGTAACCCTCAACAAACTCCCCCATAACCTTAAAGATACTCCAGACATCATTCCGAAGATCGGTACCGTATTTATCGGGGATTGGGGCGTTTTCTTTTGGAGTCATAGCAGGAAAATTTGGTTATAAAAGATGATGGCAAGTGCGCGCAATTAAACTCAGAAGCGCAGATTAAAAGATAAAAGTGGTACAGGAGCGGAGGCCTGTGCAGCTAAAAAGGAGGATGAACCTAGCTCGATATTTCGCACAGACAGGTCGTCGCTTACGTCGAAATCACGCATATGGGCAAAAACGTAGGCATCGAGCACGTTAAGCCCGTAGGATAAAACGGTGGCTATAATCAGAAAGTCCCGCCGGTTTCGGTGGAAGTTTCGTGAATCGCGAAGGAACTCTGCTGAAGCATTCGGATCAATCCAGGCTGGCGTTGCACCAAAACGGAAGTCGGTGTTTTCCGGATTGCTGTTATAAAAAGCGGCTCTAAAGCCCCGGTAACGGGTATCGGAAAACCAGGCGTAGTAAGCAACACCGCCAATGAGGGCGTAAACAACGGGTATTTTCCAGGCCTGTCTGTTTGTATACTGGCCCCAGCCGGGTAGAATAAGCGAGCGAAACATTACGTTGCGCGGATGTGGTACAGTATCCTGTCGTGCTGACTGTCCCGATTTCTCACTCAAAGCAAAGCTAACCTCTGTAAGGCTCAGGGTTTCCGAAGCGGCGGGCAAAGGCTTCAGGAGGTTTAATCCGTATTCGGGTCCTGATCCAGAATTGAAGCTGAAAACAGTTATTGAATGACTTTTCTCCTGAAAATGAAAACCATTGCCGGTAGCAGCTTGTGTTAAGTCTGTGTTGGCGTGCATACAAAATAAAACCACTGCTGTAATAAGCAACGTATGAAGCCTGTTATGACCGAAGTGATTGGTTTCCATAAAGGTGCCGCTGGTAAAGGCTACTGGCGGATGCCATCAAACAAAGAAAGCAGCCGCTCGAGCTCGTCGTCTGAGTAATACTCAATCTTGATTTCGCCGCCTTTGGCTTTCTTGCGGATGTTCACTTTAGTAGCCAGCGTTCGGCGAAGCCTGTTGGTAATTTCACGGTACTCTATTCCCTGAGACGCAGACGCAGGGGGATTCTTGGGTTTAGACTTCTTTGGTTTGCCAATCAGACGGACAAGATCTTCCAGCTGACGAACCGAGAGCTCGTTTTCGATAGCTTTGTTGTATAACTCTTCCTGCTTTTCTTCGTCTTCCACGCTTACTAGAGTACGGGCATGGCCGGCGCTTATTTTTCCGGTTTTAAGCCCCTGCTGTATGGCAGCTGGCAGATTGAGAAGTCTCAGTGAGTTTGTAACCGTTGTACGATTTCGTCCGACTTTTTGGGCGACCTCTTCCTGCTTCAGGCTGCATTCATCAATCAGACGCTGATAGCCAAGGGCGATCTCAATAGGGTTGAGTTCTTCGCGCTGTATATTCTCGATGATTGCAAATGTAATCATCTGCTCATCGTTGGCTTCGCGAACAAAGGCCGGTATCTCCTTGATACCCGCCATCCGCGTGGCACGAAGGCGACGTTCACCGGAAATTAGTTCAAACCGTTCTTGACCGAGGTGTCGCACGGTTATCGGCTGTATGAGTCCGTGCTGCTTAATGGAATCGGATAGCTCCTGCAGCCTGAATGTATCGAATTCGGTACGCGGCTGATGAGGGTTCATCCGGATAGATTCTACGGGAACATGAAGCGTTACGTTTACGCGGTCGCGAATGGATCCTGTCGCATCTGTGGAGTTCTTCCCGCCATCCGATTTCTGTGATTGTTCAGAATCGTCGTCCAGGTTGGGGAAATAAGCTCCAAGGCCGCGGCCTAATACTTTTTTTGCCATGAAAATCGGGAGGTTTTAGTCCTTGGATGCCGGGCTGATACCTTCGGTATCAGATTCGAAAATAGGACTATGCTTGTAAAGTGATTTATTGCGAATTATGATCTCCCGTGCCAGCGACAGATAGTTTTGAGACCCTGTACTCATGGAATCATATAGAAGAGCAGGCTTTCCAAAACTTGGAGATTCAGCCAAACGCACGTTTCGGGCAATTAGTGATTCGAAGACTTTATCGCCGAAGTATCGCTTTACCTCTTCTGCAACCTGTGCAGAAAGGCGGGTGCGGATATCGTACATGGTTAGAGCTACGCCTTCAATTTCGAGCTCGCGGTTCAGATGCTGACGCACAATTTTGATGGTGTTCAAAAGCTGACCCAGGCCTTCAAGCGCGAAATATTCGCACTGTACCGGTATGAGGACCGAGTCGGACGCGGTAAGTGCATTTATTGTAAGCAGACCCAGTGAAGGAGGGCAGTCTATAATTACAAAATCATACTTGTGGCGAATCTGTTCAATAGCTTTTTCAAGAATACGCTCACGGTTGGCCCGGTCTATAATCTCAATCTCTGCACCTACCAGATTAATGTGGCTGGGCACAATATCAAGATGGGGTAGTTCGGTTTTCATTACCACTTCATCAACAGAAAGATCTTCCACGAGGAGTTCGTACACAGAACCTTTAACCGACCTGGATTCGATTCCAAGCCCGCTGGTGGAGTTGTTCTGCGGATCAATATCAATAAGCAGCGTGCTGTGCTCTATGGCAGCAAGACTGGCAGCCAGGTTAATTGATGTTGTGGTTTTTCCAACGCCACCTTTCTGGTTGGCAATGGAAATCACTTTGCCCATAATAGAGGTTTATTTAAAAATGATTTTGCTTGTGGAAAACATCTCGATACAATAGCTTCAGCACGAGTACCGCCTTTAAAAACTTGTTCAGACAGGATGTGCAATGTAGATCGAACTTATGTAAATATAGTGAAATTAAAAAAGCCCGTTTGCCTTAAATGGAAGTACCACCTGGGCAACGGGCTAAAAAGAAAATATGAAGAAAAAGGTTTCAGCTGAATTTAATACTGTGTGCGTGTTAGCTGAAGGTCTCTGATACCGGTGCCAAACTGGCTGCTTGGCTGGCGTTCGATCGGTATAAGTCTGGGTGAAGGATTGGTACCAGCCGTTTCAGGAGAAATAATAGACAATCCTGAAGCATTGTTAGATACGTTTATCCGAAGCACGTTGTTGTTATCGACCCAGGGCTGCACGTTTTCGGCAGATTGGGTGAGCGTTGGTAGCGCATTTGATCCGGTAACAGATGCGGAAATATTTGTGCTTACTTCGGTCGAAACCGGGGCATCAGCTACTGATGATTGTGAATTATAGCTGTAAAGACCAATACTCAAAGTAACTATGAGTACGGCGGCCACGGCTATATATGTGGCTCCAGCCGGTGTTGAGCCAAAAAACCGAGTGGAAGTTCTGTTAGCTGCATATTCACCAGCCTGCTGAAGAATTTTTTGCCGGACGCTTTCTGAAGGAGAAACTTCCGGAAGTTTGTCGAGTTTGCGGAGCGTTGCCCGGAGACTTTCAATCTCAATGAGCACGTTCTCGTCTTCTTTCATCGCCTGTTCTACAAGCAGAACTTCAGACGGATCGAGCTCATTGAGTATGTATTTGAGACAAAGTTCATCCGCGTTGTGCATATTCGTATTCTTTTCCATTTTGTTTGTCGAACATTTTTCTCAGGTTAATAAGCGCGTAGCGCATACGACCCAGAGCTGTATTGATAGAAACTCCGGTGAGTTCAGCAATCTCTTTGAACGACATTTCATAGTAATGGCGCAGCATTACAACTTCACGCTGCTCTTTCGGCAGACCGGCAATATGCTTCATCAGGCTGGATTTGGCTTCTCCGAACTCAAGATTATCCTGAGCACTTGGAGTAGAATCATCCTCTAACCTGTCATAAAAGTCATAGTCGCTGTCGCCCGAAGAGTTCACATCTACAAAACGCTTGCGCTTTCTGATGTGGTCAATCGTTGCGTTGTGTGCAATACGCATTACCCAGGCAATCCACTTTCCCTGCTCATTGTAGGTGTCATCCATTTTAGTGATGACCTTAGTGAAAGTCTCCTGGAAAATATCGTTCGCGGTCTCCTGGTTACCAACCATACTGTAGATATACGAGTATATCTTGTTCTGGTGGCGGTTCAGAAGCTCGCTGAATGCCAGTTGATCTCCATCTTTACGGAAAGCACGAACCAGATCCTGGTCGTCCATTCCGGAGTATTTTGGGTCGGATATGTTAGTTACTGACAACATAGTATGAAAACGTTAGATGAATTTTGATATTGCTCCGCAGGAAACTTATTTGCCTGCTCCCATAGCTTTGGGGATTCGGCCTGCATGGCTGTTCAGTTTAGATTGACTTGTCTGGTGTCTTACTAATTAACGAATCTGTGATTGTATCCGTTCTGAACTGCCGTTTAAGGCTTTGAATCCTTTTACTGCGGGATCTGTAGTAATTGTGGCAAAAACTATACCAAGGAATAGAATCGGTAGCAGAACAGGCCAAATACTGCAAATAGTACACACCGGCAGCGTGGAGTGTCCACAAAAAAACACATTATACTGAATCTAAATTAGGTCAGTTGGCTTTCTCGGGGTGGAAGTGAGTATACAGCAGCATGCCGGTTTTCTGTCCGGCGTTCTTAATGAGGGTTTCCTTATCGGCTTCACGGATCTTTTTCACACTGCCAAACAGTCGGATGAGCTTTTGCGCCGTTTTGGCACCAATTCCGGGTATAGACTCCAGTTCGGAGCTGAAGGTGCGTTTAGAACGCTTGTCGCGGTGAAAAGTGATCGCAAAGCGGTGGGCTTCATCCCTTACGCGCTGCAGGAGTTTCAAAGCAGACGATGTTTTCGGAATCATAACCGGATCTGTTTTCCCGGGCAGGAAAACCTCCTCAAGCCGTTTAGCCAGCCCGATAATGGGCACCTGACCGAAAAAGCCGATTTCTTTGAGCGCCTCAACCGAACTCGAGAGCTGACCCTTGCCGCCATCAACCACAATAAGATCCGGAATGTGCTGCTTTTCCTTCATTACGCGGCTGTAGCGGCGGGTGAGGACTTCTTTCATAGATGCAAAATCATCCGGGCCCACCACAGTTTTGATGTTAAACCGCTTGTATTCAGATTTCCGGGGCTGTGCATCAACAAAACAAACCATGGAGGCAACCGGATCGGAGCCCATCAGGTTGGAGTTGTCGAAACACTCGATACGGCGGGGCAGGCGATCCAGAAATAAATCGCGCTGCAGGCTTTTCACAGAATTAGGAATGAAATCTTTCTCCGCTTTCTGTTTTTGCAGCACGTACTCTCCTGTAAGCAGTTTAGCGTTGGATTCGGCCATTTTTACCAGCTGGGCCTTTTCTCCGATTTTGGGCTCAATCAGCTTCACCTTTCTGCCAACCTGACTGCTTAAATACTCCAGAAGCGGCTCTGAGTCCTCGAAATCGTGACTCACGTGAACTTCATCGGGCTCGATACCGGCGGTTTCTCCCGTATAGTAATCTTCAACAAAGGCCTGAAGCAGCACCTCGTCGGCCGTGCCTTCAATATTTTTGATCACCTTGTTGTGCCGGCCAATCAGCTTTCCTTCCCGGATTTTGAAAAGCACGCCGCAGCTCACCGCATGTTCGCGGTCGGCATAAATGGCGAACACGTCCCGGTTGATTTCATCATTGGTCACCATTTTCATTTTTTCGCTGTACTTCTGCAGTGCATCAATTCCGTCGCGAAGCTGGGCGGCCTCCTCAAAATTCAGGGCCGAGGCCGCAATCTGCATTTCCTCCTTCAGCTCGCGAATCAGCGAAGATGTATTACCGTTGAGCAGGCGTATCACCTTCTGCATTTTATCCTGGTATACATCCAGCGGCAGATCGCCGGAGCACTGCTCGAAGTAGTCGTCGAAACAGCTGTGCCATTTGGGCACGCCGCGGTTCAGGTCTACATTTCGCGGATTGCAGGCGCA
The DNA here is from genome assembly GCA_003555145.1 of Balneolia bacterium. GTDB lineage: Bacteria > Bacteroidota > Rhodothermia > Balneolales > Cyclonatronaceae > Cyclonatronum. Next base: position 23,632 of record PWID01000092.1, on the reverse strand, counting down.
GGTACACAGGTTGAAAACCTTCCGGATGGTTTCAAGCATATGCTTCATCTTGCCCACGTGGTCGTACGGGCCGTAATACTTGCTCCCGTCTTTTACAACAGTCCGGGTCGGGAAAACCCGGGGGCGTTCATCCCTGGTAAGACATATATAAGGATAGCTCTTGTCGTCCTTGAGCGCAATATTGTAGCGCGGCTGATGCTTTTTGATGAGATTGTTTTCCAGAATGAGGGCTTCTGCCTCGGAGTCGGTAATAATCGTTTCAACATCCCGGATGCGGCTCACCAGCATGCGCAGTTTGCCGGTATGGTTCCTCGATTCCTGGAAATAGGAACGCACCCGGTTGCGCAGCTTTTTCGCCTTGCCAACGTAAATAATCTTACCGGCCTCATCCTTATACTGGTACACGCCCGGCCGAAGCGGCAAATGCTCCAGCTTATGGTTCAATAATTCGTGTTGGGTATAAGGCATATAAGTTTAAAAAGAGAAATTTTTGTACAGGGTGATGGCATTGGTAGCCGAATAAAAATCCGGGCAGGTGAAGCCTTCGAATTAGGGCTGTACGTTTTTACGGATTTCCGCTATCATATTACGCATGGAAAATAACGAAAGAGAATCGTATTTCAGTCCGGTTTATGAGGATAATCATCTGCTGGTAATTGAAAAAAAGCCGAATGTACCCGTTCAGGAAGACGCGAGCGGCGATCCGGATCTGCTGAACGTGCTCAAAGAGTATATTAAGGTGAAATACAACAAGCCCGGAAACGTGTTTATGGGGCTCGTGCATCGTTTAGATCGCCCGGCGGCTGGAATTATGGTATTTGCCCGTACGTCGAAAGGCGCATCACGACTTTCAGATCAGTTTAGAAAAAAAACAGTCGACAAAACGTACAGGGCCGTGGTTACCGGAAATCCGCCGGACGAGGCCGTGCTTGTGGATCATCTGTGGAAAGACAGCTCGCGTAACGTGGTTAGCGTGGTGCCCGAAACGCACAAAGAGGGTAAACGGGCCGAACTTCGAATGAAAACGCTGGCCAGAAACAGCGGTCTCGCGCTTATCGAAATTGAGCTGATAACGGGACGCTCGCATCAGATTCGGGTGCAGTGCAGCCATGCCGGGTTTCCGCTCTGGGGCGACTATAAGTATGGCGATGGAAATCAGCCGCAAAACCGGAATCTGGCCCTGCTGTCTTTCGGGCTTGGATTTGATCACCCTACACAAAAAGAGCGCATGAATTTCAGCGCCCGAATGCCCGATGAGACACCCTGGAAAATTTTCAAAACGACCGGCTGAAAAAAATGCTAATTTCGAACCGTTTTGCTGATGCGACGCAGGCTTACTTTAATCACTACAAATAAATTGATGCGTATGTGCTCATCTATTGTTCGTGCTGTTCTGCTTTTACTGTTCGTAATTCTTTTTTCTGCTGAATCCCTCATCGCACAAACCGTGCCCCGGGAATTTGATGCCGACGACGATACCCGCTTTCCGAACCTGCCGTACTACAGCTATGGCCGGGGTTTGGGCCTTACCACGCCGGACAGCACCTACCAGCTGAATATTCGTTTTCGTATGCAGAACCGCGTGACCTATACCGATAATCTCGACGACGATTATTCCGTAATCGGGGAAATACGAAGACTCAGGCTGCGGTTTGATGGCTTCGTGGGCGATCCGCGTTTTTTGTATGCCATACAGCTATCGTTCTCGCCGGGTGATACCGGAACGCTTCAGGCCGGAGAAAACCTGAATATAATTCGTGATGCCGTTTTTGTGTATCGTGCAACGCCGCGTATCAGCCTTGGTTTTGGTCAGACGAAACTTCCCGGAAACCGGCAGCGTGTGAACTCATCGGGTGCGCTACAGCTAACCGATCGCTCTATAAATAACGCCTTGTTTACCATAGACCGCGATTTTGGCCTGTTTGCAAACTATTCCAATGAAAATCCAGACCGGTTCTCCTATAATGTGCGGGCAGCGTTCAGCGACGGGGATGGAAGAAACACGGCGCGTTCTAACGGCCTTTCGGCGCTTACAGGTAGATTGGAGCTGATGCCGTTTGGCTCATTCTTAAACAACGGTACACTGTTTGAAGGCGACCTGGTTCGGGAACAAACGCCTAAGCTTCTGCTGGCCGGCACCTATCATGTTAATGGACGAGCTCAGCGAAGCCGGGGCCAGATGGGAAGCGTCTTATTCGAAGAACGTGATCTGCGCGTGCTCCATCTGGACGCTATGCTGAAATACCAGGGCTTGGCTTTTATGAGTGCCTACATGATGAGGACCACAGACGACCCAATTACCACGCCAGTGACCGGTGAGCCCGGTGAACGTTTGGTGTTTTCGGGCCAGGGTTACGATTTGCAGCTCAGCTATTTGTTTCCTTCGAACTATGAAGTAATCGGGCGTTTTTCGCACCAACTTCCGGATTCGGAAATCAGAATGGCCGAGCCCGAGCGTATGCAGTATTCTGTTGGCCTAACACGCTATGTATGGGAACATGCCCTTAAGGTACAGGGTGAAGTCACGTATGAGACAAGAATGTTTCCACAAGCTGCTAACACCGATTTACTTTATGTTCGGTTTCAGGTCGAAATAGGGATTTAATACATAACCCGTGACTTTTCGGTTAATGTATTTTTTCAAACAAGTGTATGATTTATACGTACATTTGCACCATCCAAGTAAAAAACAAACACATCACAACCCGTTAGGAACCCCAAACCTGATGGCCAAATACTACTCTATGAAACAAATAAACTACGTTTTGACCGTGCTGTTCTTTGCAGCTGTTATGGTGGGATGTTCCTCATCGCAACAGGCTACAGCCCCGACGGCAACAGAGCGAACCCAAACCGATAAAATCGAAGAAGCCGTAAAAGGCAGCACTGCAATGGAAGGCCTTTTTACGGTTTATCAGGATACTACGAGCGGAAGCACCAAGATGCTCATCACTGAAGACCAGATTGGAAAAGAATTCATCTACTGGGGTCACACCGTTGATGGTGTTACTCAGGTAGGTCATTTCCGCGGAAACTACCGTGATAACAAAATCTTTACGATTGAGCGTTATTTCGACCGCATTGAATTTGTTGTTGTAAACACCGGATTCCATTTCGATGAAGAGAGCCCGCTTAGCCGTGCATCTGATGCCAACATCAGCCGTGCCGTTCTGTTTAGCGGAAAAATTGAAACCGAAGATGATGGTCGTTTTCTTGTGAATTCTGATCCTCTATTCCTTTCAGAAAGCCTGCACCAGATTAAGCCAAGTCCGTTTCCTGGAATGCCTCCGGGAGCTATGTTCACGCTTGGCAACCTGAATCGTGATAAAACCAAATATGCCGATATTCGCAGCTATCCTGAGAATACTGCCGTTACCGTAGAATATGTTTATGACAACCCGTCTCCGATAAACCGTGGCGGGGCAGCTGTAACAGATGCCCGTTCGGTTAGCATTGTGTATCAGCATTCATTTATTGAAATGCCGGATAACAACTTCAAGCCGCGTCGAGACGATCCGCGCGTGGGTTACTTCACCCAGCAGGTAAACGATCAGACTGCTTTCGGCCCGACTCCGTGGGCCGATGTAATAAACCGCTGGCACCTGGAAAAGGCAGATCCAACCGCTGCGATTTCTGAGCCGGTTGAACCTATTACCTGGTGGATTGAAAACACAACACCACACGAACTGCGCCCGATTATCAAAAAGGCAACGCTGGAGTGGAACCGTGCCTTCGAGGCAGCTGGTTTCCGTAACGCTATTGCTGTTGAAGTACAGCCCGATACAGCCGACTGGGATGCCGGCGACATTCGCTACAACGTGCTTAGATGGACCTCTTCACCTAACCCTCCGTTCGGTGGCTACGGTCCAAGCTTCACCAATCCGCGCACCGGTCAGATTATCGGTGCCGATATTATGCTTGAGTTTGTTTTCCTCAGAAATGCGGCGAACAACGAAAAGCTGTTCAGCGAAAACGTGATAGACTATTTCCTTGGCTCGATCGAAACGCACGAGCATGAGGGCGAAGAGCAGCACGGTATGTTTTGCTCGCTGGGTCACTTCATCCACATGAACAATATGTTCGGATTCTCTGCCATCAAGGCACTGGATCTCGAATATGCTGATGAAGAGCAGCTGCTGCACGATGCGCTCGTTTACCTGATTATGCACGAGCTGGGCCATACGTTTGGTCTGAACCACAACATGGCCGCATCATCTATGCTCAGCCCGGATCAGGTACATGACAGAAGCCTTACCGAAGAAGTTGGTCTTGCCGGTTCCGTTATGGATTACCCTGCTATCAACGTAGCTTTGGACCCTGCGAATCAGGGACAGTTCTACACCACTGTAGCGGGTCCTTACGATATCTGGGCAATTGAGTTTGGTTACTCTACTGCTCTAGATGATGCCGATGCCGAAGAAGAACGCCTCCGCACCATTTTGGAGCGCTCAACCGAGCCTGAACTCATCTTTGGTAACGATGCAGACGACATGCGTTCGCCTGGTAAAGCAATCGACCCGCGCGTAATGATTGGTGATATGACCAGCGACCCTGTTGGTTATGCCGATGAGCGCGTTCAGATTGTACACAACATGCTGGATAATCTGCTTGAGAAATACTCTTCTGAAAACCAGAGTTACCAGGAGTTATACAATGCGTTTATGTCGAGCATGGGCCAGTGGTCTACAGCTATGGGCGTTGCCTCGCGCCACGTTGGTGGTGTTTACGTAAACCGTGCCTTTGTTGGCCAGCCCGGCGACGATACTCCTCCATACACTCCGGTTGCTCTTGCTGACCAGAAGCGTGCTATGGACGTAATTGCCCGCAACCTTTTCGCACCGGATGCATTCTACGGTTCGCATGAGGTGTACAACCACTTGCAGCGTCAGCGCCGCGGATTCAACTTCTTCGCTGCTGGCGAAGATCCGAAAATTCACGATTTGGCTCTGAACATGCAGCGGGGTACTCTTGCGCATCTGCTTCATCCAAACACGACCAAGCGTATTACAGATTCGCGCCTTTACGGCAACGAATACGCGCTTACTGAAATGATGGACGATCTTACCAACGCTATTTTTCAGGCTGATTTGCGCTCGAATGTGAATACGTTCCGCCAGAACCTGCAAATTGCGTATGTAACCAGTCTTGCATCTGTACTCAGAGACGGGCCAAACCCGTACGACACCTTCACACGCTCTGCTGCACTTCGCAGCATTGAGAACATCAAAACAATGATGGAAGGCCGCAGCAGAGGCAATGCTGAGACTCAGGCTCATACCCGCCACGTACTGCGCATCATCGAAAAAACGCTTGACGCATAAGTTGAGCTAAAGCAGTTTAAAAGCTTTATTGAGGAGCGCCCGGCAAACTTGTACGGGCGCTCCTTTTTTTTGTGGATAACTGCGGCTGAAGTCCGCATAGTGAACAACGGTTCTGCGGGCCAGTTTTGATGGCAGGAATTGAACTGCGCCCTTTGCAGATAAAAAACGAAACAGCTGTTTAACTGCACTATTACAGTATAAATAACCCTGCATGATCTGATTTGAAGGGTGATTTAAAAAAATGATCATGAAAACAGATTCCAGGGTGGATAATGCCGTCATGTTATATCCACAAGTTGTCCACAACTGCGTCTGGTGAACGTGCGCGCCTCTCATTTACAAATTCTGTGAATAAGTTGTTGATAAATAGCTTTGAATCGTAATTGTGTAGCTACTAAATTATTAATTCGGCTAAACAGCACATATACATCTTATATATAATAACATAACGGGCACCGCATATGAAGATTAAACGCCATTACACGCAAGATACTTGGAACAGTCCATACGACGCATTAACATTTGAAGCGCGTAAATCGGAAATTAAAAATCCGGATGGCTCAAGCGTATTTTTGCTTGATAAAGTGATGGTGCCCAATACGTGGAGTCAGGTGGCTACCGACATTATAGCCCAAAAGTACTTTCGTAAAGCAGGAGTGCCGGTAAAGCTTAAGCGTGTTGCCGAAAAGGGCGTTCCGAAATGGCTGCAGCGCCAGGAAGCCGACCTGAAGGCAATGAAGGATATACCCGAAGAAGAGCGCTACACGTTTGAAACAGACAGCCGCCAGGTTTTCGACCGGCTTGCAGGCTGCTGGACGTACTGGGGCTGGAAGCATAACTACTTCACAACTGAAGCAGATGCCCTCCATTACTTCGACGAAATGCGCCTTATGCTGGCCAGCCAGATGGTGGCCCCTAACTCACCACAGTGGTTTAACACAGGTCTGTACTGGGCATATGGCATCAACGGTCCGGCCCAGGGGCACTATTATGCAGATCCGAAAACCGGGGAAGTAAAGCGCTCTGAAGATTCGTACTCGCACCCGCAACCTCACGCTTGTTTTATACAGAGCATCAGCGATGACCTGGTAAATGAAGGCGGTATTATGGATTTATGGGTACGTGAAGGTCGTCTTTTTAAGTACGGTTCCGGAACGGGAACCAATTTTTCTAATATCCGGGGCGCAAATGAGCCTTTAAGCGGTGGTGGAAAATCATCCGGTCTCATGAGTTTCCTCAAAATCGGTGACCGTGCTGCCGGCGCCATTAAATCTGGCGGAACCACCCGCCGTGCTGCGAAAATGGTAACTCTGGATCTGGACCATCCGGATATCGAGGAGTATATCAACTGGAAGGTGAAAGAAGAGGAGAAGGTTGCATCTATCGTAGCCGGATCAAAAACGCTGGAGCGCCATCTAAAGAAAATTATCAACCTTTGCCATACGCCCGTCGAAATTGAGGGCCGCACCTACAATGGTGAAGTAAGCCGGAATCCGAAGCGCAATAAAGCGCTGGCTGAAGCTATACGTAAAGCGAATCAGGCGTTTGTGCCAATGAATTACGTGCAGCGTATTATTCAGCTTGCCGAGCAGGGCTACACAGATATTAAGTTTGATACGTACGATACCGACTGGAACTCTGAAGCTTATGCAACCGTAAGCGGACAGAATTCGAATAACTCCGTGCGTATTCCAAACAGTTTTATGAAAGCCGTGAAGGAAGACGGCGACTGGAATCTCTACCACAGAACAGAGAAAAAGAACTCCAGGAAAGAAAACAGAGAGCCAAAACCTTGCAAAACGCTGAAAGCCAGTGAACTTTGGGATCAGATTGCGTATGCCGCATGGGCTTCTGCCGACCCGGGAACGCAGTACCACGATACCATTAACGAGTGGCACACCTGCCCTGAAGATGGGGCAATTAATGCAAGTAACCCGTGTTCCGAGTACATGTTCCTCGATAACACCGCCTGTAACCTGGCTTCGCTTAACCTGGTGAAGTTTTACGATGTCAAAACGGGCAAGTTTGATGTGGAAGGTTTCCGTTACGCCACCCGTCTGTGGACCATGACTCTTGAGATTTCTGTACTCATGGCACAGTTCCCTTCAAAAGAAATTGCTGAGCTTTCATACAAGTTCAGAACGCTTGGTTTAGGATATGCCAATATTGGCTCCCTGCTCATGATTCAGGGTATTCCTTACGACAGCGATGAGGCTGTTGCGCTCACGGGAGCCATCACCTCTATCATGCATATGCATTCATATGCAACGAGTGCAGAAATGGCGTCTGAACTCGGAACCTTCGAGGGCTACGAGAGAAACAAAAAACACATGCTGAAGGTCATTCGTAACCATCGCAGGGCAGCTTTTAATGCAGCTCCCGATGAGTATGAAGATCTGACAATAAAGCCGCTCGGAATCGACGCCAGTATTTGCCCGGACTATCTGCTCAAAGCTGCCCGCGAAGATTCAGATACTGCTCTTAAAATGGGTGAAGAGTATGGTTACCGTAATGCACAGGTTACTGTGATTGCGCCAACGGGTACCATTGGTCTGGTGATGGACTGCGACACTACAGGCATCGAGCCGGATTTTGCTCTTGTGAAATTCAAGAAGCTTGCCGGTGGCGGTTACTTCAAGATTATTAACCAAAGCGTGCCTGCTGCCCTCGATAAACTGGGCTACAGCGCAGAAGAAATTGATGATATTGTTAAATACGCTAAAGGACATGGTACCTTTAAGGGCTGCCCTTCAATAAACGAGGCTAAGCTAAAAGCACTCGGATTTACGGATGATAAAATTGCAGCCGTCGAACAGGCCCTTCCGGGTGCATTCGAAGTGAAGTTCGCTTTCAATCAGTGGAACCTGGGCGAAGACTTCTGCAAAGAAGCGCTCGGCATCACCGAGGAGCAGCTGAGCGACTGGAGCTTTGATATGCTGGCGCACCTGGGATTTAAACCATCAGAAATTGATGCAGCCAATGCGTATGTATGCGGTACGATGACTGTAGAAGGAGCGCCTCACCTTAAGGATGAGCACCTTCCTGTATTCGACTGCGCCAACAAGTGTGGCAAGATCGGCACCCGCTACATTTCTGCCTTAGGCCACATCCGTATGATGGCGGCTGCACAGCCGTTTATATCCGGCGCGATCTCCAAGACCATCAACCTTCCTAACGAAGCCAGAATTGAAGAGCTTAAGAAGGCGTATATGGACTCGTGGGAGCTGATGCTTAAGGCCAATGCTCTGTACCGCGATGGGTCTAAGCTTAGCCAGCCGTTAAACTCAACTTCAGACGTTCTTGAAGTTGTGCAGGAAGAGGATGATGCAACTGAGCAGCCACTTAGCGAAACGGATAACGTTGCCCAGGATGCAGTTGTTAAAACAGCCGAGCGCATCATACATAAGTATGTATCCGGCCGACAGCGTCTTCCTAATCGTCGCGGAGGCTATACGCAAAAATGTAAAATAGGCGGACAGAGCGTTTATCTGCGCACGGGCGAGTACGATAATGGTCAGATTGGTGAAATTTTCATCGACATGCACAAAGAAGGGGCTGCGTTCCGGAGTTTGCTGAACTGCTTTGCCATTTCGATTTCGCTGGGACTTCAGCATGGCGTTCCGCTTGACGAGTTTGTTGATGCATTTGTCTTCACCAAGTTTGAGCCAAGCGGCATGGTGGCAGGAAATCCTCACATCAAAATGACCACATCGGTTATTGATTACATTTTCCGTGAGCTGGCCGTAACCTATATGGATCGCGACGATCTGGCACATGTGGGCCCTGAAGAAATTCTTTCGCGCACGTTGCGCCCGGAAGGAGAGGAAGGTCCATCCGATAACGAGCTTAACGGCAACGTAAAGCCAGAAGAGAACCGCGATGAGCCAGCAGCAACGCCTGTAGAATCTGCTCCTGTCGCATCTAATCCTGTTAAAGGTGAAAGCAAGTTCATGGTGAAATACAAACGGGCACGCAGTATGGGCTACACCGGTGATATTTGCGGAGACTGCGGCAGTATGACAATGGTCCGTAACGGGACCTGTTTAAAATGCGAAACCTGCGGGGCAACGAGTGGTTGTTCTTGATTGCTCCTTAAAGCAGATCGCATGCTAAAAGCTACTTCCTTCATTAATTGACCTTAATGCTTGGAACATGAAGGGCCTGGTATGGGAATATCGGGCCCTTTTTATTTTAAAGCGGCTTTTTAGAAAATAAAAGGCAAAAAAAAACGTCCTGGCGGTTCAGACCAGGACGTTTAATTTATCATCTACAGACGGCTATTACCCCATTTGTATGTTTTAATTTATCACTAAAACAGGTGGGGAGCAATAAGTTTTATCCCGTAAATTTTATCCGTATAAATACGTATAAAAATCATAAAATGTTTTCTCGCAATGCTTTACGTACTAAAGCAGCTGTATTCTTAACCTGAAGTTTTTGCATCAGATTTGCCCTGTGAGTTTCAACGGTTCTGGGACTGATGAAAAGCTGCTCTCCAATGGCCTGATTCGTTTGACCATCTGTAATATAACGTAGTATTTCTTTTTCACGTTTGGTAAGAAGGTTTCCGATATTTCCGGAATCGTGGGTATCCATAAAGCTTTTGGCCATTAGTTCGGAAACGGCTTTGCTAAAAACGCGCTCTCCCTTCATCACTTTCTGGATATTTTCAAGAATTTCCTGTTTCGAAGAGTTTTTAAGCATGTACCCATGAGCGCCTGCTGCAAGAACTTTATTGAGATATTCTTTACTCAGGTGGATTGTCATGATAATAACTTTGGCATTCGGATCGAACCCCAGAATGGATCTGCAAGTTTCTATACCATCCATATCTGGCATGGTTATATCTAAAAAGCAGATGTCGGGCCTTTGAGCTTTATACAACTCAAAGGCATCCACGCCGCTTGATGCTTCTGCAACGACCGTAATTTTCGGAACGCTGTTGAAGATAGTAGTTAACCCGTATCGAACCACACTGTGGTCGTCGGCAACTAAAATTCGAATGTCATCCATTCGTCTATAAACTCCCTGTTTTTAAAATCCACTATAAGCTTAAGCTGATTGGTATAATAGTCCAAAATTTAAATCAGCTCATATCTTTATTCTCAGTAAAGTAGCAATTTAATAATTAAGAGCAACAAGAGAAAACGTGCTGACCAGCTGTAGGTTCGGATTCGGTTTGATTTTATAAGTTTGTTTATGAGTTCATCATCCTTTAGAGCATTTTGCTGAAGTTTATTGTGAACCGGGATTACCCGCAGGCCTGTTTCCAGCCAGACAATCAGAAGCAGTACAGCCGATAAAATGGACAGTGCAAGATAAAGGGTGTCCGGCGCAAAGATAATCATTGCGAATGCAGCAATCAGTTCGGCAACCATTGGCAGCCCGACGGCATAACCCGTGAACTGCGTGTGGAAGTTATGAAAAGCCGTACCTTTAGACTTGTCAACAAAAAGGAAAGAAGGGTAATGTACGAGCTGTACAAACACGACGAGGCCAGTCATGTAGCCGCAAGATGCTACCGATACAAGTAATGCTAAGGTAAAAATATCCATCATACTAAATTACCATTCCCGGACGGGAAATAGTCTGTTAATTTCTTATTTTTGGTGTCTTGCCATATTCAGGGGTAAACACAATTTTTTTAAAAGCAATTCTTAGTCAGATAATAAATTTATGTTGTTAAAACGCACGCACACTTGTGGTGAATTAGAAAGTAAGCACGAAAACGAAGAAGTAATCCTTAACGGCTGGGTTAATACGCGCCGCGATTTAGGGGGCGTGATATTTATTGATCTTCGTGACCGGTACGGACTTACACAGGTGGTGTTCTCTCCGCAGGATGAACCGGAAGCCCATAAGCTGGCGGATGAACTCCGTTCCGAATATGTTGTTGGAATCCGGGGTTATGTGCGCAAGCGTGATGAAGAAACCATAAACCCTAATATGGCTACCGGTGAAATTGAAGTGAGGGTTAAAAGCCTGCATATCTATTCAAAAGCCAAAACCACGCCGTTCGAAATTAAGGACGATATACAAACTAATGAAGAGATACGATTAAAAAACCGTTATCTGGATCTGCGCCGGAAACCGCTTCAGCAAAATCTGATGCTTCGATCTGCCGTTTACAAAAGCACGCGCGATTATTTCAATGAGCTGCAGTTTGCAGAGGTTGAGACTCCCGTGCTGATGCGTTCCACACCCGAAGGTGCCCGCGACTATCTGGTGCCAAGCCGTGTAAATCCGGGCAAGTTTTATGCGCTGCCACAAAGCCCGCAGATTTATAAGCAAACGCTTATGATTTCCGGAATGGATCGCTACTTCCAGATTGTGAAGTGTTTCCGTGATGAAGACCTTCGGGCCGATCGTCAGCCAGAGTTTACCCAGATTGATGTCGAGATGTCCTTCGTGGATGAGGAATCCATTTATTCGGTGGCTGAAGGCCTGATGGCGCGTATGTTGAAAGACACAATGGGAAAAGAGATTGAAACTCCGTTTCCCAGAATGACTTATCAGGAAGCAATACAGACTTACGGAAGCGATAAACCTGATACTCGTTTTGATATGAAGTTTAAGGATTTGTCGCCCATAGTAGCCGGTTCTGAATTCAGGGTTTTTTCCAAAACGGTAGCTGAAGGCGGTAAGGTTGTCGGCTTTGTTGCGCCGGGGTTTGGCAGTCTTGGTCGCGGTGTGATGGATCGCCTCACAAAGCGCGTACAGCAGGAAATCGGCGCCGGCGGGTTAATCTATATCAAAAATAACGAGGATGAAGTATATTCTTCCGTCTCCAAATTTGTGAGCGAAGAAACCACGCATAAAATGGTGGCAGCGGCCGGTGCTCAAACCGGAGACCTTGTGCTTATCCTGGCAGGTAAGGCCCCGCTTGTTTATCACCAACTGGGCGATCTGAGGATAATGTTTGCCAAAGAATACGAGATGATAGACGAGAAGAAAACACACTTTCTTTGGGTGACAGACTTTCCGCTTTTTGAATTCAACGAAGATGATGGACGCTATTATGCGATGCATCACCCGTTTACATCGCCGAACCCCGAAGATATCCATAAAATGGAGTCGGATCCCGGAGCCGTTCGTGCCCGGGCATACGATATAGTTATGAACGGCAGCGAAATTGGCGGTGGTTCTATTCGTATCCATGATTATGAGCTTCAGAAAACCATGTTCAGAACGCTCGGTATAGAAGAAGCAGAAGCCAAAGAAAAGTTCGGTTTTCTTCTCGAAGCGTTCCAGTACGGTGCACCTCCGCACGGTGGGATCGCCTTTGGGTTAGACCGTATTGTGATGCTGCTTACTGGGGCAAAAAGCCTGCGCGACGTAATCGCATTCCCCAAAAACCAGCGTGCTCAAAGCACAATGGATAACAGTCCGGACTCGGTTGATAAAGATCAGCTTGATGAGTTGTATATACAGCTTAAACCTATTGTGAAATAATCCGGCTTTCTTCGGATTTGTATAGTTAAAATCGTTATCTGGCGGCTTTGAGCATCAGCTTCCATCGAAGCAGGTTGCCAAAGCCGTTTTTTTATTTTCAGGAACAACGCATGAAACCGAATGTAAAGACATCAGGAATAGACGGATGCAAAGCCGGCTGGATAGCAGTCTCGCTGGACCGCAGCCGCGCATCATATAAATTATTGCGCACCTCACAGGATCTGAATGGATGGCTGCACGAGCAGGATTGTACATTTATAGATGTGCCTATTGGCCTTAGCGAGGATCAGCCGGTGCGGATGTGCGACTTTCTTCTAAGAAGGGTTCTGGGCCCGGGATACAGTTCGTCGGTTTTTGGCCCTCCCGTGAGGTCGGCCTTTTTGGTGAACGACTACAAAGCGGCCTGCGACATCAACGAGGCTAAAACCGGTAAACGCTTCAGCAAGCAGGCGTGGAACATCATGCCAAAAATCCGGCAGGTTGACGATATCCTGCAGGAGAACACGTCGTTGATACGAAAGGTACATGAGAGCCATCCCGAGCTGCTGTTCAAAAAGCTGAACCGCGGGGGCGAACCGTTGCCCAAAAAGAAAACCAAAGAAGGGATTGAACGTCGTTTCGATTTGCTCCGGCGGGCCGATAACAGAATTGAAGACTTATTTACTGAAATCAGGGGAGCATTTCTAAAGGGTGAGGTAAAGGATGATGATATTCTGGATGCTCTCATTCTGGCAATTATGGTTGCACAAACTCCTTACAGGCCTATCCGTACGCTTCCCATTCCGCCGGAAACGGATGGAAAGGGCCTTTCCATGGCCATACACTTTATATAAAAAAAGGCGCCTGCCGAAAGCAAGCGCCTTTTTTTAAATTAGTAACCCATCACTCTGTTAAAACTGGGGAAGACTATAAGTATCAGGATTTACCGTTCTGGTACTTAAGTCCGCGTTTTTCAATCCTGTTGATACCATTAAAGGCTGCTACGCGATAGGCTTCACTGAATGTAGGATAGTTCAGAATATTGTCTATCAGGTAATTGATGCTCACATTGTTCTTTATCATGGTCTGGCCAATATGAATAATATCGCAGGCCGAATCCCCTATGATGTGGACACCAAGCAGCTGTCGGTTTTCAGGGTTAATAACGAGCTTGAGAATGCCAATATCTGTATTACTTACCGATGATTTGGTCAGCTCTTTGTAATACGCCCGACCTACAGCGTAGTCGATTCCCTGAGCTTTAGCTTCATCTTCTGTGAGCCCGATACTGGAGATTTCAGGAATGGTATAAATTCCAAAAGGATGAGAACCGGTTAATTTGATGCTCTCTCTATCGGCCATATGGCAGCTGGCGATACGACCCTGAGTAAAAGAAGCCGAGGCGAGTCCGGGAAAACCAATAATGTCGCCGGCTGCGTATACAGATTTAACGGAGGTCTGATAATGGCCGTCTACTTTAACATAGCCTTCATCGTCGGTTTCTATACCAAGTTTCTCCAAACCTATGTTATCTGTGTTTGGTTTGCGAATGCCAAAATGAATTACCTGTTCGGTTTCGATTACCCTGTTTTCCTTTGTCTCAATATTATGGTATTTCACTTCCGTGCAGTTTCTAAGCGGATTGAGCGCAACACCATCTACATGTACACCGGTATGTATAATGAGCCTGTGGCGGTCCATTAAGCGGTTAAATTCTTCCTTGATTTCAGAATCCAGAAACGGCAGATATTCATCCCGAGAGCTTAGAAGGTTTACTTTCGTACCAAGAGCTGCAAAGATAGTTGCGTATTCGATTGCGTTTACACCGCCACCAATAATTACAAGCCTGCGCGGAACATGCGACATGTTTACAAGGCTTTTGTTATCGACAACTATTTTATTATCGACCTTGAAGGTTGTTGGCTTTTGGGCGCTGGAACCTGTTGCCACAAGAATGTATTCGCCTGTGTAGTTCTTAACCTTACCCAGATGGTCGGTTACTTCTACTGTATGCGGATCGCTCATCTTACCCATGCCACGGGCAGTGTGAACTTCATTTTTAATAAGGTTTCTTTTTACTTCGCTGGTTTCATAACTAACAACCCTGTCTTTAAAACGAAGCAGTTCCGACATTTTATAGCGGTGATATACTTTTTTATCGCTCTGGTCGCTGAACAACTGGTTGTACTTGTAAATTGATGATGCTGCTTCTCGCAGCGCTTTACTTGGTACCGTGCCCGCATTAATCCATGCTCCGCCCAGATGTTTCTCATCGGCTTCTACTAAAAGCACTTTTTTTCCAAACTTGGTAGATTGCATGGCGGCGGAAAATCCGGCCGGTCCACTGCCGATAATGATTAAATCATACTCGTATTTCATAACTGTTTTTCTCATTTCGTTGTTTAGAGCCTTTATTGAGGCTCTGCATATCTGCGTAAATTATTTCGACGTAAGATACAAAAGCAGGAGCGCTTTTTCCCGATGAATACCGGACTGTATCTGAATTATATTCAGAGAGGTATTGTTGAGGTATGCATAACAGCATAAACGCTTGCACAGCTTTGTGATAAGATCGATATTTATAATATTATAAGGGTGCTTTACTACCTTGTAAAGCAGAATAAAAATATTGGTTCATCATTAAACTGCTAATTAACACTCAAAATATTAAGGAGTAACTATTATGGCTTTTTCACTTCCGAAGTTAAGCTTCCCATACGATGCACTCGAACCCCATATCGATGCAAGAACGATGGAAATCCATCATTCCAAGCATCATAACGGATACGTAACCAAAGCTAATGCAGCTTTAGAAGGTCACGAATTCGCATCGAAACCTGTCGAAGAAGTGCTTAGAAACATCAACAGTGTACCTGCAGATAAAAAGCAGGCTGTAATAAACAATGCCGGTGGCCATGCAAACCACTCGCTTTTCTGGAGTATCCTTTCCCCAAAAGGCGGTGGAAACCCAACAGGTGAGCTCGCTGATGCAATTAACAGTACATTTGGCAGCTTCGATACCTTTAAAGAAAAGTTTGCTGATGCAGCTGCAACACGATTTGGCTCCGGCTGGGCATGGCTTGTTTTAGATAAAAGTGGAAAACTGCACGTTACTTCCACACCAAACCAGGACAGCCCGCTAATGGATGGCCACACGCCAATCCTGGGACTAGACGTTTGGGAGCATGCATATTACCTGAATTACCAAAACCGCCGTCCGGACTATATCTCTGCTTTTTGGAGCGTAGTAGACTGGAATAAGGCCAACGAACTTTACAAAGCTGCGAAGTAAGTATAAGTTTATAGCATAAAAAAAAGGGTTGTCTCCGATGGAGGCAACCCTTTTTTATTATGCAGGACAAGTGAGCTGCACAGAAGTCAGCGGTCCAGAGTTACGCGTATTCGCGACTGATAGCTGTAACCAAGCATTGAATACAGCTGAGGATTCGAAACGCTCATTTCCTGTCGTGCACGCGTATTACGCTGTCTTGGATCCCTGTTGTCGGCTACATCTACAGTTTCGAGACCCGGCACTTCCCCGGTTACCTGCTCATAGCTAATAGGCTCAATTTCAAAATCTATATAGAAACGACCATTACTGTTCGGGATTACGGAAAAGTAGTCTTCGGATCCGTCATCGATAGGGATGCGAAGCTCGATAGACATCACTCTGCTGCTTTCGCTCATACCCATCAGGATTCCGTTTGCCTCAAGCTGTTCGCGTGAAACAAGAGCGGGGCGTATAGAGTCGTTTCGGTCGGTGCGACGAATTATCTGTACGCGAGACCCCATCTGACTTTCGGCCCGTTCAATTAACAGACGGTTTTCGGGCAGATTTTGCCATGAAGGATTTTCAAGATAATTACGTCTTGCGCCGGGGTAATCTCCGAGTGCTTCCACAAGCCCTGTGGGAAAGACTATTCCGAAAGAGCGGCGAAATGTAGCATCGCTATCCACGTAAATCCGGAATCCATGATCACGCGCCATGCGGTAGGTGCGGTTGTTTCGGAAATTCACTCCTATATACACGTACTTATCGTCGTTGGCAATTGCTACATCAAAGTCGTCTATTAATCCTGTATCCAGAGATCCTGAAGGCCATTCATCGAAATTGCCATCCGGCTGAATAGGATTAACCATGCGCTGGCTGCTCACGTTTTTAGTGCTCGAGCAGGCCTGGAGGCTCATCATAGAGAAGGCAGCGAATAATACTATCAGCAAAGGTGCTGTGTGCTGAAATTTTATAAAAGAAATCATCTGGTTTTGAAACTGGAGAGGAAAGAGTGGAGGCACTAAAAAACAGCTAAAAGTGTTATATTAGCAACCAAAGATAAGGCGTGTATGGCTGTTACACAAAGCAGCGTATTATTAGTTATGTACACCACCACTCAGTGTGATGTGTACTGCGCCGGTTTGAAGATTACTATTAACTCTTAAAATGAGTCGTTATTATGCAATTTGGTTTCGGAATAGGCCCAGACACCTCCTGGATGCGGGAAGAACTTACCGATCTGGGCGTTAAGGAAGTGAAAACACCGGAAGAGGTAGACCAGCTAATGAAAGACACCAAAGAAGGTACTTTCCTGCTGGTTATAAATTCAGTTTGTGGATGTGCGGCAGGTAATGCGCGTCCGGCAGTAAAAATCGCGCTTGGAAACGATAAAACGCCCGATCATATGTATACGGTGTTTGCAGGTCAGGATAAAGAAGCTACAGCACGTGCGCGTGAATACTTTTCTGAATATCCGCCTTCATCGCCTTCCTTTGCTTTTTTCAAAGATGGTGAAATTAAGGCCATGATTCCGCGTCACCGTGTTGAAGGGCGTTCGGCTCAGGAAGTGGCCGACGATTTAACAATGGTATTTAACGCTTTCTGCGAATAAAATCAGTTTCTGTTAGATTCAGTACCTTACATTAAAACAGCCTGTCCGGTTATATAGCCGGCAGGCTGTTTTTGTATGATGATGTGCTGCTAATTCTTAATCAGCCCGCAGAGCCGCCACCGCCTCCGCCTGCCGCACCACCAACTGCTCCGGATGTGCCGGTTGAAATGGAAGTGCCCGCAGACTGAACCATGCTGTTCACCGCCTGACCGAACAGCGCAGCATTCGGCATGGTACCGGGAATAAAGTACATCCAGGTGAGATCGCTGCCTTCGAGCTGCATCGAGCTGATGAGGTTAGTCATTCGTTTGCCTGATAATCCGAACAGTACTCCATAAATAATGTGCAGTCCTTTCAGATCTTCGGCTAAACTGACGCGCCCATCCTTTAAAGCGTTATAATACGCCATCCACTGCTGATAAAGCAGCTCGCCTTTTTCTGTGCGTACGTTTAGCATAAAGGCGCTGAATGCTCCGGCCAAAGAAACGATGAGGAGCCCGATAGCGGGGGCAGCGTTTATTCCGCCAATATAAATGCCCAGGCCCAAGGCTATGGTGAGGAACATGAGCTGGACAACGATCAAGGCCGCCATCGGTTTCACGTTATCCACGTACAAATCCATTGAGCGGGCTTCTTTTCCAATTTCGGTAAACCAGGAGTTCCACCATTTACTAAACTCTGAGCTTTCTTTGTAGGTGGACCTGCTTTTGAAAACGTCTTCGAACGACTTCTTTTCGCCGCCCAGGCGTTCTTCCAGCATTTTAATCAGGCTTACTTCCCAGGGCTTGAGATCACCTGATATGGCTTTTTCTGTACGCTCCAGCATAAATACGTCTTTTTCTTTTTTGAGGACAGCCGTTTCACCTTTTTCCTGAGATAGACTGAAATATCCCTTCCGGGCCATATCAAAAATGCTGGCCGTAAACCGGTGCTGATGCGCGCTGAATTTGTACCGGAACAGCCATCCGATTAATGCCGGCTCCATAACCGAAGGAGGCCGTTCTGCAATGGCCGAAATCTGATTACCAAGCTGCGCTTTTCGTCCGAATCTCATCACCATATAAACAGTGAATAAGAGACTCAGCAGAATGAAGAAGTAGCCAAGCGGCACCATCCAGCCTGCACGTTGTTCCCGCAGCACCTCCCTTTCGGCTTCAGCCAGTAGCTCAGCGTCGATTCGCTCCTGTATTATGATAGGGTCGATCACGGCATCTGTGGGCACGGTGCTTTGCATAACCCGGACCGGAAAGATAGTCTGTATTCTTAAGTTGCGTCCGCTTCTTAGGTTCTCAGCCGTATAATTGATTTCCCGATTTGTGGAAGAAAGCGCATGATTCCGCGCTCGGGAAGTCTGCCAGGCGTGAAGCTCGTCTCCGCGAACCTCCTCAGGCAGCCGAACCGTGATGCTGATATTTTCATGTGGCCTGTCCCATCCGGAGCCTATAAACGCCCAGTTAAACTCGGCCCAGTCACCGTTCGAAGCGATGGCGTCCCTCAGCTCATAGCTAAGCGTAAACCGGCGTTCATCGTTTTTGACAGAGAAGTTGGTGCGGATTTCCACCGTGTTTCTTCGATCTCTTACAGAGTACGTGCCTTCATCATTCGAATCAGAAAACTGAAGCGGTCTTCCATTTTCACTAATGGTGATGTTATCAATCGAGCTGAATCCCCGTTTATTGATCTCCTGCTGATACCAGGAAAAAGATCCGTCGAAATAGAAAGTGCGCGTTTCCGAAACGTGAACGCTGCCATCGGCCTGGATTTCGGCGACAATATCAATCTGACGGATGTGGAACTCCTTAGCGATAACATCACTGACAGGGATGGAAATCATCATCAGGAACATCACGCAGAACAGTCCTGAAAATCTTAAATTTGGGTTTGGCGCAATCATAACTCAGTTTGGTTTCGTAGTGTGATTGGGCAGCTGTACGAAGATTATGGTCGGGATGTTGCGCATCACCCTTTGAACCACTGATTTTCGCTGATTAACTTGATTAACTATGATTGTTACGGGTCGTAACCTTCAACCCAGGCAATTTACAAAGCTCGGGCATAATCACACTAAATCACATAAATCAGCTTAATCAAAGGTTCAGACAATTGATGAGTTAGAGACATCGCCGGATTAGTTGGTGCCATTTTTCATCTTAGTGTTTTTTTGCGTTTCCCTTTTTTAGTGTTTCTGTTCATGGTAAAGCGTGATGGCTTCCAATGCCCTATTCGACCTCCCCAAGCGCCTTCGCTTTAATCGCTGCCTCCTCGACGGCTTTGATAAGCGTAACGCGAATGCCGCCTTCCTCGAGCTTTAAAATGCCGTCGATGGTGCAGCCCGCCGGGGTGGTTACTTCATCTTTTAAAACGGCAGGGTGTTTTCCGGTTTCCAGAACCATGGAGGCCGAGCCCAGACAGGCCTGAGCCGCCAGTTCAGTTGCAAGATGACGCGGAATGCCCGCCTTCACACCACCTTCGGCCAGGGCTTCAATCATTATGTAGATGAAAGCCGGACCACTGGCGCTGAGGCCCGTAACGGCATCAAAAAGCTTTTCATCCATCACCAAAGTGCGGCCCATAGTATTGAACATGGCTTCGGCAAAGCCTACGTGGTGAGCCTGGGCAGTTAATGATCCGCAGAGTGCCGTCATGCCTTTACGGATGCGAAGGGGCGTGTTGGGCATGGCCCGTACAACCGGGCACTTTGAGCCGGTCCATTTATCGATTTGTGCCAGGGTGATGCCCGCCATTACCGAAATCAGCAGGGTGGATTTGCTTAGCGACGGGGTAATTTCGTTAATAACTTTCTGTGCAAGCTGTGGCTTTACGGCCAGAACAATTACATCCGAGCCGGCCGCTGCTTCAGCATTTGAAGTCGTTTTGATGCCGAAGGTTTGTTCCAGATAATTCATCCGCTTTTGGGAGCGTGCAGTGGCCGTAATGTGAGGCTCTTTATAGAATTTTGTTGCAACCATAGCCTCTATGATGGCTTCACCGATTTTGCCGGCGCCAATGATCGAAATTCGTTTCGGATTGTATGAAGTACTCATGAGCAGTTATAAATGGTTCTGATTGGTAAAGAGGTGCAGATGCAGGGCAGGCTTCATATCTGTTTCATCAATTGGGGGTAATTTAACATAAAATAGTTAGTTTGTTCACGCTGGTTATATTTTCGTTTTCAGGCAGGTACAGCCGAAAGCCAGAAGTGCAGATAAGCAAATTATGAGGAATGAATTCAGGTGAAAAAGGACTTTAGCCATTAGCTTAACGTGCTAAAGCACAGCGGGAAAAGAAGTTCGCTGCCATGGAATAGCCATGGAAATCTTTTTGGCGAAATCCGCCGCATCACAACAGATTATTAAAAGATTATATGTCAGTTAGAATACAGGAAAAAGAAGACGTAACCATACGTTTTGCCGGTGACTCCGGTGATGGGATGCAGCTCACAGGCTCCCAGTTTACCAACACCACCGCTCTTGCTGGGAACGACCTGAGCACCCTGCCGGACTTCCCGGCTGAAATCCGCGCCCCGCAAGGAACCGTGGCCGGTGTATCGGGATTCCAGATACATTTTGGAAGCAAGGCCATACACACGCCCGGCGACAGCTGCGATGTGCTCGTGGTGATGAACGCAGCCGCCCTTAAAGCAAACCTGAAGTATTTAAAGGCCGGTGGAATCATTATTGCCAATGAGGACGGTTTTGGCAAGCGTGATCTAAACCTGGCCAAGTACGGCCCCGAAGACAATCCGCTGGATCAGGTGCAGACTTCGGGCTTTGGACTCGTCCGGCTGGATGTTACCAAGCTCACACGTGCCAGCCTTCAGGATTCCGGACTGCCGCCCAAGGACGTTGACCGCTGCAAAAACATGTTCGTATTGGGCGTTATTTACTGGCTGTTCAGCCGGGATGTAAAGCCAACCGTTACTTTTGTCGAAAAGAAATTCAGCAAGAAGCCGGAAATTGCGGATGCCAACGTAACGGCGCTCAAAGCCGGCTATGCTTACGGCGGAGCAACGGAGCTGTTTTCCGAGCGCTATTCGGTAAATGCCGCACAGATTGAGCCAGGCACATACCGGAACATCACAGGAAATGAAGCGGCTGTAATCGGCCTTGCTGCAGCAACGGAGAAATCGGGCATTGATTTATTCCTGGGAACGTATCCAATTACGCCTGCCTCAGATATTCTACACGGCCTTTCCAAGCTTAAAAACTACAATATTCGCACTTTCCAGGCCGAAGATGAAATTGCTGCGGTCACATCCGCAATCGGTGCGGCCTTTGGCGGGAGCCTTGGGGTAACAAGCAGTTCCGGCCCCGGAATTGCGCTCAAGACGGAAGCCATTGCGCTGGCCATGATGCTCGAACTGCCGCTGCTGATTATCAACG
Source organism: Balneolia bacterium (assembly GCA_003555145.1). GTDB lineage: Bacteria > Bacteroidota > Rhodothermia > Balneolales > Cyclonatronaceae > Cyclonatronum. The sequence goes on along the minus strand of PWID01000092.1, from coordinate 1,615 downwards.
TGCAGCGGGCCGGTCCGTCTACGGGCATGCCGACCAAAACCGAGCAGTCGGATTTGCTTCAGGCTGTATACGGGCGGGCAGGTGAATCTCCGCTTGCAGTTGTAGCTCCAGCCTCTCCGGCCGACTGTTTTGAAATGATTTTCGAAGCCTCCCGAATCGCACTCGAGCACATGATTCCCGTGATGTTCCTTTCTGACGGCTACATCGCCAACGGAGCCGAACCATGGAAGTTTCCGAAATCATCTGATCTGAAAGACATCAACGTTTCTTACGCAAAGCCGCGTGAAGTAGAAGACGAGGCCTATCTTCCGTATCTGCGTGATGACCGGCTTGTTCGCAAGTGGGCCATCCCCGGCACTAAAGGTTTGGAACACCGAATCGGCGGACTCGAAAAAGAGGACAAAACCGGAAACATTTCATACGATCCCGACAATCATCATAAAATGACGCACCTCCGCGCTCAGAAGCGGGATAATATTGCCAATTTTATTCCGGAGCAGCAGATTGATGAAGGCGCCAACAGCGGCAAAGTTCTGGTCGTTGGCTGGGGATCAACATACGGCTCAATCAAAGCGGCAGTGCACGAGGTCAACCGCGGCGGACTTGCGGCCTCACATGCGCACATCCGTTATCTGAGCCCGTTTCCCAAGAATCTCGAGACTATTTTCTCCCGGTTTGATGTGATTTTAGTGCCGGAAATCAACAACGGTCAGCTCATTAAGATGCTGCGGGATCAGTTTCCGGAGTACATCTTCCACGGGTATAACCGCATCACGGGCGTTCCGTTTTCGGTTTCTTCACTGTGTGATGCCATCGAGCGCGCAAGTAAATTTTAAATCAGAAAAGCAGATCATTTTATGTCAGTTAAAGAGAAAAATACCAACGGTCAAACCGCCATGCCCAAACTGAAAGGGAAGGATTTTGCGTCTGATCAGGACGTGCGCTGGTGTCCCGGCTGCGGCGACTACACCATTCTGAAGCAGGTTCAAAATCTGATGCCTGAGCTGGGCGTGCCAAAAGAAAACATTGCGTTTATTGCAGGAATCGGCTGCTCATCACGCTTCCCGTACTACATGGACACCTTCGGGATGCACTCCATCCACGGACGCGCGCCGGCTATTGCAACCGGCCTTAAAGTCACCCGGCCCGAGCTAAGCGTCTGGGTGATAACCGGCGACGGGGATGCGCTTTCGATTGGCGGAAACCACCTCATTCACGCGCTGCGCCGGAATGTGGACATCAACATACTGTTGTTTAATAACGAGATTTACGGGCTGACGAAGGGTCAGTATTCGCCAACGTCGAAAGAGGGGATGGTGACCAAATCGACCCCGATGGGTTCGCTGGATCATCCGTTTAATCCGGCGGCGCTGGCCATGGGAGCCGATGCGGGATTTTTCGCCCGGGCAATGGACCGGGACCCGAAACACCTCAACGAAATCATGGCCCGTACGCACGAGCATAAGGGCACATCGCTGCTTGAGATTTATCAGAACTGTATCGTATTTAACGACGGCGCATTTGAAGTCTATACCGACAAGCAGCGCCGAAGCGAAACCGCACTCTACCTGGAGCAGGGCAAACCGCTGGTATTCGGAAACGATGCCGATAAAGG
>PWID01000309.1 GCA_003555145.1 Balneolia bacterium | reverse complement strand
TACACGCCGCTTGTGAGGCGTGAGCCGTCGAACTGCACGGTATGCGTTCCGACGCTCTGAGCACCATCATGCAGCACAGCCACGCTCTGGCCCAGCACGTTGAAGACTTCAAGGCGTACATCAGCGGGTTCGCTCAGCTCGTACTCCACGTTGGTGGTCGGGTTGAACGGGTTAGGATAGTTTTGTTTTAGTGAAATCACAGAAGGTGTTTCGCCCGGGTTTGGGTCTGTGATGGAAGTAAAGCCTCCGGAATCGTTAAAAAACAGGGTGCCGTCATCTCCGGCGATCCATATGTTTTCCATATCCACGATTAGAATCTCCCGCAGCGTACTTTCGGTCAGAGAGGTGTCCTCTTCCCACATTATTCCGCCGTCATTTGTTATCAGGACCGTGCCCGAAGCTCCAACCGCCAGCCCGTTACCGGATTCATGAAGTGCTATCCCATAAAGATCAGCATCCGTACTTGTTACAATCTCTGACCAGCTTTCTCCTGCATCGGTGCTGCGCAGAATTGTGCCGCCCGATCCGGAGGCAAGGATCACATCACCCTGCGCATTGACAGCGTTTAGATCGGCTTCAGTTGGTGTATCCAGACTCGTAATTTCTCCAGAGCGGTTTATGAGCACGGCCCGTCCCGTTTCTCCCACGGCAATGGCTTTGTCAGCATCGAGCATTGTAATACTTCTGATTGGTCCCCCGGCGTTTCCTGCTACGGTTAAATCGTCCCCGTCGTAAAACAATATGGCCCCGCTCTCCCCGACAGCTACCAGGAACGCATCATCCAGCCACGCGGCATCGACCACTTTGTGAGGGGTTTCTATATCCAGAGGTTCAGTGGTGGCAGCAAAATCATTAGTAAAAGACAAACCAGATCCACCAGTTTGCCAGACCCTCCAGAATACCAGGCCTGAGCCGGATTCTTTTAAGGCGACAAATCCGGCCTCCCCAATAGGCGATCTTAAAACCGTTCTCCATACCCTGCTGTTTTCCATCATACGAAAGGTATAATTAGAATCGCACATAACATTGTCTGCTGTGTATACTTTATATGCATAAGCCGCAATGCTGTCTTCAGTCTTTATTAGCTGCCGGATATCAGCAGCTATGGGCTGGCCGGAACTTTGGGTTGGTTTAAGTGCATAGGCTTCTGCCACAACTCCGTCTTCCAGACTTACAACGCCAAGTGCAGTTTGGTGTGGGAAACCCGAAATACCAAAACGCAGGTATGAATCACTATCCGGTATTCTGGCTACTCCTGTTGAGTTTCCCTCGTAATTGAAACTATCAATAAGTTCCCATCCGTTACCAGAATCCGCATACCGGTAGGCGTATAACATACTATCGTCACAACCGCCTAAATTTGTTAAATGGTAATACAGAATTACCTCCCCATCCCGTATATCAAAAAGCGCCTCGTATTGAGGGTCGATTCCAAAAGCAAACCCTGGCATCTCAGAGAAATCGGAGGGTAGGGTGTAGATAGCGGTAAGTCCGGAGGATACACCCAACAAGTAGACTGTTCCTTCATCATACCCAATATCCCTGTATGAAGGGTCCACGATTGGCCCGCTGTAACTTAAGGATTCCTGATGGTACATCTGGTCTTCAGTCCAGGTTTGTCCGGCATCCATTGTATAAGCTATAAAGCCGTTATCGCCTGCTACTATCGCATTACTTTCAGAAATAGTAACGGCCGTTCGCCAGTATGTACCGGTCAATGCAAACACTTGAGTCCAGTTCTCTCCACCATCGGTGCTTTGCCAAATTCCCTCTCTTGTGGCTATATAGCCCTTACTTTCATCAAAAAAGCCTATGCTTACAGGTTCACCAGGCACAGATGCCGTTTCCTGCCAGGAGCTTCCCCGGTCGGTTGAAATATAAACTCCGCCTTCTTCTGCAATTACTATAGCGGAAACAGGAGAAAAAGCATGTAAGTCTACTATTTTCAGATTGTCTTCAGCAATGCGCGTCTGTTTTATTCTGAAGATGTTGTCCTCGTCCCGGAAGCCCCATAATACCGCTGAGGGTTCTCCGGCCACCACAAAAGTATCTGCATCAAAAGCATGACCGGAATTCAGATTCATGCCCGGGCTCATGGGCGATTGGGAATCCCACTGGGCGTTTACGCTCCAACTAAACAACAAGGAGAACATCAGGGTAAATACGAATACAAAGGCCGTTTTTGCAGAGATAACTTTCATAGGGATAGTCGTAAAATGAATGTAATCCATTCATCAAAATAAACCATCAGCCTATAGATTCCTAACCCCCCAGCACAGACCTGACAGGTTTTTGAAACCTGTCAGGTCTGCTAATTTAAAATAGTACAAACCTTTTATGCCCTTCCTGCCAGTATTGGCAGGGTTCAAAAAAAAGGGAACCCGATCAACGACCGGATTCCCTTTTTAAAATCTGATGCAGCTACAAACAACAGCAAGGCTGTCACTGTAACATGAAACTGAATAATGTTATTTAACCAGCATCATCTTATTCGTAAATGTCTGACCCGCAGTTTGCATTCTAATCAGGTACACGCCGCTTGTGAGACGCGAGCCGTCGAACTGCACGGTATGCGTGCCAACGCTCTGTGCGCCATCATGCAGCAACGCCACGCGCTGACCCAGCACGTTGAAGACTTCGAGTCGTACGTCGGCAGGTTCGCTCAATTCGTACACCACATTGGTGGTCGGGTTGAACGGGTTCGGGTAGTTTTGGTGCAGTGCAAAACGCTGCGGCTGATCAATGCCTTCTTCGGTGATGTTTGTCGGGAGTCCGCCGTCCGGCAGCTCCACGAAGTTTGTGGTATAGATCACAAACTCGCCTGGCTCGAGCACCAGCTGCTCGTTGGTGGATTCAAATACTCTGGACTCCTGAGCGAAGTAGTCGTACCAAACGCCGGTGTTCTGCACATTGGCATCCACAGTGCGCTGAACCACGTCGAAGTTACCGATGATGGCAACGTTCATGTCGTCGTCGTTCAAATAAATACGTTTCACCGGTGAAGCCACCGAAAGGTTTACATCGCTTGTGCGAAACGCCTCGCTGCTTTGGCGAAGATGGATAAGCGCTCTCCAGGTGTTGTACAAATCGATACGCGGCTGATCCTGAAGATATTCATCCCACGGCACAGGCATTGGCGATGTACGGTTTGGCCCGGTTTCATCGAGCGGGTAGTCGTAACCAAGCTCACTGAACTGCCAGATCATTTTAGGTCCGGGAATGGTGAAGAAAAACGCCCCGGCCAGCTTCTGGCGATCGATAGCGGTTTCAAAATCGCGTACGTTGTAGCTTCCTGAGCTGTTACCGAACTGAAGGTTGCGGTACATCATGCGCTGCTCATCATGGCTTTCCATGTAGCCCACCAGATTCGGTGTATCCCAGCCGCGGTTCTCGTGAAACACGCCGGAGAAATTCGACTGATTGTTAGCGTGCCAGCCCATGGCTGCTTCGCTGTAGTTGTAGTTGTGGTTACCCCACAGCATCATGCCGTAACGGCCTTCATCCTGTCTCCACTCGGAAAGCTCTTTCTCCTCGCTGTTGGCCGCAAAATGCTCCAGAATAAGCCATACGTCCGGATCAACTTCCCATGCGGCATCAGCCATTCGCTTGAGGTTTCCAATACGCTGGGCATTGTACCCATTGTAATTCTGGTTGTTGAAATTGGTCGCAAAGCCTTTGGTAAGGTCAAAGCGGAAACCGTCTACGCGGAATTCTTCAATCCAGTGCTTGTTGGCGCGATCCATCCAGTACTTGATTTTCGGATGATTGTGGTTCAGGTGATTAAACACGTTGAACTCATGACCCGGACCTATAAACGGATTGTTGCTGTGGCCATACAGGCCAATAAGCGGAGAAAGGTCGGTAGCGTGATTGTACACCACGTCGAGCACAACGGCTATTCCGCGCATGTGCGCCTCGTCGATTAGTCGTTTGAGCTCGTTGGCAGGTCCGTAGGCTTTATCTACGGCAAGGTGAAAATTCGGGTTGTAGCCCCAGCTGATGTTGCCATCAAAGTTCTGAATCGGCATAAGCTCGAGTACGTTGATTCCCAGACGCTCGAGGTAGTCCAGCGAATCGGCCAGGTTGGCATAGGTACCGTCTTCCATCCAGTCGCGAATCAGAAGCTCGTACTTGATGATGTCGCGCGGATCAGGGCGCTCGTAGCCTTCACTCTGCCATACGTACTCATCAGGCGCGGTATTGAGGATTGATACAACGCCGCTCGTTTTGTCCTGCGGATATGCTTTCAGATTCGGATAAACTTCATTGCTGATGAAGCGGTCGTTCCACGGATCGAGCACTTTGGTGCTGTAAAGCTCACCAATGCGTCGCTCACCGTTTACCAGATACTGGAAACCGTACTCTTCGCCTGGCGTGAGGCCTTCAACCGTTACCCAGTACATCACGCTGTCTTCGTTAACCGTGTGGCGGTTCATGAAGTAGTCGGTGTCGATTTCCCACTCGGTATAATCACCAAGCGTATACATGAAGTCGATGTAAGGGGCAAAAACGGCCAGCGTAACCGAGGTCTGGTTTTCATGATAATTGATGCCATACTCAATTCCGGCAGGCGGTGCCAGCTCGGTTACTTCAGGATTTACGATGAAGTAGGTATCGGAATCGCTTGTATTTCCTTCACCGTCCTCGATTTCGGCACGAAGGTCAAAACGGCCGGTTGAGCTAATCGCAAATTCGTAGATAAGTTCGGATGCATCTGCTGTTGATGCAACCTGTGTTCCGTCAATAAACAGACGCAGCTCGGCAATATCGTCGGTGTCGCTGAAACCGGTGATTCTGATCTCAAGATCATCACCTACGGAAGCGAAGGTCGGATTAAACGGATCATCAGACGGGCTGGTGAAGCGCACGCTCAATGGTTCGGTTGAAAGATCCACGAAGATATCTGCACCGCCGGTGTCTTTTCCTTCGAGGTAGCTTCCGCCAACGGGCTCAGCGCTTCTGAATACAAACGCCATCTGGAGAATATCTTCATTTTCCGGAACGCCGTAGTAATCACGGATATGATCGATATCGAGCTGATACAGATCGTCGCCAATGCGCTCAAGCAGGGTTTCGGGAGTATTCTGCCCCCAGTTGGTTTTCACGTAGCGCCAGCCGGACGGGCCGTCGCTCAGGTTGGTGATAACTCCGGTGTGGGCGTAGACATCACCGGTATATCCGGCAAGTCCGCCATTTCCCTGGGTGGCATCAAAAATAATGGATACAGGGCCGTCTTCAACCGGGAATTCCGGATTGGAGACGACAACCTGTGCCGAAAGATGCTGAGGAATCAGCAGAGCGGCGAATAGCAGTAAAATGGTGGTGTTGCGTAGTATTGATTGAAGCATTGTTCTCATATCAGTCTTAGGTAAGCAATAAAATACTGGAGTTTTTGGTGATGACAGCTAAACAGGCGCCATCATCTATCCGGCGGGAAAACCTGGCTTATTTGTCAATTAGCGCCTGGTCGGCCAGCTCTTTATTTGTTGATGAACGTATCACCATTTCCGGTGAAAATACGGTGTGCGATACTTTTGCATCGCGGTTTTCGATTCGTTTCAAGAGTTTTGAAACGGCCATAGTGCCCATTTCGCGCATGGGCTGGCGCATAGTGGTAAGTCCAAAAAATTCTGAAAACTGTATATCATCGAAGCCTACAATAGGCACGAACTGGTTCATGTCCTGCATGGCTTTCATGGCGCCTATCGACTGTATATCTGAGTTACAGAAGCAGGCGTCGGGCATGTCGCTCATACTGAGCAGCTTTACCATTGCTTCGTAGCCGTTTCGTTCGGTGAAGCCATCGCGGTCGGTATTGTCTCCCTCAACAATGAGGTCCTCATTCACAAATCGCCCTGCGTCTTCCAGCGCCCGCTTGTAGCCGGTAATGCGGTCTTTTACGGGTTTTGAAACGTTTTTAGCGGAAATCATGGCGATACGTTTGTATCCCTGATCGATGAGATACTGAGTTGCGTTGTAGGCGCCTTCCACGCTGTCCACGCTTACTGAGTCGAACTCAGGGCTGAAGTCATCTACTAACGTAACGGGCACGTTAAAATTTTTGAGACTCTTCCACTGGCTTTCCTTCAGGTGGGATGAAATAATGAGGTAGCCCTCGGCCATTCCCCTTTTGATGCTGTACTCAACCTGGTTGAAGATATCGTCGGCCAGCTTAATGTTATAGATATTGAGGTCGAAATCGGTTTCGCTGAGTTCGTCCTGGATGCCTTCAAGAACTTCCATAAAGAAGTAGTTGGAGATAACCGGAACAATTACAGAAATCAGCTTGCTCTTTTTGCGGGCAAGTCCCTGCGCCATGGCCTGCGGGTGATAACCCAGTCTTTTGGCAATGGTAAGGATTTTGGTTCTGGATTTCTCAGACACGCTCTTACTGTTGTTGAACACGCGTGAAACCGTGGCAATGCTTACGCCGGCCTCTTTGGCTATATCATAAATCGTAACTGACAATGCTCTGCACCTGTATTTTCAGATCGTTTGGGAAAGTTGGAATAATACAGGAGACCGCAATTGCGGCCTCCTGTTTGCGACGTAAAGTGCGCGATTATTCCTGATGTATCAAGTAATATTAATTACTTAACGAGCATCATAGACTTGCTGATCGTCATTCCGCCAGACTGAAGTCTGTACAGATATACGCCAGAAGAAAGACGGCTGGCATCGAACTGCACGGTATGTGTACCGGAGCTGAATGTGCCGTTTGCCAATGTTGCAACACGCTGACCAAGTACGTTGAATACGTCCAGACGAATGTCGGCGTTTTCAGGCAGAGTGAAGTTGATGTTAGTTGTTGGGTTGAACGGGTTAGGATAGTTCTGACCCAGAGCAATCTCACGAGGAGTATCGTAAATCGGCTCGTCGATATTCACGCCAGCACCGTAATCCGGTGGTGTCGGGAAGTCAAGAGCTTCATCGCTCCACACAACCATATCGAGGCTATAACCACCGGCAGGCCATACGGTAACGTTACCGAGTACGGCTTCAGGTGTGATGTAGCGGTAGTAGCGACGACCTGCATCGAAACCACCCGGGCCTGAAATTACTCGCTCGCCTAGTTCATTTTCGTAAGCAACATTAAAACCAAAATGGTTTTCAGTCGGTAGCAACAGCTCAAGCGTTAGCTCGAACATGTTCCCTTCACCAGTTGATTCGAAGCGGAGACGATCTCTTTGATCAGGATCTCCAAGACCTGGTTGTCCGTCGCCCACGCTCAGGTTCTGTGTAAGACCAAAAATCGGGGTTTCCACAACCAGGAATACTTCATCATCTTCCGGGTTAAACGGCTGATCAACGTTTTCGAGTGCAGCAGTCATATCGATCGTAAAAGTAACCGGGTACGTTTCTGAACCGGTACCATCTACAGTAATAAGCGCCTGCTCAGGTAAGCTGTTGAAGAAAGCTACTTCTCCACCGAAATCACCCTGTGCAATCTGGCTTGTTTCTGAACCGAATGTAAAGATACGGTCTCCGCCACCGGTAGAACCGGGCTCTTCCCATCCGTTACCACCTTCGAGGTTCGGAATGTAGTTTTCACTGTTCTCGTCGAAACGGCTTTCATCCCAGATAATGAAATACTTGAATGGGATAGCCTGGCCAACTTCACGGGTTAGCTCGAACGTGCTTCTCCAGAGGTCTGCACCTTCATCGTAGGTCATAGGTGTTGCAGAATCCCAACCATTAAATGCGCCCGGAACAGCTACCTGATCACCAACACCACGGTTGAAATAACCAAGGGCTTCGAGAAGAGATACGTTAGCCTGGAACTCAACGTTTGCAGTAACCAGATCTCCAGATGGTGGAGGTGTGCGGTCGAAGAAAGCCCAGATAATTGTTTCGTCTTCACCTTCTACAGGTGCATCGATGAAACGGTCATCACCTGATTCCCAAAACACTTCACTATCTACTTCAAGAACAAACTTATAAGGGATAGAAGCAGGCAGATCCGCGATTAGGTCATTGTCTACATAAATAGCACCTGAGAAGAAGACATTGCTGCTTCCGGTTGGGCGTGGCTCCTGCTCGAGGTAGCTGTCTTCAGCTGTTGCTCCCCAGTCTTCCGGGTTGCCGAAGAATTCAGGAAGCCCTCTTAAACCAACTCTGTTGTTCTCATCTTCAGGATCAAACTGACCAAGTGCAATTGGGTTTGCAACATTAACACGGAAAAACACGGCAGTTTGGCCTTCTACAGACTCAAACGGAGCCTGACGGCCGTCGTCGAAACCAGCAAAGTACTGAAGCTCGGTTTCGAAATCTTCTGTAGCTTCTGCAGGAACAACAAAGGTATAGTTGTCGCCATCGCCATCGAAGTTGAATTCCCACCCGTCGTTAAATCCTGCTCCGGCTCCCTCTTCGAGAGAGTGACCTACCCAGAACTTATAAACAAGCTCATCTCCGGGTGCCATCATCACGTCTATTTTCCAGTAGTCGCCATCAATGTTTTCACCAGAAATGGAAGTCGAACCCCAGTTGATGTTCTGGCCGAAATAGCCTTCATCGTCATACTCTTCGCCATTCACAGCACCTCTGATCTGGAGTACTCCGTCTGCGCTGAGGGTATCAGCAACAGTAGATGTATTAACCAGGAAGGTCACCTGAATGGGATCTTCTTGAGCAAATGCATAGTTGGCCGTTCCAAACACGAACAGCGCCAGCATAAGCAGCATTTTTGTATAGGTTTTCATAGTTACCTCTTTGTGTTGTTTGTTAATTACGGTTGCCCGTACTTGATGTTATTGTATAACAGTGTTTTACTTGAGTTGTATTACGTTTTGATGCTTAAGTTTTGCAATTATTTCAGAAGCTTACTTTGAGAGAGAAGCGGTTGGTGATGCCCAGGTATTTGTGCGACTGCATCGCGTAGCCGATGTTCAGCCCAAGCCCCTGATTCACCTCGTAATTCACCCAGCCGCCGGCC
>PWID01000280.1 GCA_003555145.1 Balneolia bacterium | reverse complement strand
GATGATGACTTTGCCTCCCGTCTGTATAAGTGGGAAGAATTCTACCGCAAGGTTGTGCCTCAAAGAGGTATGGCCGCATTCACGAGCCTGGATTTTCGATTCAGGGATCAGATTGTAGCGAGGGAGTCATGATGATGAATTTGAAAACAAAAGCCGGACAGCCCGAAAAAAATACAACACCTATTAACGTACCCTTACAATGAAAGAAGAGCATATGGAAGATCGCATTGTCGTAGGCCTGGATATAGGCACGACCAAGGTATGTGCGGTTGTCGCATCTATAGACAGCAGCCGCAAAGTGAATATTCTTGGCGTCGGAAAAGCGCCAAGTGAGGGCCTCAACAGGGGCGTAGTCGTTAATATTGATAAAACTGTAAATGCTATCCGTTCGGCCATCGAGCAGGCGCAGCTGGCATCCGGTATTGAGGTTCGCTCGGTAAACGTAGGCATTGCCGGCGACCACATCCGCAGTCTTCGGAGCAAGGGTGTCATCACCATTACGAATAAAGACAGCGAAATTACGGTGAAGGATGTAGAAAGACTGTTGGTCGATTGCCAGCAGATAATGCTTCCGACCGATCAGCAGATCATACACGTAATTCCGCAGGAGTTTATAGTTGATGGTCAGGATGGTATTTCCGATCCGGTTGGAATGAGCGGTATGAGGATGGAAGCCGATGTGCACATCATTACGGGGCTCGTATCCGCGGCAAAGAATATGTATCGCTGCGTAGAGCGTGCCGGTTTTCAGGTTCAGGATGTAATTCTGGAGCCCTTGGCATCATCCTATGCCGTGCTTGAGCCGGAGGAAAAAGAAGCCGGCGTAGTGCTGGTCGATATTGGAGGCGGAACTACTGATGTTGCCATCTTCCAGGACAACACCATTCGCCACACCGCAGTGATTGCTATTGCAGGGCAGAAAGTAACCGACGATATCCGCATTGGGCTGAGCGTACTGGAAGATCAGGCGCACAGATTGAAGCACAATCATGGCCACGCCTTTGCCGATTTAATCGAAGAAGATGAAATAATTACGGTGCCGGGAATTGCGGGCCGGCCGCCGAAGGAAGTTAAAAAGAGCATACTCGCCCAGATTATACAGGCGAGAGTGGAAGAGATTCTGGAAATTGTAGCCATCGAGATAAAACGAAGCGGTTACAGCAATGAGTTAAGCGCAGGCGTTGTGCTTACAGGCGGCGGTTCTCTGGTTGAAGGCATTGTGCCTTTAGCTCAGGAAATTTTAGGTATGGATGCAAAAATAGGACTCCCCACCGGCTTAACCGGTGGTCTCGTAAACGAGGTTAAAAGTCCCATATACAGTACCGGCGTTGGTCTGGTAATGCATGCGCAGGAAAATCAGCAGTCCCAAACCCCACAGGGAAGACTTTCTGAACCCGACGGCGGGGACACAAGCGCAGAAAAATTGATGAAAAAGCTGGCTGAACGTATGAAGAGCTGGTTCAAAGAACTTTAGAAAACACACAGGTAAAATAAATCAACGGTGAACAACATGGCAAAAAGTCTAAATTCAAGATTTAGTTTTGACGAACAGAGCCAGGATAATGCCAAGCTTAAAGTGATTGGCGTTGGAGGTGGCGGAGGTAATGCTATCAACAATATGATAGCAAAAGGCCTCAATAATGTAGAATACATAGCCCTTAACACGGATTCTCAGGCGCTGAAGGAAAACCAGGCGGATTTGAGAGTTCAGGTGGGTAAAGGTCTTACGAGCGGTTTGGGCGCCGGTGCGCGTCCCGAAGTTGGTCGGGAGGCTGTGGAAGAAAATCGCCACGAGATTGAAGAGGCGATCGAAGGCGCCGATATGGTGTTCGTTACTGCCGGAATGGGTGGTGGCACGGGTACGGGCGGTGCACCGGTTGTAGCCGGAATCGCCAAAAGAAAAGGAATTCTTACCGTAGGTGTGGTAACCACTCCGTTTAATTGCGAAGGTAAGGTTCGATCCAAGTTTGCACAGGATGGTATCAAAGAGCTCAAGAAGAGTTGTGATACCGTAATCGTAATTCCAAATGAGCGTTTGCTCGACCTCAGCGATGAAAACACTACGCTGGTTGAGGCATTCGAACTCGCTAACGAGGTGTTATACAACGCCACAAGAGGTATTTCGGATCTTATTCTGATGCCGGGTCTTATTAACCTGGATTTTGCCGATGTGCGTACAACCATGCTCGACGGTGGTGCAGCCATTATGGGTTCTGCAACGGCAACCGGTCCCGACCGTGCCGAGAAAGCAGCCCGTGAGGCCATCAATTCCCCGCTGCTCGATGGTGTAAGCATTCGAGGTGCACGCAACGTACTGGTTAACATTTCAGCCGGATCCGATCTGGGAATGCGTGAAACCAACGAAGCGACCAACATCATACAGCAGGAAGCCGGAGATGAAGCGGAAATTATAATGGGTACGGTACTCGATGAGTCCTTTACCGATGAACTTCGCGTTACAGTAATTGCAACCGGATTCGAATTCGAAGAATCCAGTACAGAAACCAAGGTAGCTGCCGCAAGACGCAGACCGCTTGGCGACAAAGAAGGTGATGAAGCCGGAAGAAAACTTCCGAGACCAGGCTTTGGCACAGGCGCAGGCCTGCCGACCATGCCGGGACGCGGACAGCGCTTCAATCCGGGCGTTGGAAACAGCAGCAGCAACAGTGGTGCGAAAGGGCCATTCTGGAAAGGTGAGAAAAATCTCAAAAATCTGGATACACCCGCCATCAGTCGTCGTTCATCAAACGTGAATGACATTAAAGATGAGTCGAAAGGTGAGGAAACTCGCCCGGCGCGTTCATCCGACGGAGAAACCCGTGAGCGGATCGACAAGCGCGACAATGAGCAGCCGGCGTTCCTGAGAAAAATTATGGACTAACTGCCGGTTATCTGAAGATGCCAAATACCGGAATTACGGTGCAGGACAAAGCAGAGCGTGATGGCTCAGGGTATTGTTGTGCCTGTGGTTCCGGAAGTTGTACACCGAACGTTACATGAAGAAGTAGCCGATAAAAGAGAAGAGAACCTGTATATATAACTATTCAGCAAACTCTAAAGACAACAACACGGGGGATTATCTCATGAGAGGTAATCCCTTTGTTTTTTTATGAAACAGATGTAAACATCGAAGAGATTTATTAGATTAAAGATGTAGCAGGTATTAACCCCGGAAAGAAGTGAGTATCATGATTGATCAAAACGTTAAAAAACAAATTCTTGAGCTGCCTGTTAAAGAACGTGCAGAGCTGGCCAGTTTGTTAATCGATAGTCTTCACCCTGAGGATCATTTTGAGACAGAGGAAGAGTGGTCGAATGAGCTGAATGAACGGATTAAGCGGTACGAATCGGGTGCGGGAAAGACAACTTCATGGGATGAGGTTAAAATAAAGGCCCAAAAACGTATAAAGTAAATACGGATTATGGTAGTCAGATTTGAAAATGACGCTGAAGTTGAACTGTATGAAGTTATCGAATACTATAATCAGATAGACACGGCACTGGCTCAAAATTTTCTGGATGAGTTGAATAACTCCGTGGATTTTATCATCAAGTATCCACTAGCTGGACATTCGTATCTGCACAACACGCAAAAAGTTCAGTTAAAGAAATTTCCTTACTCGGTCGTCTATAAGGTTTACGACCAAAAGCGTATTCTCATTTTTGCAATCAAGCATAGTAAAAGAGAGCGAGGATACTGGGTAGAAAGGTTAGAGTGAAGAAATATTACTGTACTTCTAACTAAAAACTCACAATGGCTCCGGATACTGCGTGCTTTGGTAGTAGAGATTTGCCCAGTAGATGATGATGGCACCCAGCCAGAATCCGGCAATTACGTCCGATGGGTAGTGTTCGGTTAGCAGAACGCGACCGGCGATAATAGCTAAAGCCAAGGCACCAATCAGCCAGCGTCCCTGCAGGTTCCGGTATATAGCGAAGAGAACTCCTGAGGCTGCGGTAACCCCTGTCGCATGGCCTGACGGCATGGAGTGGTAGAGTCGCTCGGTCTGGAAGCCGAAGAAACCTGCCGTCCCTTCATAGAGTAATAAATCCGGACGTGCCCGACCAAAAGATAGCTTCAAAAGAAGCGTGAATACCAATGCTACAATTATCCCGCAAAGCAGAATAAACAATTTGTCTTCGTAAAAGGGCGGAGTTTCATCTTTATCATGCTGTCCGTTCAGGTTCTGTTGTTGGCGAAGTTCCGTAAACCGGTACGCAAGGGCCAGAATGGTGATGACGGCTATCGAGTAGGGATTGATATACATCGCCAATAGCTCAAGGGCCTGCATAATGTACGTATTTGGCAATGCGTTTGCCTGCAGGATGATGACTTCATCAAAATGAAGCACGCTGGCGATGATTAGAATCAGGCAGATGAAGCTGAGCATCACGCTGTTGCGAATGGTTTTGTACACAGGATGACGATCGGCAGAACGATTCATAAAGACGGCTAATAAAAATTAGTTAATCGGGGATGATGAAAACGAAAAGCCCCGCAGGCGAAACCTGCAGGGCTTAAATATTAATAGCTAAATAAAAATAGGGTTATTCAGCCGGCCGGCAAAATCTTAGCCGAAGTTCCCTTTTACGCCGCGACCGAGGCAGGCATACATGCAGGTGCCGCATTATTTCTTAAATAGTTCAAATCAGAATAGATTAAGACATCATGTGGACTCGAGGGTATCAATTCCTCATAATTTTGATTCTAATCTTCTTATCTCCTCTATTCGCAATTTGTTTTCGGGTAGATAGTTACGAGCCACATCCCATATAATTTCATAATCAACCCCAAAATACTCATGAATTACTTTGTTTCTCAGCAGGTACATCTCAGCCCAAGGCACATCAGTATATTTAATCGTGATTTCATCAGGTAATTTCTTGGCAGCTTCACCAATAATTTCAAAATTCCTGACAACAGCATCTATTGTTTTATGATCTTCGCAAAAACTATCTAAAGTATGATCAGCGATATATTCAGAAATTCTTGACATGGACAGAATCAAGTCATCTAAATACATTTCAAATGATCTGGCTGACTTCTTCACCTGTTTAAACGTATTCGACTTGATTTAAAATTTTTTCTTTTATCTGATGCTTTAAAGCATTCTTTGTTACCAGGTCAATTTTCTTATTAAAAATGCTCTCTAAATATATTTGAAGGGAAAAAAACTTCCATCCGATTGGTTTTTCCAGCTCTACAAAAATATCAATATCGCTATCATTAGAAAAACTCTCATCTGAATAGGAACCAAACAAACCAATGCTTTTCACAGAGTATTCTCTGTAAAGTATCGGTTTTAGCTCTTTTAGCTTATCTATTATGATTCTTTTTGATAACATATAATAAAAATACAGCTTTCTTCGCAAAATAAATAAGCTAGCCAGCAGGAGATATCAGCCGAAATTCCACTTCACACCACGACCGATTTCCGGATCGGGGTATTCCCAGGTAACTGCACCTTTATCGCAAGCATACATACAGGTGCCGCATTCGATGCAGTCTTCGAACTGAAAATGGACTTTGCCTACTTCATCTAGTGTATAACAGTTGGCCGGACAAACGCGCGTGGTCGCTTTATGATCGCATCCGGTGTTACAAATATCGGTGTCTACGAGTATATGGGGTTTAGCCTCGGTTTTTCCCTGGTTCTGATAATTAACCATACCGAGTCTTTCAGCTATGCTGAGTTTTTTCATAATGAACGTGCTCCTTTAATTCCTAATTTCAGTAATTCCCAGTAGCTTGAATGTTTCTTAACGGACTTGCTGAGCATTTCGCGTGTTTTCGGCGTTGGCTCATTTTTGATGGAGAAGAACTGCTTCCCGAAATCACAAACAAGACCAGGCACAGATTCAAACATTTGTTTGCTGTGCAGAAACTCGACGGCTCCCTGGAAATTTCTCATGTCCTGCAGAACAAAGCTTTTTTCGAGCTTGTCTCTGTAGGCTTTTAGTTTTGTTTTGCTGAAGTCGCCTGCCTCGCGGGCCTCAACGATCGTTTCGGCTGCAAGTACACCGGAGTGCATGGCGTAATCCATTCCCTGAATGGCTTTGCCGGAGTTCATCAGCAGATTGGCAGCCTCGCCGGCTACAAGTACGCCGTCGCTGTAGATTTCCTTCGGCATTACCTTCATGTCGCCGGTGGAAACCGCGTGGGCGGAGTATTCAACAACTTCGCCACCGCGCAGCGTATCAGCTACAACGGGATGAGCTTTAAACTCATTCAGAATATCATACGGTTTTTTGCCGGAATCACGCAGGCTTATCATCCCAAGCACAAGGCCAAATGAAACGGAGTCTTTGTTAGTGTACAAAAATCCGCCGCCTTCCACGCCCTGTGTGGCGGTTCCGATAAACTCGTTGCTCATACCGCTGTTGCCGTTCAGCTGAAAGCGGTCTTCGAGCACCTTCTGATCGTATTTAATGATTTCCTTTACCCCGATTGCAAGGGTATCGGCAGGTACGTAATCATCCTGTAAACCAACCTGACGCGTAAGCAGGTTATTTACTCCCTCGGAAATAATTACTGAATCGGCATAGAACTTTTCTTCGCCGGCACGAATACCAACGGCCCGGCCGTCTTCCATCAAGACTTCTTCTACGAGGATGTTTGGCGCCATGAAAGATTCATCAGGGTGCTCGCTTGCCTCGATAGCTTCCTGCACTTTTTCGGCCAGCCAGTTGTCGAACTTGGCCCGGAGTACAATTACTCCCTTGTAGGGCTTGTCATCAAAACTGCTGGATTTGAAGTCGATAGAGAACGAGGAATCATCATCCATGAAACTCAGGCGGCGATGGTTAATGAAGCGTTCAAAGCCGGCGTCTTCTTCTTCCCAGTAGTTGGGAACCAGTTTCGAAAGGCCTTCACCCCACAAAACACCGCCGGATACGTTCTTTGCTCCGCTGAATTCACCGCGCTCGATGAGCAGAAACTTCATGTTATTTTTAGCGAGCGTAAGGGCGGCGCTCAGGCCTGCAATGCCGCCGCCTATTACGATACAGTCGAATTTATCTTCCATTCAGATCAGCCTGCTTTAACTTGTTTAATTTGTTCTGTGAGCAACGGCAGAATCTTGAAAAGATCTCCAACAAGACCATAGGTCGCGTATTGGAAAATCGGCGCGTCCGGATCTTTGTTAATGGCTACAATTACTTTTGAGTTGGCCATGCCGGCGACGTGCTGAATGGCACCGGAAATTCCGACGGCAAAATACAGCTGAGGCGAAACCACTTTGCCTGTCTGACCAATCTGCAGCGTTGCAGGAAACAGACCCGATTCGGTAACCGCCCGGGATGCACCAACGGCAGCGCCCAGAGAGTTTGCTAAATCTTCAATAAGCTTGCGGCCTTCCTCATCTTTGATTCCACGTCCGGCTGCAACCACAACTTCAGCTTCGGAGAGGTCAACTTTGTCGCCTGCGCTGGAAATCACTTCCTTTAGCACGCTTTTAAGGCCGGCTTCATCGAAATCGAATGCAACTTCTTCCACTTCGGCAGTTCCTGGCTTCTCGGCCGTATCGTAGGAGCCGGAGCGAACGGATACGAATACCAGATCGCTGGAACTCGAGGTCTTGCTGAGTACCTTGGCAGCCATTACGGGTCGCTCGGCATCAACGCTGTTGCCGTTAAGGGTGAAGGATGCTACATCGGGAATGGCCGCTGCGTTATGGCGGGCTGCAAGAGCGCCCATAACTTCTTTAGTGGACTCTGTGGAAGCAAATGCTACAAGGCGGGGCGAAGACTTCTCAACCAGCAGGCTGAAAGCGTCGATTACCGGACTGCTCAGGTGGTTGCTGAAAATCGGATGCTTAAGGTTATAAATTTTGTCTGGACCGTAAGTATTGAGCGCATCAGTATAACGCGACGGGTCAATGTCCAGAACGGCTGCTTCCAGTCCGAGCCCGTTATCGTCTGCCAGTTTACGGCAGTAGCTTAAAACTTCGAGTGAAGAACGTTTGATTTTGCCATCGGCGGTGGCAACGTGAACTAATATTTTTGACATAAGTCTTTTGGAATAATCTTTAATAAAATTCAGTGAATTGGCGTATAGCCCTGATTAAAGAACCTTGGCTTCGTTTTCGAGCAGATTCATCAGGTTGGAAACCATTTCGTCGGCTTCACCTTCGAATTTTTTGCCTGGCTCACGTCCGGGAACTTCCTTAAAGCCCTTACGTTCGGTTTTCGAATCTGAGTTCAGGGCTGAAGCTTCAATACCAAGATCAGCAGGAGTTACGGTTTCTACAGTCTTGCGCTTGCTCTGCATAATGCCTTTGAGACTCGGGATGCGCGGATCGTTCATATCGTTGGAGCAGGTTATGAGGCAGGGTGATTTTAACTCAACCATTTCCTGCCCACTGTCGCCCTGACGCTTAACGATAAATGAATCGTTTTCGAACTGAAGCCCAACTGCGTTTGCAGCAAACGGAAGCTCCAGGTTCCAGGCAAGCATACTACCGGTTAAACCGGCATCTGTATCCTGGCTCTGCTTTCCTGTAAGGATTGCATCGAAGCTGGCTTTTTTGTGCCACGCGGCCAGTATTTCTGCAAAAGCTGATGAATCCAGCCCGGAGATGTCTTCAATTAAGATATGCACACCGGAAGCAGCGCCCATGGCAAGTGCCTTGCGAATGGTTTCCTTTGCCTTCTCGGGGCCAACCAGAACAACCTGAACTTCGCCGCCGTGCTTTTCTGTAAGCACCAGGGCTTCTTCGACGGCAGATGCGGAATAAGCATCCAATACCATACGATCGGTATCCTGAGACAGCGTTCCTTCTTTAATACTTATAGGCGCCGAAACATCCGGAACCTGTTTAATACATACACTTAAATTCATAGTCTGATATTCGGTTTAATAATTTATTGTGGAACCGCTTTTCTGATGATGGAACCAATATAATAAAAATGATGCAGAGTTCTGTGAACAGCTGGTGCACGAAGTTATAGGTTTGAGGCTGTATTCTCAAGTAAAATTACACCGTTAACCGGCATATCGTTCAGGGTGATGGCGTT
>PWID01000247.1 GCA_003555145.1 Balneolia bacterium | reverse complement strand
CCAATCACCACAAAGTTGAGGTATTTCTGCCGCTCTTCCGGGCTGTCGATCTGATCGGCTTTTTCCAGCGACAGCAGAATACGCTCGCGAATATTGAGGGCATCAGAAACGGTTTTGAGGCCGGGCGCGTGTTTCTCCCAGGCCCCGTTCCCAAAGTAATTATATCTGGCGCCGCAGGCCACCACCAGCGTATCGAATGGGATAAGCCGGTCATCATTCAGCCGGACCACTTTCGCTGATTCCTGTACTTCTACCACTTCGCCCATTAGAACCTTCACATTATTCTGCTTGCTGAAGATGCCGCGAATCGGCACGGCAATATCACCAGGCGACAAAGCCGCCGTAGCAACCTGATACAGCAAAGGCTGAAAGAGGTGATGATTGGTTTTATCGATCAGGGTGATGTCTACGTTGGCCTTAGCCAGCATCTTGGCGGTTTTCACCCCGCCAAATCCGCCGCCGATAATTACTACTTTTCGTCTGGTTTCTGTGCTCATAGTTTTATGCTTTAAAATTCTGTTTTCATTAAAACTAAAAGAATGCATAATGAGTTCATTCAGCGCACTAAAACCGGCTGTGCTCTGGAAGCGGTTTGCTGTAAAAAAATGAGAGCCTGCAGACGCTGCCGTGGAAAATTTATGGATAAATTCTCAATCAACATTGTGGATCATAATCCACCGCAATGACTTAGATAGGTCTTTACGCAGATTCGTTTTTTTTCATTACATTCTGTCTTTATCACACGCACCGAATTTTCAGACCGCTATTAAAAAACCTGTCTATATTCATGACAAATAAAAGATCTCAAGCAGCCCCAGTATTCTCTGCTCCTCACTTTCTCGTCGCAACTATACTCACCCTTTTACTTACAGCTTTAGGCAGTTTACCGGCTACGGGGCAGAGAGCGGTTCAAATCGACTATGACCGGGGCAGCGACGGACAGTACACGTTCAATGCCATAAGCACTTTTGCAGCGCCTCATGTTGTGGTATTGGAATTCACTACGCTCACCAATCTGAATCCATCCCGCAGAATGCCTCTTGTTACCAACATCTCCGGCAGACGCACAAGACTGCTGACCCTCAATCCCATTGTTGAGAGACAGCGATCCAGGTTTAACTACACGTACCGCTACTACCCGGGCTGCCTCAACGCCACACCGGATGATATCGAGTACCTTCTTCCGTTTGAAGAAAGCGCAGTCGCAAGCGCTGGTTTCGCAAATTACGTTTACCGCAGAATTGGAGCTGAAGAACCCGATGGTTGGTACTCGCCCATATTCTATGTTGAAGACGGAACTACAATACACGCTTCCCGCAAAGGAACCGTAATTTCCGTTCAGGATGTAGGAATGGAATCCAATCCGGAACGGCATTATTCATCTGAAAGAAATTATATCAGAGTAGTGCACGATGACTGCACCGTTGCCCGCTATTCTGTTTTCAAGAATAATGAAATCTTTGTTGAACCGGGTGATATAGTCTTTCCCGGCGACCCTCTGGGCATCGTGGCCGGTGAGGACATCGGTTTCGGAAATCAGGTGCGATTTCTTTTATACCACCTCAATGACGAGTCCGTGATTCCTGATGAAAACGGAGATACAGATTCAAACCGATGGAGATACGTTCAGCCGAAATTCAGAACAGCCGCCGGAGAGCGGGTCAGCCTGGAAAGTGGCGAGGAGTACAAAAGCATTCACCCGCAGGAAATCGTAACTGAGGAAATGTCCCGCCGCGAACGCAGAAGATGGAACCGGCAGAATTGAATTCATATCGAAACGTAATTTTTTGAACCACCAAGGTCAGGAAGGCACAAAGAAAGACAGGTTTTCCAGTTCGCGAGTTGCTCCATCGCTTAACCCGGATTCAAACTACCTCACAGGCAGTTCCATTACAAATATCGCCCCCTCGCCGGGGCGGCTTTTCACCGTAAGCTTACCTTCGTGCATATTCATTATTTTACGGCTGATGCTCAGCCCAAGCCCCGTGCCGCTTTTTCGTTTTGAGATATCTCCGGTTTGCGAAAACGGTTTAAATATTCTCTCCTGATCTTCTTCAGCTATGCCGGGTCCGTTATCAGCTACTTCTACTATCAGGCTGTTTTCTTTGGTGAAAATCCGGACTTTAATTTCGGGCTTTGTCTCATTCCCGTAGCGAACGGCGTTGGAGAGCAGATTCAGGACTACCTGCTTGAGACGATCCGGATCGCCATCGATTTCCGGCAGAGAAGGCTCAGCTTCCAGAGTGACATCAACCATTTTGTCCCGGAAAACCTGCTGCATGGAATCCATTGATTCCTTAACCACATCCTCCATTCGAAGCGCGACGGACTCAATCTCGAATGTGCCCGTATTAGCCTTCTGCGTATCAAGCAGCTGATTTATGAGACGGGTGAGGCGCTCAGTTTCTTTTCCGATGATGTCGAGAAACCTTGTACGGTCGGCTTCTTTAACGTCGGGCGTATCGCGCAGGATTTCGGTAAGCGCACGAATTGATGTAAGCGGCGTTTTGAGCTCGTGCGTTACCGTTGCCACGAACTCATCCTTCATCTCGTCGAGCTGACGAAGTTTCTCATTGGCCTGCCGCAACTCCTCAGACGTTTCCTGAAGCTGCCGGCTGTACTGAAGCACCTGCCGGGTTTCATCCAGAATACCCCGGATTTCGATCATGCTCATTGGCTTTTGGCGCACCTCCATGGCCATAAGCAAGCGGGCCGAAGACGAGCCAATTGCACCTGCGAGTTGCTTTTCGGAATGACGTATAAACATCTGAGGAGCCGGCTGATCAGCTGCAGGCAGGGCGCTGTTCGTGGCTTCATAGGCTGCTATGGTTTCGGATGCTTTCACATCACCCAGGAAACGAACAAGAATAGTCTTGAGCGTTCCGACGGTAGTTTCACTGTCCCGGTCGGCGGCGTGGGTGTCTTCAATTGTTTTTCCTTCAACAAAAAGAGCCGCCTGAGAAAGCTCGAGGGGCGTCTGCCGGCTGAAGGCTGAGAATACAAGCAGCAGCAGGGTATTAACCGAAAGGCTCCAGAATACCGACTGTGCCACGGTGGAGTATCCGGTTATTCCGAACAGCTGACCCGGACGAAGCAGTTCGATTCCCCATGGACCGTTTTGGGTAAGTTCAAGAAGCAAAGGACTCAGCCCCGCTACGGATGGAATCACCAGTGTATACCCCCAGATCAGAAATCCGGAAACAATGCCGGCGAGCGCTCCGGTGCGGGTCGCGCCGTACCAGAACATACCGATGAATAAGGCAGGCGCGAACTGGGCCACGGCTGCAAAGGACACCAACCCGATAGCTACCAGACTGTAATCTTCCCCTATGAAACGAAAATACAGGTAGGCCAGCAGCAGGATTACAATAATACCCACCCGGCGAATAAGCAGTATGAGTTTACCCGGCGACTGTTGTTTAAGCAGACCAAGGCGCGGCGACCGCAGCAGGGCCGGCATAATGAGGTCGTTGCTCAGCATGGTGCTAAGCGCGATTGTGGCCACAATCACCATTGAGGTTGCCGCTGAGAGACCTCCGGTAAAAACCAGAATTGCCAGTAGATTCTGACCCTCGATCAGAGGAATACTCAGCACAAAGGAATCGGCATCAACGCCCTGAAGCCCGGGATGCATGAGGCCCGCAAGCGCAATAGGCAGCACAAAAATATTAATGACCAGCAGATACAGCGGAAACATCCATGCGGCCGAGCGGATGTGATCTTCATTCACATTTTCCACCACCGCAGCCTGAAACTGTCGTGGCAATAACAGAATAGCCGGCATCGACAGAATGGTGAGCCAGATCCAGTCTCGCTGAAGCTCCGTGCCGGCACCGGTGCTGAATAAATCCCGCATTTCCGGCTTTGCCCATGCGGCGCGGAATAATTCTGCGGGACTGCCGTACATCACAAATACAACAAACAGTCCTGCGGCAATAAAAGCCAGAAGCTTAACAACCGATTCGAACGCGATGGCAGCAACCATCCCTTCATGCTTCTCGGACGCATCCAGCTCGCGGGCGCCAAACAAAATGGTAAACAGGCCCAGCACCAGAGTTACGTAGAAAGCGGTGTCGGTAAGAAAAAAGCCTCCCGCCTGCTCCCATCCGGCCTGCATGGCAGACAGATCGCCCGTCATTATCGTATAGCTGCTGGAAATAGCCTTGAGCTGAAGCGAGATATACGGAATGATGCCAAGCACCGCGATTACCGTCACCACTCCAGCCAGAAGCGTGCTTTTTCCGTAGCGGGAACCGATGAAGTCAGCAATCGAGGTGATGCGCTGATTTCTGCAAATTCGAACCATTCGGCGAAGCACCAGAAAGAACAGCGCGGCCATGAGCGTGGGACCGAGATAAATGGGCAGAAATCCCAAACCGGATTCGGCAGCCCGGCCTACCGAGCCGTAAAACGTCCAGGCGGTGCAATATACGGCCAGCGAGAGCGAATACACCCAGGGGTTGTTAATCAGGCTTTTACCCTGCTTTGCGCGCTTATCCGCAAAGTAGGCAATGAGGAACAGAACCATCAGGTAGCCAAACGCAATGGCCGCTATGAGTACGGGGCTGTTCATGCTTCTTTTTCCTTCCCCGTTTTCTGTCCCGACACAAACAAAAGCGCGATAATGATAAGCCAGATGCCGAAAACATATATCATACCTGCAGGAAGCCCCAGCAGGAAGCCCGGACGTGCTGCAATACCCGAAGCCGGAGAAATGAGCAAAAGTACGCCTGCGATGAAGGCTACTATACTAAGCACACGTTGTTTTCCGGCCTGTTTCATGGTTTGGAATTCAGTTTTGGGCTACTTCAGGATTATTTTAGCCTTCTGCAAAGAGTTCATCCAGCCTGCGGGAGATGCGCTCTTCCCGCAGCTTCTTTTCATGGATAACCGGTGAGGTTGCCCGTTCGCTGCAGTCTTCTATAGGGCAGCGTTCGCAGGTCCGGTTCACAACCGAGCGCTTTACGTTCTCATCATCCCAGAAGCGAACTTTGCGCTTGAATTTTTGGTCCATCAGAAAACCGATGGTCACGCAGGAGTTAACGCCCGGACTCAGGCGAAGCGGTCGGACGGCCGAAATGCAGAAATACTCGTTTTCAGTGTTATAGAA
The DNA here is from genome assembly GCA_003555145.1 of Balneolia bacterium. Lineage (GTDB taxonomy): Bacteria > Bacteroidota > Rhodothermia > Balneolales > Cyclonatronaceae > Cyclonatronum. The sequence continues at coordinate 3,938 of PWID01000247.1, read as the reverse complement.
CAGCGACCTTTGCGCCCCGAATGTTACATCCTCTGTTATATTCGATTCAGCAACCTGCCTGAGCAGGCGCAGCGTAATCCAGCGGCGGCAATAGTGCTCGTTAAAACCAATGCCGTGCGTGGAGTGCAGCTTAGAAAAATGAAGCTCTTTAGTGAGCTTGTATTCTCCGGTGTTCGTATCGTGATTAAATCGAAGGAAATAAAACTGCCCCAGCTGGAATTTGTTCTCCATAATCTGGGTGAGCCGGTGGAACAGCATCTCAGGCGTAACACGGTATTTTGCAATCATGGACTCAAGTGCGTCGGAACTCCACTTACCCGTTTCAAACCATTTTTCGAGATCAGCGGCGAGCTCATCCTGATTGAGCAGCAGCGCTCCGGCAAAATAAGACGCATGCGTATTATTGAGCAGCTGATCGAACGTGGCATCTTTTAAATACGATGAGCCCGGCACCCGCTCCTTGAGCTCAAGCACCTCATAACCCAGCTCGCGACAGAGTGAAAACAGCTGCTGAGATTCGGTCAGGTCGGTATTCACATACAGACGCTGTGGTTTTCTCGGCAGATACAACGACCGGAAATGCTTTAATTCATCGCTTTGAGCCAGCTTTTTTTCATCTATCTCATAGCCGTATTCATTTTCGAGCAGGCTTTTAATTTTTCGATAGGTTAACCGCTCTCCTTCAAGGCTGTACTGTTTTCTAAATGCGGCAGCTTTTTTTTCAATTTCGGGGAAATGATTATTCTGCATTTCCTGATACGATCGCAGGGCACCAAAAAGCAGGTTTTCCACGCTCAGATCGTAGGTGCGGGCAATTTTGATAAGGGTATCTATAAGGGCGGCAAAACGGGCCGGAGCGTTGGTCATAAACTCCATCAGATCAGACTTCTTAAGGCCGAACAAATCGAATGGAATTTCCTGCATAATGCTGGTGCTCAACAGCTCGGAAAGAGGCATCAGCTGCTGATCCAGCTGAAGCGATACCAACTCGTCGTATGGCTTGCCCAGTGCCTCGGCCAGCGACATAATCTTATCTGCTTTGGGGTACTTCTTTCCCTTTTCGATTTCGTTGAGATACGATATCGACATTCCGCTTTTTTCGGAAAGCTCCTTGAGCGAAAGCCCCCGCTGCTGCCGCAGCCAGCTGACCTTCAGACCAAGTACAAGATTAAGATTTTCTTTGCTGATACCCATTCAAAAACAGTTGATTATCATTTTCGCTTATAGCGTAAAATAGTCAAAATTGGTTCTGATTAAAATCAGAGAGGGCTTCGGTTGAAAGTAAAATACTAAAATTTGCGAATTTATTTGATTAGCGAAATTTCGCTTGTAATATTTTATTTGCTCCTATAATTTGGATTCAGACACAACACCCAAAGTCCTTCATTTACCGGAGTTACATATGCTTGCCGAAAAAGATACACTCACTGCACCTGAGACCGGATATGAGTCTGTTGGCTACCAGATTCATATTAATAAAAATGCGCTGAACGAGCGCGCCCGGCAGATTTTTACTGAGCCTGTTTTAAAGCTCATTTCAGCCCTGCATCAGCAAAAAAACAAAGATCGTCTTCAGCTTCTCGAAAAGCGCAAAGTTCGTCAGAAAGAATTCAATGCAGGTAAGCTTCCCGACTACGAAGACCGAAACTCTGAAGCAGTAACAGGAAGCTGGAAAGTAGCACCTTTGCCGGAAGATCTTCTCCAGCGAAGAGTCGAAATTACCGGTCCCGTAAACTCTGCCAAAATGGTTATAAACATGCTCAGCCGGAACGAAACCGGCGACCGGGCCGATATGGCCATGCTGGATTTCGAAGACTCGATGATGCCCGACTGGGTGAACGTGATCGACGGCTATCATAATGTGATTGGCGCTGCTGATAACAGCCTGCGGGAAGAGAAGGGCGGAAAAGTGTACGAAATTGACCCGGATGATAAAGCCGGGGTGATGGTTCGGGTTCGCGGGCTCCATTTAGCCGAAAACAACATCATTATTAACGGGAAACCGGCTTCAGCGGGGATTACCGATTTGGCCGTCACCTTTTATCATACTGCTAAAATCCTGAGCGAGCAGGGCCGGACGCCTAAATACTATATTCCGAAATGCGAGCACTATCTCGAAGCCCGCTGGTGGAACGACCTTTTCAAACTGGTACAGCAGTTGTGCGGCTTCCCCACTGGTACGCTTCGGGCTACATTCCTGATTGAGACCCTCACAGCGGCCTTCCAGATTGAAGAAATCCTTTACGAGATTCGTGAGCACGCGGCAGGCCTAAACACAGGGCGCTGGGATAAGATTTTCAGCGATATCAAAGTACTGCAGGCACATCCGAGGCATATTATGGCCGACCGGGCGACCATCACCATGCAAAAGTACTGGATGGAAAATTACGCCAAACGCATTGTGCTCATCTGCCACAAACGAGGCGCGTTTGCGATGGGCGGCATGTCGGCATTTACGCCGGGCAAAACCGGAGAGCTGCGCGAACAGCAGACAAAAAAAGTAGCCGAAGACAAAGCCTGGGAATCCGGACTTGGTCATGACGGCTGCTGGGTTTCACATCCCTATTTCGTTGGCGTGGCGCTCAAGCAGTTCACCAAAAAGAATCAGCTTGATGTGATTCCGGATTACGATTTATATCCCAATCTCATTCCTTCCTCCGAGGGGCCTAAAACGCTAGACGGGCTTCGCACCAACGTTCGCGTGGGTATCGGCTACATGAACGGCTGGCTGCAGGGCATCGGCTGCGTGGCCTGGGATAATCTAATGGAAGACCTCGCCACGCTCGAAATTTCCCGCGCTCAAACATGGCAATGGAAACACCACCGCGTAATCCTGCGCGAAGGCATTACAGTTAACGACGAGCTTATCACCCGCATTTTTGACGAAGAACTAGAAAAGATTCGACAGGAAGCAGCGGAGCAGATAAGCGACGAGAAGCAGCTCAGCAAAGTCATCGAAGCCTTTGAGCGCGCAGCAGCAGAAGCACGCTCAATCTTTCTTCAGGACGAGCTGGCCGATTTTCTCGCTATGGGATCCGATCCCGCCTGACCCGGCACCTTATCACTTAAACCCCAGCAACAAGAAACCAACACTCCTCCAACTATTATTGACCTATGAAAACGTATCATGATATTAATTATACCTGGGAGAACAGCCCCAGATGGAAAGGCGTAGCACGCACCTACAACGCCTCCGACGTAGCCAAACTGGCCGGTTCCGTTGAGATCAAATATTCACTTGCCGAGCGTGGCGCTGCACGACTCTGGAAAAGTTTACAGGAAGAGCCCTACGTAAACGCACTTGGAGCTTTAACGGGGAATCAGGCGCTTCAGCAGGCCAAAGCTGGTCTTCAGGCCATTTATCTGAGCGGCTGGCAGGTAGCGGCCGATGCCAATCTGGCCGGACAAATGTACCCAGATCAGAGTCTGTATCCCGTAAACTCCGTGCCGGATGTAGTGAAGCGCATCAATCAGGCGCTGATGCGTGCCGATCAGATTTACCACAGCGAGGGCGGTGGCGATTTCGACTGGATGGTTCCGATTGTAGCCGATGCCGAAGCCGGTTTCGGCGGACCGCTTAACGCCTTTGAACTCATGAAATCCATGATTGCTTCAGGTGCAGCAGCGGTTCATTACGAGGATCAGCTGGCCTCCGAAAAGAAATGCGGACACCTGGGCGGCAAGGTTCTGGTTCCCACATCACAATTCGTCAAAACGCTGAACGCTGCCCGTCTGGCAACGGATGTTTGCGGTGTAGAAACCATAATCGTGGCGAGAACCGATGCCAACGCTGCCCGTTTAATGACAAGCGATGCCGACGAAAGGGATCACCGATTCATTACCGGCGACCGCACCGCTGACGGATACTACAGTATTACCGGCGGCCTGGAAATGGCCATCGAGCGCGGGCTCGCTTATGCACCTTATGCCGATCTGGT
>PWID01000148.1 GCA_003555145.1 Balneolia bacterium | reverse complement strand
CAGCTACAGTTACAGTTGCAGTTGCAGTTGCAGTTGCAGTTGAATTAGCACTGTGTGAATTAGCAATAAGGAATTAACAATAAGGAATTGCTGGTTCAGGTATCAGGTTGTCAAAAATCCTTCATCCACCTGACCGGAATTTGAGAGACCTTAGACCTTAGACCTTAGACCTTTGACCTTAGACCTTTGACTAAACAGACCTTCGACTAACAAGACCTTCATCTGTTATCTCAACATAAACAGCGATAAACGACATTCCGGATTCGGAGTGGCGAAGGCTGCTTTAAACCCCTCTTTTACAGCAAGATTTTGAACGTACCAGGTCCCGTAATTTACCTCGGTCGGCATCTTCCATAATACCATTCCATTCGGGCTGGTAACATCGAAGATCTTAAGCGGAATGTGAAGCCCTTTTCCAATCCCTTTTATCAAAGACTCTTTTTTTGTCCAGATTTCAAAAAATGCATCTGCTCTTTTTGTATCAATGCATTTCATCATATAGCGATATTCTGTATCAGAAAAGTGGCTTTGACCAATTTTTTCAATATTGGTTTTGCGGTCTGTTTTTTCGATATCCACACCTATTTCAGACTTCGAAAAACCCAGCAGAAGCTGATCTTCAGAGTGCGAGATATTAAAAAAAAAGTTTAAGCCAGATCCGGGCTTCCCCGTTTCACCCAGCGTAATTTTAACCTTTTCCGGACTACCATCCGTATAGTGTGAAAGGATCACTTTGGTGATGTACCTTCCCAAGACAAACAGATCATGATCCTTGCGAAACCTGAACTGCATCGCACGGTTTTGCTCATCATCATCCAGGAAGTAATCCGAGTAGCTTTTTTTCTCATCATAAATCCTGCTGTTTACACTAAACAGATGTATATGGTGATCTTCAAGCTTTGCAACTTTATCGGATAATTTGAACGAGTCGAATATGTATTTCGGATATTTTTCACACATAGATTCCTTTGCTCAAAATCAGCTTGTTATACTTTCCTGCTCCAACTGGTTCTGATGACCATTCATTTTTACTTTTTTTGCCTTAGCTTTAGCCGCTTCCTGCTGGGATTTCCATATAGACCTAATCACCTCAGCAGTAGCCTGCACATACGGGTCTTTAAACATTTCACCATTCATGATTATACCATCATCTTTAATCAAATGGATGTTCATTTGTCCGGTTGTGAATCCATCCCAGCCATATGTTGGAGCCGAGGCATATGATGTGGTGATTTCTCTGGATAACAACATCTCTACATCTGCGCCAAAGTCTTTTTTAAGCTTTGCCACATAGTTGTCATGCGCAACCCTGTTCGCAAGCTCCACATCCCTGAAAGCTGAAGGCATGCGCATCTCCCAAACGTCTTTCATACGAATATATACATTAAACGCTTTGATTTTTGATATCAGCCTTAATCTGTTGGAAACCTTTTCTGCTATATAGCCAGCTGACTGAATTAAGGATCTGTTCTGAAGCTGCTCTCCGTGCTTCGCCTTCCTTTGGTTGTTTGAAAACCTGTTAAATGATTTCACAGGCTCGCCATCAATTACTTTTGAGTACGCCGGCGGATGCGGATCAATCATTATTATGGGATCATATGTTTCGCCCATCTTATCCAGCTTTTTTGCTATTTCCCGGGATACAAGCGTGCCGTAACAATAACCGCCGAAGGAATACGGGCCATGAGGCTGTATCTGCTTGATCTCCTGGATGATACGATCGGCCATTTCTTCGATACTGGTTAGTGGGTCTTCTTCACCAGACAAACCAACGGACTGCACTCCGTAAAAAGGACGATCTTTACCGAGCAATTTCGCCAGCTCACTAAAAAACAGCACATTCCCAAAATGACCGTGGATACAATAAAAAGGGCGGCCGCTGCCTTCACCCTGTATTTTCACCAGTACAGACGTACGTTTCACCCGGGGCTCTACTTTATCTGCTACAGCCTCTTCCGGCTTTGCGAGCTGAGGTTCGATTAATCTGGCTATATCTCCGATGGTTGGAGCTTCAAACAACGTTGACAGTGGTAAACGGACACCCAGTTTTCGCTTAATTTCATCAAACAGCTGAACTGCTACCAGTGAGTTACCGCCAAGATTAAAGAAGTTATCATCCTTTTTAATGTTCTTAACTCCGAGATATTCCTCCCAGATTGCGGTCAGCTCCTCTGTTGCGCTCAATCGCGGTAAGGTTTCTTTTTCCCCGGACTCATCTGCAGCATGCCCGTTCTGTTTAGATTCGTTGTGTACATTCACCAAGGTTGTATCAGGATCGATCCAGCATCGGATTCTTTGGAAAGCATAGGTTGGCAACGGTATTTTATAAACCGGGTTTTCTCTGTAGAGCCGCTCCCATACCAATGGATAGCCACATGACCATAATCTGCCAAGGGCCTCAAGTATAAATACATTATCATCCTGCTGCTGCTTGGGATGCCTCATTGTCTGAACAGCAACCTGAGCAGATGGTATTTCAGGATGTTGTTTAGCCAGAGTTGTGAGAGTATTACCCGGCCCGATTTCCATTAGAATCCATTCCGGCCAGGAAAAGAGTTTCCGGACAGAGTCTGCAAACTGCACAGGTTGTCTGATGTTATCTGCCCAGTAATCCGGACTAATGATATCATCAGGAGATGCCCAATCGCCTCTCACTGTTGAAACGATAGGTATTAAAGGATCTGAAAACATCATCCCGGATGCAAATTCACGATATTTTTCCAGCACAGGATCCATCATATGCGAATGGAATGCATGAGAAGTGTCTAACAGCCTGCAATAGATTCCTTTCTCATCAAAAATATTCTTAACAGCTTCTATAGCTTCCGCATCACCGGATAAGACGCAGGATGAAGGAGTATTGACGACCGAAACCGACAAGCGGTCTTTCAGATAGACCTCTGCTTCTGTGGCCGGCAACATTACGGTTAGCATCCTTCCGGGCTCGAGCTCCTGCATAATCTGCCCTCGCATAGCAATGAGTTTGAGACCTGTTTCCAGATCAAAAACTTCTGCTACACAAGCTGCGGTAAATTCACCCATGCTGTGACCAATTACTGCAACCGGTTCGATCCCGAGGTCCATCCAAACCCTGGCAAGTGAGTATTCTATAGAAAATATTGCCGGCTGCGTATAAATCGTATTCTGAAGCTGTTTTGATGCCCGTTCTTCGTCACCCGGTTGCGGGTAAATCAAATCCCTGATGTCAACATCCAGTATGGGCTTGAGTGTCTCTGCACAGGTGTCCAGGTTTTGCTTAAACACCGGATTGGATTTGTATAAGTCCAGCCCCATGTTCACATACTGAGACGCCTGACCGGGAAACATAAAAACAACTTGTCTGTCGTAAACCTGGTCTGAAAATGTTTTCACTGAAGCAGAAGGCAGGTTTTCGAGTTTTTGAATAGCATCATCCCGGCTTTCTGCAACGAGGAAACGTCTGTGTATGAAACCCTTTCTGCCCTTTTGAAGCGAGTATGCTACATTTGGGAGGCTTATTTCGGGTGAGGCTTTGATAAAGCCGGCAAGTTTTGAGGCATAATCGTCTAATGCAGACTCTTTCTTTGCCGAAAAATTCAAAAGCAGTGGCCATTGGTCTTTTACGGCTGGCTTTACAGTTACCGGGGCTTCCTGGAGAATTATATGAGCATTAGTTCCTCCCATGCCCAGGCTTGTAAGCCCGGCGAGTAACGGAGAGCCGTCGGGAGATTCCCATTTCCTGAGCGTTGTATTTACGTAAAACGGGCTGTTTTCTAAATCCAGTGCCGGGTTAGGTTCATCAAAATTGATACTGGGCGGAATCATTTTATGCTTCAGCGCCATCACCGTTTTAATAAGCCCCGCAGCTCCGGCACCTGCGTCAAGATGGCCGATATTGGGCTTTACCGAGCCAATTCCACAATACCCCTTTCGGTCTGTGAAGGCCTCGTACGCCTTGGTTAACGCCCGGATTTCAATCGGATCTCCAATGAATGTACCTGTACCATGTGTTTCTACGTAGGAAATGTCTTCTGCACTTACTCCGGCATTGGCAAGAGCTTCTACAACAACCTCGGCCTGCCCGTCTACACTTGGGGCCGTATAATCTGTTTTCTTGGCTCCATCATTATTAACGGCCGTACTTTTAATAACCGCATGAATGGTATCACCCTCATTAATTGCATCATCCAGTCGCTTAAGCAGCACCACCCCGGCTCCATTGCCAAACATGGTGCCGGTTGCCTTGGCATCAAAAGTTCTGCAGTGTCCGTCTTTTGTGAATACGCTGCCTTCCTTGTACATGTGGCCCGCTTCATGTGGCACCCATACGGCAACCCCGCCCGCCAGAGCCATACTGCATTCCCCGCTCAAAAGACTTTTTACCGCCAGGTGAACCGAAACAAGGCTTGATGAACAGGCCGTCTGTACGCTTACTGCGGGACCGTTCAGGTTGAGCTGAAACGACACCCTGTTTGCCAGAAAACTGTTGTCGTTACCTACTACAGAAGAAAGGAATTCGGTGTAAAACCGCTTATGTACGCCACTAAATATCATGTAGGAGTTAATCGCACAGCCACCGAATACGCCAACAGGCTCATCATATATATCCGGGTTATACCCACCGTCTTCGAACGCTTCCCAGCAGCACTCCAGGAAAAGACGCTGCTGTGGGTCCATCATGGAAACTTCACGGGGGGTATAGCCAAAGAAATGAGCATCAAACTTATCGTAATCTTCCAGAATTGGTGAAACTTTCACATAATCAGGATCTTTCAGCAGCTCCGGATCTACACCGGATGCAATAATCTGCTCATCAGTCAGCTGAGTGTAACACTCTCTCCCGTTAATCAGATTATCCCAGTATTCCCCAATATTCTTTGCTTTAGGAAAACGACCAGCCATGCCTATGATGGCTATATCGAATGGATTGATTGTAGTTTCATTACTCATGGCTGACCCTAAAATATATACTAAGTGTTAAACTGCTATCGTCTTAACCGGTCTCTTCTGGAAGCAGCTCTCTCCAGAATTTTATTAAACTGAGTGTTTCCAACCGGAGCACTTCCTACCAGTTTGGCAAGTGAATGAATAGTTGAATGTTCAAAAAGGCTGACTATCGTAAGATTCTTGTTGAATTCTTCATTTAGCCGGGAAAGCACTTCAACAGCTTTAAGAGATGTACCCCCTACATCAAAAAAGTGCTGATGAGGCCCTATGCCTTTCCTGTCAAGAATACTTTCCCATATATCAGTAATTATTGAAGCAGGGGTTCTGTCTTCTTTCTTTACTGAAACCGGTTTATTACCCGCCACCCTAAGTCCATTTTGTGGAATCTGCTGCGTAATTTTTAAAACAGTATTCAAGTCCCGGGCAATTTCTTCAAATATGATGCTGTTTTGATTCTCGATTATTCCCTTAGCTGAGCCTCCTTCTTTTTCCTCAGGCTCAATTTCAGATTGCCCGCCCATATCGGGTGCATAGCGCAGTTCAGCTAAAAAAGAAGACGTGGCTGTGTAGCCGCTCTCCGGAGGATAGGAACCGCCGTCGAACTCACTAAACACAGATTTAAGGAAATTGAGTGCCGGCTGATTTTTATCTGTGGACTCAAAATTTATTTGAACAGTAGGTATGCCCTGTTCCTGAGCCACTTCACCAACGGAATTCAGCATTTGATGCTCTACTCCCCGGCCGAGGACCCTGCAGCTAAGCATAAATGAATCGAGTACCACCCGGTCTGATAAAGACTGATAAAGCATCACCCCTACCAAACCATAATCGCCAAAGCGGTCTTTTACTCTGCAAACTTTACAGCTATAGCCATCCCTGCCCAGAAGATTCTTTATTTCCTCTTCAGATCTTCTGATGGTCGTAAAATTGAACTGATTGGTACGGTAGGTTAGTTGTGAAACGCGGTTTAGTTCATCCGGGCCCGCATCTGCTATTTGAATATCGATATTAAGCCCCTCAATAAAATCTTTCATTGAGGAACTGGCATTCCTGTAATCCGACCTCTTGAGGTTATCTTTGTAAAGCTTAGTTCTTTGCTGATCTTCGCTGGTGGACCTGAGAAAATCGAAAGCCCAGGCATGATCCAGAAACCCGGGGATTTTACCGGGTTCGGCAGGAAGATTTAAAGTTAATACTTCAGGACAGCTCACCCTTACTTCCGCACACTCTACCGGATTGTCATCCACAAAAATGAAGCTGTCCAGGCCTAGATTAAGCTCATCAGCCAGATCTTGAATATTTTTAAACTTAGGCTTCCAGTTGATCTTTGATCCGACAATATGTTCTTCTTTGATAATCATATCGGGTCTTTCGTTAAAAACCCTCTGTACATCTTCCGGCACATTTTTACTGCACAGACATAAAATTTTTCCGGACGTTACCTGCTCCAGCATGAAGGACTGCAGTTTCAAATATGGTTCGGACAGACTGATGCCTTCCGGACCTTCCTCTCCACAAACTCCGCCCCAAAGCGTATTGTCGCAATCCAGCACGATAACTTTGTATGGTTTTCTTTTACTGGCAAGTACTTTCCGGAAAACAGACGTGGCAAGGGCAGAAAAATACTCCGCTTTAAAAGGAATATGGCCGAGCTGATCCCTTTGTGAATCGTAGTAATCTTCTACGGAATATTTCAGGTCTGTATCGCCCGTGGTGGTTACAAATATATTCGTATGCTCAGAAAGGTTGTCCTTTATGATTTTCTCGTAGGCTGCCTGCTGTTCCGGATTAATGTGTGATTTCTCCGAATTTCTGGCAATGGTTACAAAAAGAGGCGATTTAGCCAATGAAGCGGCAGAGGAGGCGTATTCACAAAAAGACTGAATGCTTGCAATTATATGCGAGTGACGCTCAGAGTTATCCGGATTTGAAAGATTCCGCGTCCAGTCGTCAAATTTCAGGAATACCAGTCGCGCATCATTCTCAGGATGATTTAGCGCAGAGCTTTGCGACAGCAGTTCCTGAAAAACCTGGTCGTAGGGTGAGAAGTGAACATCTGTTTGAAACCCGAACTTACTGCCCCATAGTTTAAAAGAAGGTTGTATCGGATCACAGGTGAACGTCGAAGCAATTGAAAGCCTCAGGGTTGGTATACCTGTCTTGGAAATTTCCATCAGTGCTAATTAATAATAAGGTTTGATAATCTTTATCAGTAATCAACAATATTGATGCCAAGACGGCCTTACAGCCAAACTAATATATTAGTTTTATCTAACATAGGTCAAAACAACTGCAATACAGGGTTTTAGATATGGTAATTGTTCTTAGGCAAGATTCAAATCCAGTGATCGGAACAATTCATAACCGTAAACAAACAAGCCGGGAAGTAATAATTACACATCTTAAAAACCTTTTATTGCACACCGAATGCCACAGTAGCATGCAGTCAGGAATCTCTTCTGTTTGTTTCCGGCAGATTATTGTAAGAGCCGGGAGACGAATAGACACTCAGCGCAGTGACAGTTAGCAGAATCAATACCATGCCCAGGATCTGCAAGCCGGCAAGGTTTTCACTTAGAATAAAAACTCCAAACAGAGAGGCTGTTACAGGCTCAATCATTGCTACAATTGAAGCTACAGCCGGGGCCGTATAATTAAGACCAATAATATACAGAATGAAGGTTAGCCCAGCGCCAAGCACCCCCAGAACTAGAAATAGCAGCCAGTCCGGTGAATAAATAACGGCTTTAAGCTCATTGATTTCGCTTGGCCAGATCAGGAAAATTACAAGCACTGTAAAAGCAATTGAAAGAATTGCCTGAGGACTGCCGTGGGGTGCTGCATACTTAAATCCGAAAATGAATGCTGCGTAGGATAAACCAGCCAATAGCCCGGCCCCTACTCCTAAAAGATTTAAGTCGCTTGCGCCCGTATCATAAATCTGTGTAAGCAGAACGATACCAAGCATTACTATTACAATTGCTACCCACTTCTTCGGGGTTGATTTTTCCAGCCCTAGCGTAAATGAAACGAGATATACAAATACGGGTGCGCTATACATAAGCGTTGCTGCTACAGCCACGCTGCTTTTTTCGATACTAAGGAAGTAAAACGTGAAGTTACCAGCAACGGCGATACCTGCAATGAGCGACCAAAACCACAACTTCGGGTTAGACAAGCCACTGTCGCCAGGGCGAAGCAACAGCCAGATAAACACGAATACCAAGCCAACCGCACCCCGGTAAAAAGACACAAGATATGGGCTCCAGTCGTTATCCATAAGAATACCACCGATTCCGCCGGATAATCCCCAGCCAAGTGCCGCAAGTGTTACAAAAACAATGCTAAGATTCTTCATACCAATTCCGGTTTATCTGATGAACCCAATACCCCTTAACTGTAGCGCCTCGTGTAAGGCTCGGTTAAATCAAAATTGAGCAAAGCCCCTTCCCAAATATGAACTGCTTTTTAATTAACTGTAACAGTGAAACCTGATGTAACCCGCTCACTCTCCGAAAGCGGTGAAGAACGATCCGCGCTGTGGAACAAGCCGAATACAAACCTGAACGTATTGCTTCCGTCTTCATACAATGCATGTTCCGGAAGTCCGTAAATAAATACCTTCACTTCACCGGTTTCAAGGAAAGTGGAAAAACGAGGCGGACCGGTATCGGCTATCGGGGCATATATCGTCTTCCATTTATCGTCTATATACTGCTGAAGAGCCCATGATGATTGGTGATGATAATAGATGTTGTGGCTGTAATTATTAGACACCTCAACGGACACGCTATCCCCTACCTGAAACTCCTGACTCTCAACAGAAATAAGCACTTCCCCCGAATCCGACGAGCCGATCATATTACATGATGATAATACGAGCAGCATAGCAATTAGCATCATAAATTGTATAATTTTGAATTGATGCGTCTTCATAGCTGAGAATCGGGAGTGAGTTTTAATATTAATATTTTCTTCAAATTAAGCATCTGAATTAACTTGTTCAATTTCAGCCAGAATAACGAATCCGGATGCAAATTAACTTGTATTTCAGCACAACATTTGCGCACTATTAGTCTCTCAAATTTTACCATTTAAGTTCGAAATCAAAATCGCTGTTTT
>PWID01000292.1 GCA_003555145.1 Balneolia bacterium | reverse complement strand
TTTATTACACAAAACTTTACATCGTAACGACTTCACTAACTTGCACTTCACAAAGTATGAAGGTTTTGAGAGACTTGGATTTCTGCAACGTTTTCTAAGAATTTTGCAACTTAGACTTACTACCCATGAAATTACGGCTATACCCAATCATTTCCTTAAGAAATCTTAATATTTGTTCAATAATTTATCCTAACTCATTGATTCTGAATAATAAAGCCTAATTAATATTAATTTATTTTAATAATAATATCTTACAACAAAAAAAAGCCGCTCCTATGAAAGGGCGGCTTAAGATATTATTCTTTGAAAGGATTTTACCTTACTATTTTATTGCATCTGTCTAATATGACGAACAAACATTTCATACAGTTGTTTATCTTCGCGAGCACCAGGCCAGCAGATATTTCCACCAAACTCGTAACATTTCACATAGTCTGCTGTTAATTGCCAAAGCAGTGAGCCATCTAAATCAATCTCTTCTGCTTTGGTCCATAAGGCATCGTATTTTTTAATGACACGTTCATCTCCCCAACCCGGAAAACCGTATTCACCCAATATAAAAGGTTTACCTGCGGAGGCAGCGATTCGTTGATGATCATCCAGCCATGCACTTTGAGCAATAATACTAGCTTCGTTAGCGTCGTGTCCAAAACCAAAATCGGGTGAATACCAGTGAGCATTACCGTAATCTATACCAGAAATAGAGGTATTCATTATGTAACTGGTTCCTTCGTTAGCACGCAGGGCATAGGTATTAGAATACTTATTCCGGGAGTAAACAGCCGGTGTGCCTTCATCAAACCCTTCTTCACCAGTACCCAAAAGCTGGTACGGAGCAATGTTTTTTATAAAATCAGCCATTTCAGCATACCAGTCCCGAAGAACTCTAGGGTTCTGACCAGAGTTGCGACCTTCATTCATTATTTGCCAGGACATTATGGCCGGTTCGTCTTTATAAGCCACACCGGTAACTGTATTTACTCTGTTAAGGAGCATTTCAATGTAATCCCGAAACCACTTTTGTGTATCCTCGTTTTCAATGAAGAACATCATATTCCGGGATGGCGACTCAGCTCCGGCCCATGTATTATACTGGCAAATACCTCCCAGCTCATCCCAATAGTTTACAAATGGTAGTATAAAACGAATTCCTCGTCTTTTGCCTTCTGCAATAACCTGGTCGAGATATCTCAGCGCTTGTTCATCATAAATCCCTGGTGCAGTTTGGATTACACTTTCATTTGGATCATTTTGGCTATACCCACAATCGTATCCATCATAAAATGCCCACATTCTAATAACTTTGATTTCAGAATCTTCAAATACATCAAACGCTCGCTGTACAACGCTTTCATTTAGCTTCTGAAAGTTTGGAAGATAGTATGCATTTGTGCCAACGAACCTGAATCTTTCTCCATTAAGCATGAAGTTAGTACCTTCGACTTGCACAAAGTCGTCGGGAATTTCAATGCCAGCTGATTTTTCTGTTTTTTGAGATGAATCAGCTATTAGAAGCGCAACTCCCAAAAAGAAAATAGTAATTAGCGTTATTAAAGAGAAAGCCAGGGTTCTTAAGGGTACAGGTAACATACAGTGATGAAGTATTTGGGATTGCTGATTCAGGCATTTACCGTTTCACGGCTAATACCAATATTTTGTTCGTACTCGTCGAGTAATTGTTTTTCAACTGGCCTGTAAGTGACGCTGCGTTTAAACATATACCAGCGATCAACTCTAAGTACATAAGGCGAAAAACCAGCCCGGTGACAACCTTTTAGTGATGGGATATTAGTAACATCAACAAATGTGATGGCGCTTTTCAGGCCTAGTTCAGTAGCTTTTTCTGCTATTCTGGCCATAGCCGCAGGCATTATTCTTTGCCCTCTGAATTCGGGATTCATAAAGGCTCCTTCAAGTAACCCTTCATCATCTTTGAGTAACGGGAAAATGCCTTTAAAATGTTTTTGTATCAGTTCATTCTGATCAGGCTTAATCAGAAACTGCATATAAGCGGCAATATCATGCTCATTAGTGGCAACATAAGCTGTTTTTAAACCGGAATTTACGATTGCCTGCTGGTATTCCGCCAGGCGTGGGTCTTCTTTTCGAAATTGTGCGTCCAAAAGATACTTGAGATCTTCGGAATTCAACTCTCTTACAGTAACAGGTATTTTGGCATCAGGATTATCGAAAGGAATCTTCAGATCCCGACGCAGGCCAAAGTAATGTGAAGTTGAATTGAGCCTTTTTCTTAATTCGCCAATTAGTTCCGAAATATTGCCATTGGCCATTAAACTTAAAGCACTTTTTAATTTTCTCATTTACTATAATGCTGTTATTTACGTGTTGTGTTCAGAACCTTAATTAGATGAAACAACTGATTCGGAAGAAACAGGCCACATATTGGCATTTTGTTGAGGTAGTTTAAAAATACTTTCAACGCTTACATGAAGCCATTTTACCTGCACACCTTTGCTGTATGCAATATCCTTAATCCTGTTTAAGTCTTCAGATTTTATTTCATCTTTACAAATAAGAATGGAGTCTATATTCTGCTTCTCAAGTGTTTTAGTAAGCTTCCAATGATTTCCTAAAATGGGGTAGCCGTTAATTAGTTTCCCTTCCAACTTTTCATCGTCTTCGAGAAAGCCAATAATTTTCATCTGCATTTCGGGTGAATGGTTCAGCTTATTTAAAAGCATCAGACCATTATCATTAGCTCCGTAAATCAGTACTCTTTCCCCAGTTTTCTTTTCACGGTTAAACCAAAAACGTAAAGCCCGGTACATAACGCGAAATCCCAGTACAAAGCTCAACAGTACGTAGAAATTCAGAACCAAAAATACAAACAGAATAGGCAGGTTCGTATAACCTGAGAAATAGATAATAACACCTGATAAAGCTATTGCATATGCTACAGCACTTAAAATATGAAGAGCATTTCCAATACCAAATTGCCTGATGTCTTCTTTATATAAACCCAGAACCCAGAATGCCACCAGCTGTCCGGCAAGTAGTAGCATCAAGATAATTTCATTTTGTATGAATACATCCATTCCGGGGCTTATTGTACTGATGAGCGAATAGCTTATTAA
Organism: Balneolia bacterium; assembly: GCA_003555145.1. Lineage (GTDB taxonomy): Bacteria > Bacteroidota > Rhodothermia > Balneolales > Cyclonatronaceae > Cyclonatronum. The sequence continues at coordinate 29,069 of PWID01000292.1, read as the reverse complement.
GCCGGCTGCTGCAATGAAGAATAAATCTGCCAGATAGAGATACACAGAACGGTTGATAATCCAACGTTCGTAAAGAGGTACCATCAACCCGTTATTGAAAATAGCAATCTCATGATAACTCAGCTTTTTAATTCCAATAAACAAGCTTATACCTGCAAGGGCAGCGACCGCAAAAAGACCTTCCTTACTCATTACCAGAGAAAGTGCAAATGCGCAAAGAGCGAAGAGAACAGAAACCCCGTACAGGCATAAAACAGCATTTCTATGAGTAAGACCTAAAGAAATAAGCTGATGGTGGATATGTGAGCGATCCGGACGAAACATTATATGTAACTTCTTGAGTATAGATTCATCCTTAGCCGGATTGCGCTCGAGATAACTACCAAGAAACCTTCTAGTCATTGAGATTAACGTGTCCGTGATGGGCAAAGCAAGAACAAGAAGGGGAAAGAGCAGGGCAAAGCCAGTAGTAATTTTTGTAGTGCTTTGTATCGAGAGCAAGGCAAGAGCAAAGCCAATAAACAAGCTGCCGGAATCGCCCAGGAATATTTTTGCAGGATTAAAGTTGTAGCGTAAAAATCCTATTAGTGCGCCTGCTAATATTAGTGCCATAACGGCTGGCCAGACCTGCCCGGCAAAGGCCGATACAGTAAAAATTGACAGACAGGCTATAGCTGCCACTCCTGCTGCGAGGCCATCCAGGCCATCAATTAGATTAAATGCGTTGGTAACACCTACAATCCAAAGAAGGGTAAGAGGGAAATCTATTACTCCCAAATCCAATAGTCCGTCTCCAAAAGGATGGGTAATCATGGAGATCTTAAATCCGGCAAAATATATTAAAGCGGCGACTGCAAACTGTACCCCGAACTTAACCTCCGGTGTAAGACTCTTTAAATCATCCCAAAATCCAAGTGCAAATATTACTATAAAGCTAAATCCAAGCAGTGCTGTTTTATTTAGATTTAAAAGCATCTCTTCCAGTAATTCCGGAAACAATACGATAGAAAGCGGTATTGAAAGAGCCATACTAATAAATACAGCCAGCCCGCCAATTCTAGGCATAACTTTGGTATGAACTTTACGCTCGTCTGGCGTATCGGTGGCCCCGATTTTAAAAGCAAACCGAATTACCCATGGTGTTATTAGCAGAGCTAACAACAGAGGGATGAGGAAAGCGTAAATATATGTGATTAACATGGCTGTAAGTGCAAACGGTACGAGCGCTTATGATTACTCAGAATCTGAGCGATACGGAAGTTTCCAGTTCATAGAAAAGGGTAGGTGGTGGCTTTGAATGGTTTTACCACAAGACAGTACTGCTCCTTGAGTAAGCGCATTTTTTAGCTGGCGGATATTGCCTGGCCAAGTGTAAGCCATACACTTGTTCATGGCTTCATCTGAAATATTCAGATTCTCCCAAGTTGCTTCTGTTTGACTGATTTCGGATATGAAATCGTTTATTAAGTAGAAAATGTCTTCTTTTCTTTCACGTAGCGGAGGTAACATTATTGATATTGGGTTGAGTGTCTGAAGAATATAATCCCAGACTTCTGTCCCGATAAGTTTTTTGTAAGACTCCTGGCTAATTGAAATAATGAGACGGGGAGCTGCGCTGGTATTATATCGGAAAAGCTGATGGCAGCCAATGCGATAAGAATCCAGAACGCTATACATCATACTTATATCGAGTTCACCAAACTGATCGATGAACAAAACGCCTTTACTCGATTTTTCAAGTAAATCGTATTTTAAGTTAATGTGATTTCCTTCGATGAAAACATGTTCGCAAAAAGCGTCCTTAAACTGGGCTTCATCCACATCTACACAATAAAAGGAATGGAAAGGCTCATCCTTGCGGCTTCCTTCATTATGGATGAAACGGGCAACGTGCTTTTTCCCAACACCCATTTCGCCAATCAGCATCACATGTTTTTCAAGCTTCGCAACGGTGAGCGTTTTTTCGTAAATATCCTGCATCAACACACTTGAGCTATGCGCAAGGCCAGATGAGATACCATTGTTTTTGTTGCCGGTTAGTGAAAGATATTCCATAATTATAATTGCAATGAAAGTCCAAATTGATGAAACCTTACGCCATTCAGTTCGTTAGGTCCAATTGAATAATCAAACCTTAAGAATGAAACGTAAGCTCCTATACCGAATCGTGGCACAAGCTTTCTTTCTTCAGTCTGGAGCATGATACCTGTACGGAGTGCCAAAAATGAAACAGGCAGAACTTCAAGGCCTCCTTTATACCACATACCATCTTCTCCGAATCTTTTTTCATTTGAAAGAGAGAATGAAAGAAAATGACGTTTTTCATATTCCGGATATCGGAGAGTTGCTCCAATTTCAAGAACCTGTCTCATTAAATCGTATTGCAGCTCTTCTCCAGAACCGTCATTAAAAACCGTAACATCCTGGCCTAAACCTCTGAAAGAAATAGCGTAAGAGACTGCACCGTCCGGTGAGTAAAGTAGTCCCAGATCTGCACCGTAAGTAATCCTGTTATCGCTGAAATGATCTGTGTAGGTCAGGTTTTGCAGTAATCCCAGAGAAACATGTTCATGAATTCTGAATGCATACGCAAGACTACCTTGTATGAGTGTATAGGTAGGATTAAAGTCTGGAGTGTCACCAATTCTTATAGAGGCAGGCCCTCTGTTAACTGCGCTAATTCTGGTGCTGAAAGAATGAGCCCCAAAGGAAACGCGGGGTAACGACAGGGTAGCCTGCAGAATATTTGTATTCCAGTCCTGATTTAATGAACCATAAATCCAGTTGCCCTGTCCATCGAATCCAATAATTGCGGGATTAATGCCAAAAGCGTCTGTAAAGTATGTATCTGCTAAGGTTGAGTTTCCCAGGGAGAGTGAACGAGTATCTGTGTTCTGAACAATCAGCCTGGTTTTAAAAACTGAATCTTCTTCGTCTTGGGATAAAGCAACCTCTGCAGAAAACAAGAGCAACAAAGCAGGTATTATATATAGTATGAAGCGCATAAATCTGCTCACTAGTTAAATATTCTAAAGATTCCGAACAGAACTACTACATCACGCAGGAATTCAGACATTTCACGAACGGCGTTATCTTTACGAGGTATATATATGATGTCGCCCTGGCGTACAAGAATTGCGGGATCATCCATAAGTCCGCTATCCAGGTATTCGGTTAAATCGAGAATGGCGGAGTCTTGTACACCAGATTGTCTGTATAGATGTACTTTTCTCATATTGGCTGTTTCGGTAGGACCACCAGCTGTAGATAATAATCGGAATATTGAGATTTCGTCTACAACAGGATAGTTATCCGGACGATTAACCATCCCAAACACAGAGACCATCAAGCTTTCTGTATTTCTGATTGATATAGTGAGATTAATATCATCACGAATATAATCTGATAGCCGTCTGGTAAGCTCAGTTTCGAACTCTTCCTGAGTAAGACCGGCAATACGCATTTCACCAACCAGCGGAACAGCGATTCTTCCTGTGCTGGAGACAGTGGTTAAAACATTAAAGTTTGGCTGTTCCCAAACAAGGACTTCAATTTCATCTCCGGGGCGTATCCTGTATGTAGATATATCAGCAGTACGGTCTGCTGTTGCATTAGAAGCAGCCTGAGCCTGCATCTGAGGATTTAATTGTTGGCTTCCGGTAACACTGCTGCTGGATGAGCAGCCAGATAATAGATAACCTGCCACCAGCAAAAGGGTGCACATGGCTTGTAACGATTTAATCGTTCTCATTGGGTCGTGTATAATTAGTTTATTCAAATCATTTTGAAGGTGCTGAAGATAGCTTGTCAATAAATGTGCCAATCTAAATTATAATTAATTCAAAACAATTATAAGTAGTTGTTTAATCTAGGCATAGATACATTAATTAAGGTTTCTTTAGCTTTTAATTGCCTGATTATGCAGTACAATGAGTAGCTTCTTTACATAAGCAATGAGATAATGTGTAATTCTGAATCAATATTAGTTCTCAGGCACAATATTAATGACAACGCGAACCGAAGAATATGGCTTTCAGATACTCTAAAGACCTTTATTATGATGGTCTAATGTAATAATTGCGAGTATCATGCGATTTGGCATGGCAATTGTTAGGAATTCTATCAAACGTGATTCACATAAATACACTTGCACCATGCACGACATAAAAGAAGTTGTACAAAATATAAAGGATGTTGTCCGCAGAAGATGGCTTCTCCTAATAATAACACCTGTATTCTTTGTAGGCGCGGCTTTAGTCGCACTTCATTATATCGAACCCAAATATGAGTCATCCACGTCTATTTTAGTACTTAAAGACGAGACTCTGAACCCGCTCATGATGTATGATATGGCTATATCAAGAGCTAATGAAGACAGGCTGAACTCTTTTAACGAGATTATTTACAGCCGTTCAGCCATGGAGATTCTTATCGATAGCCTTGGCTTAGACCGTCAGCTGAGAACAGAATCAGAAAAGCAGATGCTCATCGCTTCTCTCAGGAAAAATATTCGTACGACTTCAAGGGCTTCCGATTCTTTTGAAATAACTTATCAGGATACGAACCCGGAAAGAGCCCGTGATGGTACAGCTATTCTGGCCAACCATTTTATTACTTCGAGGCTAAGGCTGGAGAACCGAGCCAATGAAGAAACGGTTACGTTTTTCAGTAATCAGCTGGAACAGCTTGAGCAAACCGTAAATGAACTCCGTTCTCAGCAAACCGATCAAACTTCTACACGTCTGCAGGATTTGCCTTCTGATGCTGCTGCAATGCAGACACGTCTTCAGAATATTGAAAACCAGCTCGAAAGTATCGAATGGGAAATATATCAATATGAAGACATGATAACAGCGATAGAGAATTATAAAGAAGAGGCAATGTCTCCAGATGGAATCCGCTATCTGTACAGACTTCCGGTTGAAGACACGCCATTTGGCCCGGAGCTATCAGAATTAATTAACGAATATGATACTCTTCAACAGCAGTTTACTGAAAACTTCCCGCGTGTCCGGTCGATGGCTGTGCAAATACAACAGCTCGTTAACCGGATCCCGCCTGCTATTGACTCCAGAATTTCTTCACTTGAAACAAGACGTGCAGAGCTCTCTCAGCAGCGTGGCCGTGTAGTTACAGATATACAGCGTTTTTATGTGGCAAGCCAACAGGCTGGCTCATCTGAATCTGCCTACAGGATATACGAAGGCCTGTATAACGACATGAAAGTAAAACTTGAACAGGCTAAAATGTCTCGCGACATTGGTCGCAGAGGCAGTGAACAATTTATGGTACTCGATGCTCCTTATGTACCGGAAAGACCGACATCACCTAACCGTACATTAATAGTTGGTATTGGCTTAATACTAGGTATGATAATGGGCGTTGGACTTGTGTCGCTGGCAGAAGTAATGGATACTACTATTCGCAAAGAAGCCGATTTGCCGTATCCAAAGCCAATCATAGCCTATTTATCATAAAACAAACAGACAGGTATAACCGGAGTTCTTTGTATGAATTCACAGGAAGTGAAGCAGCAATCCAACACATCAATTATTCAAAAAGACCACAAGTCTCTGAAGAAAAACGGAGGCTTGTTACCCGTATTGGTTTCTGCTGAAGTGTTGCAAAAACCGGATAAAGACATTATCCAGTGGAAGCATTACAACAGTTTTAATTTTTCGCGACTAGCTAAAGCATTTGGAGACTCCAAGCTAACTGTAGGTATAACGAGCGCAAGGCCAGCAGACGGTAAAACCGTTGTTGCGGCCAATATGGCCGTTTCGCTAGCAAGTGGCTACCAACAGAGGACTCTAATTATAGATATGAACTTTCAGCGGCCAAGTTTACACCATGTATTTGGTGCTGAATCTTCACCTGGTCTTGCCGAAGCGTTATGCAACGAGAAAATTCGTGTGGTACCCACTTCATTTGAAAATCTATACTTATTGCCAATTGGCGACGTACACAGGCTCAAACCCGGTATAGAACACACACTTGTTCTTCGACAAATTCTAAATACCGTGAAACATGAGTTTGATTTCGTAATTGTAGATATGTGTTCCATTCTGCCGATTGAAGATTTTCCGGTTCACTTCATAAATGAAATTGACGGCCTTATTAGTGTAGTTAATGCTAATAAAACCAAGAAAGGAGAGCTCGAGAAAGTTTTTAAACATATAGAAGAGAAACAGTTTCTCGGCTATGTTTTTAACAAAGTGGAAAAGTCATGAAAATCCTGTTCGGTCTGGTAATACTGCATTTCCTGGTTATTTGGGGATCAAAGTTCACCAAGAACGATAAAGTACCCTATATGCTCACAGCTTCTGTTTCTGCAATAATGGTGGTTTATCTGCTGTACATGATGGGTACAATTGAAGTGCCGGAACCATAGGTTTCTATATAAAATGAGTTCAGTTAAATCTCAATCTTACACACACTCAGGAACAGATTCGTTTCTTAGTATTTTCGGCCTCGACAGAGAGAGTTCGCCCGTGCTGCTGGTTTTGCTCGGTTTCTCGTTGCTTTTATTCGGTGGATTGTACGTTTTTGATGGTAATATCGCTCTGGTATCTGCCCTCATGTATATGACAACTGTTTTACTTATAAGTGCTATTAAGCCTGTATATAGTCTTTATCTGCTTATGGCTACTGTAATGCTTTTCGAGCAGTATGCCATACCCGGTTTTGCCCCTTGGACCTTCGAAGTTCGTTTTTTCAGCAATCTGAAGGAGGTACCTTATATTCCGTATTTTCATACAGGATTTATGAATATGGCCGAACTGCACCTTTTCTTTTTGTGCTCGGGTCTGCTACTTCACGCCTCTTTCCTCAAGGACTTCAAGTATAAGCCAATTTCAGTACCCTTTCCTTTTTTGTTATTTATGGCCAGTCTTGTAGGATTCTTTGGCTATGGAATAAGCAGGGGGGGAGATTTTATGGTTGCGCTATGGGAAGTACGGGCACTGTTTTACCTGTGTATCATGTTCATTATCGTGCCACAGCTCCTGGACACAAAAAAACAACTCCACACGCTTTTTTGGATATTTATAATAGGTATTACGTTTAAAGCACTACAGGGAGTCAGCCGATTTGTGGGCATGGGATTTTCTACCGGTGGTTTCCAGGTATTAACCAACCACGAAGATGCTGTTTTTATGGTTACGCTGTTTATACTACTTATGGTATTCATTTCATATAAAGTGAATACCAAGCAGCGTATTTTTTTGCTGGTTATGTTGCTTCCCATTCTTGTTGGGTTTCTTGTTGCCCAACGGCGCGCTACATTTGGATCACTTTTTGTTTCTATTGGCGCCTTTATCATTCTGCTCCCAATGGCCAAAAGGTTAGTATTCATGCACTATTTTATACCAATCATGATTGGTCTTATTATATACGGTGCTGCATTCTGGAATTCTTCTAACCCCATAGGCGGGCCAGTGCAGAAATTCAAATCCGGTATAGGTCAAGCCGATAAGACCGAAAATTACAGAGATTATTCTTCTAATCTTTACCGTGAAAACGAAAACTATAACCTTGCTCAAACAGCTCTGAATAATCCTGTTCTTGGGGTAGGTTTCGGAAATGTATATGAACAGCCCATACCTCTGGTAAACATTGCATTTCCTCTGATGGACTATATACCACATAATCAGATTTATTGGGTTATAGTGAAGACCGGCGCTGTAGGATTCTTCATTTTCTGGTTTTTCTTTAATTCGTTTGTAGCGAAATCAACCAAAGTATTCATGCGTCTGGAAGATCCCTGGTTAAAAGCCATTACCGCAGTTATTACTATTGCAGTTATAAACCAAATGGTGGTGTCTTTTTTTGATCTGCAGCTTACTTACTCCCGTAATATGTTTTATCTGGGGTGCCTTATGGGAATGCTGCCGGTTATCGAAAAAATAAGCAGGGAAGAAGAAAAAGAAGACGATCTGACTCCCCCCCCTGGAGAAGACGGGCAAAAATAAAATGGCCCCAGAGGACACAAAAAAATCCATTGGCAAAAAAGTGGCTCGTAACTTTTCGGTTATGTTTGCTGCTCAGATTGTTGGCTGGATTGCAGGATTCATACTTCTTTACTTTCTTCCCAGATACCTTGGAAGCGAAGACTTTGGGAGGCTATACCTTGCGCTTAGTGTAAAGATGATACTTGGCCTTCTGATTGATTTTGGCGGTAATTATCTTATTCCTAAAGAAGTTTCCAGATCTGTTAAAGTCGGTTCTAAGATAATGAGCAGTTACATACTGCTTCGCATTGGTTTATGGCTACTCTCTATAGGTGCTATCCTTTTGTTCTCTGATTTATTGGGATATTCTGATCATGTTAATCTTCTCATACTCATTCTTGCAATAGCAAAACTTTGGGAAGGTAGCACAACTGCATTTTCCGCCTTTTTCCAGGGTATAGAGAAAATGGAGTATCCATCGCTTGGCACCATAACCGAACGCGTGTTTGTAGCAGCTGTATCTGTAATGGCATTGTTATATGGAGCCGATTCTACCACGATGGCCATTATTATTACTATTGGTGCATTTCTTAATCTTTTAGTAGTCTTTTGGTATTCGCGCAGATATGTAAAGATTAGCTACACGTTCGATAAGCAAATATTCGGGCTGTTACACTCAGGCATGCCTTACTTTTTGTTCTCACTTTTTTCTGTGATTTATTATCGAATCGATGCACTCATGCTCGCATCTATGACTTCAACCGAAGTTACAGGCTGGTACGGTGGTGCTTATCGCTTTTTCGATATAGTAATGGTACTGCCACTACTTTACAGAACAGCAGTTTTTCCAGTATTTTCCAAGCTCTGGAACGACAAAAAAGGGATTCTTGAATCTACTCTTCAGGAAAGTATTAGACTGATGTTAATACTGGGAATTCCAACAGCCGCCGTAATATTTCTTTTTTCCGAAAATATAATCCACTTCTTTATGGGGTTGGAAGAATACAGCGCTTCCGTTTTAATACTGCAAATATTTGCTTTAAGCATACCGATAATCTATATCGATATAATTTTGGGTAGCGCAATTATGGGTGCTGCTAACAAACAAAATGCTTGGGCAATAGTAGGCTTATTGGCAATATTCGTGAATATCATCTCCAACATTATACTAATACCATATACTCAGGATGTTTACATGAATGGTGGAATTGGCGCCGCAATCGCAACATTAATAACGGAGACCTTTGTTATGGTCTGTGCTATTTGGATTTTGCCCGGCACCTATTTTTCCGGATTTAAGCTCTCCTACATAGCCAAACCATTGCTGGCAACTGTAATCATGGTATTGCCGGTATTATTATTAATCCAGACCGGACTGTACTGGATTATTAATCTGCTAATTGCGGGTATTGTTTATCTGATAGCTCTCTACATAATTAAAACGTTCAAACCTGAGGAAGAAAAACTAATCAGCGATCAAATACGCAACGGACTGAAAAAAATCACCTTACATCTAAAGAAATGAGACACTCTAACTTGAAAGTTTTGCACCTTGTACCGTACAATCCGGTACAACCAGATTTTGGTGGAGCATTAAGGATTTATCATGTTTTACAGCATCTGCTAAATAATTATGATGTTACTGTAGCAGGTTTCGGAACAAAAGAGCAGGAAGAGATGCTCATACAGGAATTCCCCCAACTGAAAGGTAAATCATACTTTCATAATCATGTAAATGAAGGACTTTCAAGGGAAATCGTTAAGCTAAAATCTGTGCTTACAAATACAAGCGCCTGGAGGCTTTTAACCCAATCGGTCGAATTCGAACGAATAATCGATAATTTGTTCAAAAAAGAACAATTTGATCTTGTGATAAGTGAATTCCCGGTAATTGGAATGTATACGTCCAAATACAGCGTAAAAAGCATTATAAATTGCCATAATGTTGAGTACGATAACTTCCGCAGAATGACGCAGGTATCCGGTCTTCTCAAAAGGTGGTTTTATAAAAAGCAGGCTGATATCTTTTTTAAAGAAGAAACGGAAGCTCTCAGACAGCAGAACGCTCTGCTTGTAACAAGTAATCTGGATATCGACGAGTTAGAGATAACTGTCCCCGGCGTACCTAAATATCTTGTCCCTAATGGAGTAGATACCACTTTTTTTTCGCCTGACGAGAATATACAACACCCACATTCTCTGGTTTTTGTCGGAATGATGGGATATGTGCCAAATTATGATGGGATTCAGTTTTTTCTGGAAGAAGTATTCCCCCATGTATTAAAAAAGTATCCGGATTGTACCATTACCATTGTGGGTAAAAATACCCCTGAGTTTATTACCAGCCAGGCATCTGAAAATGTAATAATTACGGGGTTCGTAGAAGACACAAGGCCCTATATAAATGCAGCATCCGTTTATGTGGTGCCACTGCGTATGGGAAGTGGTACACGACTTAAGGTAATGGAAGCTCTTGCTATGAAAAAGCCGGTTGTATCAACTTCCATTGGCTGTGAAGGTATTGATGTAACCAGAGAAAAGAATATCCTTATTGAAGACGATCCCAAAGCTTTTGCCGATGCGGTAATGAGGCTATTTGAAAACCATGAACTAAGGTCAAAACTTAGCGAAAACGGGCATAAACTAGTTCATGAAAAATACGATTGGCAAAGCGTCTGCAAAGAAATCGATACATGTATATCGCATATGTTTTCGGAAAATAGTCTAAAAACATCTTCACATTCTTCTTCAGAACCTGCAACCGCTTAGCAGGACCTGCTCATTTTAAAGCACCAAAACCAATCATGAGATCCATAAACAACCTGACTGTTAAAGTTTTCAGAGACAAATCTTCCTTTTTGAGTTTGCAAAAAGATTGGGAAACCCTTGCATCAGAGTCGAATCAAACTGTATTTATGTCTTACAGCTGGATATGTAGCTGGTGGGATATATTTGGCGACAATCCTAATCGTAAATTGTTCATTCATTGCGTTTACGAAAATAATGAAATGGTGGCTATCTTTCCTTTCTTTACAGGTAAAAGTAGCCTTCTTGGTAAAGAGACTCAAAAGAGGATTCAGCTTTTAGGTAGCGGTGGAAACAGAAACGAGTCTTTGGGCTTTTCCGATTCTTACGGTTATAATGATTTTCTGGATATACTTGTAAAGCCCGGATTTGAAGAGAAAGTGGCAGATTTCTTTTTCCAACTAATGGATGAGGATACGTTTGCAGATTATAAGCTTTACCTTGTAAACGTAAGCGGGGAGAGCTTCATCTATAATCACTTATTCCCCAGATTCAATTCTCTGAACAGAAGCGTTAATGTCGAAAAATCAGACACATGCCCTTACATAGTACTTGAAGGGGAAAGTGACCTAGCTTCTTTTATTAAAAATAAAGATTCTGGAAGCGTAAGGCGTCGTTTAAGACAGTGTCTGAAAGCACAAAAACCAGAAACTGAAAACGGTTACCAAATTACTGAAGTAACAAGCCGGGATGGCGTTGAAAAAGCCATAAATCATATAATTGAGCTGCATCAATCGCGCTGGAATATGCTTGGTTACACGGGCGTATTCTTTGATAAGCGTTTCGTAGCATTCTTCAGTAAAATTGTTTTTGATGCATTTGATAATAAGTCTTTGTGGCTCAAACATGCAGTCGATGATAATGGCGTTTGTGCCTCCCGTATGCTAATAAAGTATAATAACCGCTATTATGATTACATCAGCGGCTTTAGCGATTCATCACCGTCATCAAAATATCGCCCGGGTATAGCGCTTTTACTCGACCTGATCGAAGATGGTATTAAGCAGGGTGTTAGCAGGGTAGAACTTTTGCGTGGAGCAGAATCCTATAAATTTGATTTTACGGATAAAGCATTCTCAAATTACAGTGTTTTAATTAGTGAGCATTATAAAGTAAAAAAGAAGTTGGAACCCCTTAAGAGTGCGACCCGAATGTTATCTTTTTTGTATAAACATACAAATAAAGAATTTCAGCTTATGCAGGTTCAATACATAAACCACGGCCTGCTCAAGATGCCGGTTTCATATGCGAAGTTCAGAGCGCAGCGACTAAAAGAAAAAGTATATGATGACAAATAACCACTTGTATCATTATTACACATGTTATTTATCATGATTAATATCTCTGCGTAAGTCGCATCTTACATTAAACCCAAAACAACCAATTAAAGACTTTGGAAAGGGGTTTAACAAACATGAAGAATGTATAACTCTCAAATACCATTGTTGGCATGTTTATTGTAAATAGTATAGAAGATTGCACCACTACCCATTAAAGAGTCATCAGATGAAGAAGGAATCGAAAAAAAGACCCGAGATCAAAGTTCTGATGTATCACAGAGTTATCGACTCAGCCCCGAATGACCCTGTACAAATGCATTATGTAACAACCGACGATTTTCGCAGTCAAATGCAGATTATTGAATGGTTTGGCTACACACCTATTACGTTTATAGATTATAAGCTTTATCGTGAAGGAAAGCTTTCTCTACCTGCAAAACCCATTATAATAACTTTCGACGATGGGTACCTGGATACTTATGAAAAAGCCGTGCCAATAATGATTAACCATAATATGCGAGGCGTGGTGTTTGCGATGGGCGATCGTAGTATTCGCAGAGCCTCATGGGATCAAAAACAGCATGATTGCGAAACGTATGAGCTGATGGATGATAATCAGCTTAGAGAACTAAGAAAGCTTGGTTTTGAAATTGGTGCGCATACCATGAGCCACGAGAACCTTCTTGATTTAAATCTCGATGAGGCGTCTTACCAGATTAAATGCTCAAAGCAGCAAATTGAGGAAGTCTTAAATGAAGAGGTCTACTCTTTTGCGTATCCCTACGGTGCCGTAGACAAACGCGTTCAATCTATAGTCGAAAAAGCTGGTTTTGCCTATGCTTGCGGCGTATATAGTGGCTCACCTCGATTTGATGAATCTGTTCTTGATTTCAGAAGACTTGCCGTAGACCAACGCACTCCTCTGTATAAGTTTCTTATAAAGCTGTTAACACCATATCAGTATCTCGAATGGAGTTACCATACTCTTAAAAAAAAACAGGTTTTACCAGAACGGCACGTCAATAAAAGAATGATAACAGAAGTAAGCTAAACTTTTCACCTGGACTGTAAACCACCGGATATTCCGGAATTATAAAGGTACATGAAAACACTTTACATAATATCTAAAGGAATAAATAAACCGTCAGATGAAGAAATAAGACGGTTGGAAGCTGAAAGAAAGGTGCCCCGGTGGTCACTTCTTGAAGATGCCGTAAACGCTGAGCTTTTGGATGAACGCTATCTAGCGGATAATCCACCTGCATTACGGAGGTGGCTGTATAATATGATTCCCATACATTATGCCCAGATAATTGAGGCACTGTTTATTCAAAGCCGTTATGATGCAATTCTTTCTCAATCGGAAAAAGTAGGACTGCCTTTGGCTTATTTAATGAAAATGCTTCGCATTAATAAACCACATAGCCTAATAATATCGAGGATAACTTCAGTTGATGCGAAAAAAACGCGACAGAAAATGTGGTTTCTCAGAAAGACGAAGGATACCATAAGCAGATTTCTAATCTGGTCTTCCAAGCAGCGGGAGATCGCAATTAACGAGCTTGGTATCGACCCAAACCGAATTATTCTTATTAAAAGAGGCACGGATCAGAAATTCTGGAAACTGGATTCAGACAAAAGTGATATGATTTGCGCAGTCGGTATGGAAGCCAGGGATTACCCGACTCTGGTTGAGGCTATGCGGCCACTTGATATTCCTCTGCATATAGCCACCGGCCATTCCAGGGGGGAACTTTTTGATACGGTAAAAAGCCTGTATACAATAAGCGATCTTCCGGATAATGTAGACGTTGGCAAAAAGTCGCTTTTCGAACTTCGTGAATTGTACGCACGAAGCCGCTTTACCGTGGTATCTTTGATTCCGACCGACTCTGATAACGGTCTTACCGCGATACTTGAATCCATGTCGATGGGAAAACCGGTCATTTGTACCCGGGTTGAAGGTCAGATTGATGTAATACAGGATGGAGTTACTGGAATTATGATCCCTCAGGGAGATCCTGAAGCGATGAGAAAAGCAATTACCGACTTATGGAACGACCCTGAACGTTGTTTGAAAATGGGGCGAAAAGCCCAGGAGTATATCGACACTTATCATAATATGGAGCAATTTGCTGAAAGTATCCGTAAAGAGGTTGAAGCTTCCATCAATGAAAACAATGGTAAATCTGATGTATCGGTTTCTTCTCGTAAAATAAAAACTGCAAAAGCTGTCTGAGGCCTGCACTGTGCTAATCAAAAGCACAATTAGTTGTAATGAAACATCACTTACTCATACTCGTTTCGCTCCTGTTTGTACTTTTTTCCTGCTCAAAGGATGAGTACAAGACCTTTATAGCCGTTAACCAAACCGGTTATGAAACCGGTGCCCCTAAAAAAGCCTATCTCGTAAATAGTCCTGAGACCGGCTCTGTCTTCCAGCTAGTTAGTGCAGACCAGGGTGAAGTAGTCTTTGCCGATACCATACGCGCATTTCGGGAACCAGATCCTGCAAGTGGCGATTTGATAGGCCTTATAAACTTCTCTGATGCAGGTCTGACAGGGACATTTTTTCTAAGAATGCAGGATAACCATCAGGTGAAGTCATCTCCGTTTACTATTGGCGAAAATATATATTCAGAGGCTCTTGATACAGTTATCCGCAGCTATTATTACCATCGGTGCGGGGTAAGTGTGGATTTAGGTGAAGAGTGGAGTTATGAAATCTGCCATCTCGACGACGCTCCGTTTTATCATAATCCCTCAGTTAATATTAATGTTACCGGCGGTTGGCACGATGCGGGAGATTACAATAAGTTCACGGTTAACACCACTTTGAGCGCCTCGCTCTTGCTTTATATGTATGATGAAAATCCAGATAGATTTACAGACGGGCAGCTTGGTATACCGGAATCAGGCAATGGTATTCCGGATGTACTGGACGAAATAAGCTGGGCCTTGCGCTGGCTGTTAAGTATGCAGCGCAGCGATGGTGCACTATTCCACAAAGTATCCCAAAAGCGATGGATAGGAGAATATTTGCCCCATACGGATCCTTCTGTACGGTATCTGTTTGAACCGAGCACCGCAGCTACAGCCTCCTTTGCCGCTACAGCTGCCATTGGTGCCCGAATTATGTATCCGTATAATCCGGTTTTTGCCGGCGAGCTCGAAAATGCCGCACTTCTTGCATGGAACTACCTTATCCTTAACCCTATGAACCTTCCTCTTGGCGGATTTAAAAACCCGCCTGACGTATCCGGAGGTGAATATGGAGATACAAACGACAACGACGAGCGATTGTGGGCAGCAGTAGAGCTGTACAACCTCACTTCTGACCGTTCGTTTATGGATTATTTTATAGGCAATTATAACAAGATCCAAATACGCCCCTTACAGCCAATCAGCTGGAGAAATGCACACAGTCTTGCGCTCCATGCTTTTTACTTCAGCGATACGGGCAGTCTGTTTACCCAAAGCAAAGAAGACATTAAAAATGCACTGATACGCCATGCCGATGGTTTACTTGATACACGTGATCGCAATAACTACGATAACCTGCTAAAGCATACAGAATATTACTGGGGCTCGAATAGTGTGGGGTTGGCTTATGCTCACGATCTGGTACAGGCATGGAAGATTACAGGTAATGCAGAGTACAGAGAAGCAGCACTAGATCAGCTTCATTTCGTAATGGGCAGAAATCCTCTAAATCTATCTCAAATAACAGGGGTGGGGCATCTGGCTGTACAACATCCATATCACCAATTATCAAAAGTAGGGAATTTCGATAATCCTGTACCGGGCATGCTTGTGGGCGGTCCAAACAATTACGTTTTTCTTAATAATAAAGAGTTATCCAAGTACCCTGCGAAAAACTTTGAAGATGCTTTCAGAAACTATTTTGTGAGCGAACCAGCCATAAATTTTACTGCCATGCTGGCCTGGGTATTAAGTTCACTATCAGATTATACACAACCATACAGCGTACAAGAAAACTTATGATCTTCGCCAACACCATTTTTGCTCTGCTTTTCAGCGTTTTCTTTTTGCTTTTAGGCTACCAGTTTATTCTTGCGGTAATCGCGTTAGGTGCTAAGAAAAAAACAGAATTTAATAGCAGCACAAAGCGTAGGTTTGCCATAGTTGTGCCTGCGCACAACGAGGAGAAGATGATCGCAAAGACTATTTACAGTCTTTCAGGCTTGGTATATCCCAGGAAGTTGTATGATGTTTTTGTAATTGCCGATAACTGTACCGATAAGACTGCCGAGATTGCATCAAGACTGGGGGCCAGGGTTCTGGAACGTACCCATGAAACAAAGAAGGGTAAAGGCCATGCTCTTAGATGGGCTTTCGACACCATTATGGCTGAAAGCATCATAAATAATCAATCTGACTATGATGCTTTTATTGTAATCGATTCCGACAGTCTTGCGTCAGGCAATTATCTGGAGGTGCTTAATCATTATCTGGATAATGGAAGCCGTGTAATACAAAGCTCGGACCTGGTGTTGCGACAACCTGGTAACTGGAGTATTGAGGCCACCCGAATCGGATTTATGATGTATAATTACGTGAAGCCGCTTGGCCGAAAAGCACTGGGGTTTAATATGGGGCTTCGTGGTAACGGCATGTGTTTTCACGCGGATGTTTTGAGAAAGACCCCGTGGAAGGCCTGGTCTTTAACTGAAGACGTTGAGTATGGTCTTATTCTAATACAAGCCGGAGAAAGTATTGATTTTGCTCCTGAGGCTACCGTATGGGCCCAAATGCCAGTAAAAGCCAGTAATGCAGAGTCACAGCGTTCGAGATGGGAAATTGGCCGTTTCCAAATCATACGAACTTACGCAGGTTCTTTTTTGAAGGATGCCCTCGTAAAAAGATCACTGTCCAGACTTGATACATTCCTGGATCTGATAACACCACCTTTTGTTAATATGATGGCCATTACGCTTGTGATGATTATACTTTCTGCAGTTCTGGCATTACTGGGATTCCTTTCTCCCATCCTTGCCTTTCTGTGGTTGATGCTCGGGTTCGTAGGATTCTTCTACGTCTTTCTTTGCCTGTACATCGGAGGAGCAGACAAAGAGTTGTATAAGTCGTTACTGCATTTACCTAAGTACGTATTTTGGAAACTGCGGCTCTATTTGAATACCTGGCGTAAGGGGCGGGAAGTAGACTGGGTTCGGACAGAGCGAGACTCTAAGTAATCAGTTATTAAAAATACTATTTATAAAAAAAGCCTGATTTAATTAATCAGGCTTTTTCGTTTATATAAGCATAAAGGCTTACTATATGAGCCACAAATCACCTTCAATACGGGTTAAGAAAGCTCCGTCGGATTGTAATGCTCTACAGATTTCATCGTTCTTACTATGAAAAAGTGTCCACATCCGGCCAGGCATACTGAATGATTTCGTAGTAAATGGCGTGCCTATTTGCGATGGAAGCGCCCGACCGGAAAGCTCTGTTCCGCCTTCGGAAAAGGCATGCCATGTTATTGATTCAAACAACTCTGCTTCTTTGCCAGGAAGAGAAACAGCCTGCATAACCTCACAAACGCCGCCCTTAGACGAGTAGTAGATAAACCAGCCAATGAGTACTTCCCGCTTATTCCAGATGCCAATTTTATGAAGATTTCCGTTTCTTGGGTCTTTGTCTAAGAGCTCGAACAGTTTACTTAGCTCTTTTTTCGAAATATCCGGAATGAGTTTAAAATATTTCCACACTCTGGCTAAACCTGTTAAAATTCCGTCCGTTTCAATCGGTTTAAGCGTTAAATCCGGTCGGATCCTGTAGGATAAGGGCAGGCGCGCAACACCAAAAAGAAAGTCTGCACCGTAGCTTATTTTTTTAATTGAACTCCTAAGTGATGATGGCAAGTGACTCTGGAAAGGTCGGGTACCAAAAGACATAGGGCGGAGTGGCACTTTATAATAAACGCTGTTACTGTAAGATGGCTCACCTCCTAGTCGCTTCCATAAAAGCCTTGTAGATTCTACTGACCCGTCCGCAAAAGAAAACACCTGAGGTCCTGATAAAAACTCCTGCAGCAGTCTCATCGGCACAAGCGCAGCACGCGCTTCATCAGATGCCATAAGGTGATTGCATAAAGCACCAAGCACCTTCTCACCCTGATATAAATAGGGTTTTGGTGTTACTCCTAGAAACCCATTTATAACCTCGTTTTCATCAACAGAAACAAGGCTGTTGATGCCCTCTATCTTTAACGTCTCCTTGAAATACAGTTCATCAATTGTTTCATACAAATAGCCGGGAGAAACCAGGGAGCACTGAGGAAAATGGATGCGCGACATATCAACGACTGCCTCAATATCATCAGGAGTAAAAGCCCGTATTGAGAATTTTCGCTTAACTGCGTTATCTTTTTCAGTATCAGTTATTTTCATAAGAGAATAAAGTATTAACCTTAAACCGCCTGCATACGGCTTATCATTGCCTTAATGCGTTCAGGGTTTCGGTAGTCTTCCATATCAAGATCTTCAGGTGCGATTACAATTCCGAATTCTTGTTCGAGTGCCATCATCAGGTTTACAAGAGCCATAGAATCCAGATATCCCTCTTCGAAAAGATCAACATCGGGATCCAGGGCATCCATTAACAACAAGTCGCAAAGAACCATATGCACACGTGTTTCGACTGAATCTTGTTTAGATGTAGCGTTTGCCATTTTATCAGAACAGTTTCATTTTAGATTATTCTTTTTGATGCTAATTTTCGAAATGATCAGAAATCTTTCTTCGGTCAATTTTACCATTGGCGTTTCTTGGAAGCTTATCATACGCTCTCCAAAAATGAGGAATCATATACGGAGGAACAAGCTGTTGTAGTGTTTTTTTTAGCTTAGGTTCCGGTCGAGTATTCGTATCAGCAGTATCAGATAACACAAAAGCACAACCAATTGATGTACCCTCAAATCCACCTTTTTCAACGGGTACTACGGCAAATTCACGCAAGATTTGGCTTGTGCCAAGTGCTGCTTCAATTTCACCTAATTCAATACGATATCCTCTGCTTTTTATTTGGTAATCAGCTCTGCCATGAAAGTATACAAGGCTGTTTTTACCAACTGATGCAAGATCTCCGGTTTTATATATACGTTCTGTATCTCCATTTTCATGTATAAAACTCCTGAAAGGAGATGTCGGTAAGGTGTGATTTACCTCAGGATTCGGACTAACCCAGTAACCGGGGCTTAATCCAGCTCCTGATATATACAGATGCCCCTTTACGCCATCAAGAACGGGTTTCAGATTTTCGTCAAGTACAAGTAATGCCTCTTTATCGCAAGCCATACCAATAGGAATGTCTTTTTCAGGAATTTCTGAAAGCGTGTGGTAACTGCTTGCAATTGTGGCTTCAGTGGGCCCGTAAAGGTTTGTGAACTGCACCTTCGGCAGGTTTTCCATCCAATACTGTAACCCTGGCAACGGGAACACTTCACCACACCAGATTAGCCGTTTTAGCTGCGGAAAGCCTTCTTTTGGTATGGCTTTGAAACGTGCCAGATAGTTAAGCGCTGATGGTACAGAAAACCACTGATCAAGATTATTATCCTTTATAAATGAAACGAGCTTGGCCGGATGGACGCTCATATCTACCGGAACAGGGAACAGCTCACCGCCTGCAGCGAATGTTCCATAAATATCGTAGGTAGACAAATCGAAGTGCAGGGGAGAGTGGCCGGAATTCCGCTCACCAGGCTTCATGTTAAAATAGGATACGGCCCAGTTAACAAAAGCTGTTACATTGATATGCTTAATTACCACTCCTTTAGGTAAACCTGTTGATCCGGAGGTAAACAATATGTGGGCAGTTGATTCAGCATCCCTTACAACTACGTGGGGTATATTCTTTACTTCTGCTAAATCACTAAGTGAAAATGATACATTGGATAGGTTTTGCCGTGAAACACTTTCTGACCACCAGATCAACGGTATCCTGGAGACAGAGCTGTCTGTGGATACTAAATCAGGGTATGTTGCTATAGAAGCATCATCTATAAGTAAAAACGCAGGATATGCTGAAAGAATCATTCGCACAATTCGTTCGGCCGGGCTGTTAATGTCCAGGGGCACATAAGCTCCACCTGCTTTCATAACCCCAAGCATTGCTATAATGGTGGCAGGACGTTTTTCAGCATAAAGACAAACACGGTCTCCCGGTTTAAGACCATTTTGTATGAGTAATTCAGCGAACTGGTTGCTCTTTTTTTCAAGTTCTCTGTAAGTAACAGATTTGTTACCCATTGTAATAGCAGGCGCATCGGGCCTTTTCTCAGCTTGAAGACGCGAATAATCGTAAATCATCATTTTGCAAAAGCCATTTCATTAGCTCTTTTAAATGCCTCGGCAGTAAATTTCAGCTCATCTTCACTAACTGGTATATCCAGTACACATAGTGAACAACCTTTTTCTATGTAATTGCGAATCTCTGATGCAACCTCATCTAAATCGCCAACTAAATATGGACAAAATGTTTGATAGTGTTTGAACGGTCCCATCCAGTAAACAGGTTCGCGTTCCTCCTGCTCTTCTCCGGCCTCCTGCGTGGAGAGAGTCTTATGCCACTCTGAATCTGAAACCTTTGTAGCCAGTATATGAGATAGCTGACCTTCACGTGTATTAGGAAAACGTTCGCGGGCAAGGTCCCAGGCTTCTTTGTGGTTCTTTCGAGCCAACACGCCGACACGAATACCTACCAACTTGCGCGCGTTTTCACCATTCTCGCCTGCATAAGCCTGTGGAGGCTGGGGGTATTCAATAAGTGTTGCATTTAATCTTGCTGCAGTATCCTTAGCTGCTTCAGATGAGCCCGAAAGATAATATTCAGGAAGAAGATTTGAAGGCAATTCAGGTTGAAGCTTCAGGTTTTTAATTGTATAGAACTCCCCATCATAAGAAACAGGGCGAGAGGAGGTGAGAAGCTTTTGAATAATTTCCGTGTACTCACAAAGGCGGTCGTATCGCTTATCGTGTGGAGTGTTATCATTAAGAGCTTTAAGGTCGTTGATAAAGCCCCCGGCAATCAGGTTCATAGCTACCGGACGGTTATACAATAAGGCAAGAGTTGCAATTTTCTTAGCGACGGTATAAGGATGCATGTACACCGGCTGAAGCGCAACCATGGGCAGCAGTGTTTTGGTTTCATTCATTATTAGTGCAGCCTGTGTCCAGGGATCAGCCAGTCTGTTATCACTGTAGATTAATGTACCTCTGAAACCATGCTTTTCACTTAACCTGGCAATCTTCTTTAATTCGTTCAGAAAGTCAGGTCCTTCAAAGTCAACTGATTGCGGGGTAGTGGTAAATAGGTTTATGTTCATCATATTAAATGAGTGCGAACTTTAATGTCACCCAACTTTTAATTGAAAGTTCAGTGTGTAGAATCTGTAAAATATGTAACGGCGTCTTCCTAAAGATGTAACGATATTAACGAGAGTGCAAGAGATATGCCAATCATGAAACTTTTACATTAAAAAAAACCAACTCTGGCTGAAAAGGATAACAAGCAGTATTATTTTTAGTATTTATCCTGCATATTCTTAATCTGTTTGTATGCATTAATTTTCTGCAGTATGTACACCGTACACTGCTGACACAGTGTATCAATTTTTCACACTGTAAATTACATCAGTTTTCAATCAAATATCAATAAATACTTTATAACTGTATGGCCTTGAATGTCCTGCTTGCAGCAGAAGAGTCTGCCGGTCTTCAAACACTAAAGCTAATCCAAAGTCGAAAAGAAGAGTTTAAACTCAAGGCGGTACTTACCGGAACGGGCGACGAACATACAGCGGGGCCGGTTCATACCCTGGCAAAACGTTTTGGATGTATTGTATTCCCAGCTGAAAATGTTAAAAAGCCGGAATTTGCCAAGTGGATGCTTAAGCAAAAAATCGACATCCTGCTTAATGTTCATTCATTATATCTTATCCATCCAGAAGTAGTAACTGCCCCCAAAATGGGTGCCTATAATTTGCACCCGGGTCTCTTACCCGAATATGCAGGTTTAAATACTCCTAGCTGGTCAATCTACAACCGCGAACAAGCACACGGTGTATCTTTACACCGGATTGAAGCTGGAGTTGATACGGGCAATGTGATTTATGAAAGAAGTATCCCTGCAGAAGCAACTGATACAGGTTTATCGGTGAGTTTAAAATGTGCTAAAACTGGTATAGAGATGATTTCCAACCTTCTTGATGATGCGCTTAAGAATCAAATTCCTGAAGGGCGGATTCAGAATTTAGAAAACAGAAGTTACTACAAAAAGCATAGTGTGCCATTAAACGGTGAAATTAACTGGACAGCATCGGCAGCGGAGACCGATGCGTTAATCCGGGCTTCTAACTATGCGCCCTTTGCTTCTCCATGGGGAACACCTTACAGTTATATTGGTGGAGAAAGATATGCTGTATCTAAGAGCGTAATGACA
Source organism: Balneolia bacterium (assembly GCA_003555145.1). Taxonomy (GTDB): domain Bacteria; phylum Bacteroidota; class Rhodothermia; order Balneolales; family Cyclonatronaceae; genus Cyclonatronum. The sequence goes on along the minus strand of PWID01000292.1, from coordinate 6,568 downwards.
TCGGAATCCTCAACAGGTTTACCGGGAAGTATTAGAATAAGTGAAGGCAGAGTTCTCGTAGCAACAGGAGACCACGACCTCATACTCACAGATATGCGCAGTAATTCCAGAAAGCTTTCAGAAGAAGAGATTTCGAAACTTAATGGCAAACGCTTTGATTCAGGGGCATGCCAGGAGTAGGTAGAATTGTTACAGGTACATAGTATCCGGTTTTCGTTTTAACTCAATTAATGATTCTTATTCGAACAGGGAACCTGTTTTGAATATTATACATGCTTATGGCACACGTTTTGCAGTGCTCTTGCTCGACTGCACTTTTCCTGCATTACTTATATTATGCCAAAGCACTACAGCTACAATATATTAGGGGTACCAATTTCATCTCATTCAAAAGATGATTTCTACTTTGCGATTAATGAAAAACTGAAAGATTCTGGCAAGGTTACTGAACCGCTTTTTGTAATAACTGTAAATCCGGAAATTGCCACTCATTCTATCTATGATGATGAATTCAGGCATATTTTAAATCACTCACACATTAATACTGCCGACGGAGTGGGAATAAGCTGGGCCGTTAAACATATCTATAAAAAACAGGTCGACCGTATAACGGGCTCGGATTCCCTGGAACAGATTTGCAAACTGAGTGCAGTTAATAACAAAAGTGTCTTTTTTTACGGAGCCGCGCCCGGGGTTGCATCGAAAGCTGCTAATCTACTTAAGCAGCGAATTAATAACCTCCATATTTCAGGCACGTTTTCTCCCGAAGAACGAGGAATGGCTTTCCAGGACCTGCCTGAAGAAACTCAGGCACAGCTTAAGTCTGCAGCCGTAATATTTGTTGCGCTGGGTGCTCCGGCTCAGGAAAAGTGGATTTATAGAAACCTTTCTCAGTTTTCAAGTTGCAGGGTAATTATCGGCATTGGCGGTAGTTTCGATTTTATAGCAGGTACTGTTAAAAGAGCACCACTGGCATTTCGGAAAACCGGTCTGGAATGGCTTTACAGACTGTGGCTTCAACCGTCAAGGTGGCGCCGAATGATGAAACTTCCGTTATTTGCGATGAATGTATTGCTACTCCGCTCGGAACTTCAGGCGAATCAAAAAGCGTAAGGCCAACTATTTTATTAATTCTGTCCTCTGGCTTTAGTACTTTTCACTTTATTGAACAGTGAGTATTTTGACAAAGCACTAAAATGACCTCCGGGAAAAGTACATCAATGGATTTTGACGCACAATCACTCAAGAAGAGAATAGATAATGATATTGTGTTTATTCGTGAAGTTCTCAAAAAATCGATACCTACCCTCAGAGAACGACTGAAAGTTCTTAATGAAGCGTGGTACAAACGTGAATTGAGCACTATACACGATACAGCGCATAGTATCAAGGGGCTTGCCCAAATGCTTAGTTTTGAACAACTTTCTGATTGTTCCCAAATAATGGAAAAAGAGTCCAGATATGCTCTTAATTCGGGGGCAGGGTTCTACGATGCCTTCACAACTAACCCGGATCAACTCGAAGATGCCTTAAACCGTGCGGAAAAAGCCTATCTTGAATCTGAACTGGCTCCCTGATTCATATTTACTTAAGGCATTCTTATCTGAAGGTGCTATATTTTGCCTCCCATCAAGGGCATTCACTTAACTGGCAAAATAAAGGCACATGCATACAGTATCAGGTATAATTACAGACGTTAAAAACCGACGATTCTATAAAGGAATAATCTCTATAAAGAACGGCGTTATCTCTGAAATAACAGAAGATGAAAATGTGCCTGAACAATATATAATGCCCGGTTTTGTAGATGCTCACATTCATATTGAGAGCTCTATGCTGGTTCCATCTCAGTTCGCCCGCCTTGCTGTGAAACACGGAACAGTTGCTACCGTATCAGACCCTCACGAAATTGCTAACGTATGCGGCATGAAGGGCGTGGAATATATGATTGAGGATGGCAACAGAGTCCCCCTCAAGTTTTGTTTTGGAGCACCATCCTGCGTACCTGCCACTCCCTTTGAAACAGCCGGAGCAGAAATTACCGTAGAAGATGTAGAAAAACTTCTGCAAAGAGCTGATATTTATTACTTGGCAGAAATGATGAACTGGCCTGGTGTCTTACAGGGAGATCCCAACGTTAAAGCAAAGATAGAAGCTGCAGTTCGTTCCGGAAAACCTGTTGATGGACACGCTCCGGGTATTCGGGCCGCACAGGCGAAACAATATGCTCAGGCTGGAATCAGTACAGACCATGAGTGTTTTAGTAAAGAAGAAGCTCTTGATAAGCTTAACAGCGGTATGAAAATACAGATAAGGGAGGGAAGCGCAGCTAGAAACTATGATGCACTCCACACACTTTTCGAAACCCATGCAGATAAGCTCATGCTGTCTTCGGACGATAAACACCCCGACGAATTGCTTCTGGGGCACATAAACGAACTTGTGAAGCGTAGCCTGGCTTTGGGTTATAATATATTCGATGTTCTGTCAGCTGCATCGGTCAATCCTGTAGAGCATTATGGTTTGCCGGTGGGGTTACTCCAAACCGGGGATCCGGCAGACTTTATTGTTACTGATAATCTCACTGATTTAAATATCGTTGAAACATGGATTGATGGCAATTGTGTTTTTCAGTCAGGAGAAGTTAACTTTGAAACCAGTACAGCTCGAATCATTAACAACTTTACGTCTTATCACATTGCTGCAGATGATATTAAGGTTTTTTCTGATAATCTGATGACGCCTGTAATTCAGGCTATAGATGGAGAGTTGATTACCAGGAGAAGCATGTATAAACTTCGCAGAAACGGCGAAGGAGACCTGCTCAGTCGTCCGGAAGAAGACGTGCTCAAGATGGTTGTTGTTAACAGGTATACGAAAGCAGATCCAGCTGTTGCATTTATTAAAGGTTTTGGAATCCGAAACGGAGCTATAGCCTCATCAGTGGGGCATGATTGCCACAACATTATTGCTGTAGGAGATTCGGATGAGGCAATAGTATCTGCCGTAAATAAAATAATGGACGAAGGTGGCGGGCTGGCTGCCGTAAATGGAAAAGATTCCCGCATCCTGCCGCTGCCTGTAGCTGGAATCATGAGCAACAAGAGCGGCGAAGACGTAGGCAAGACTTATGAGCATCTTAGTCAGATGGCTATCAAAATGGGAAGTACTCTTAAAGCTCCCTTCATGCTCATTTCGTTTATGGCATTATTGGTAATTCCAACCTTAAAACTCAGTGACAAAGGTCTTTTTGATGGGGAAAACTTCACATTTGTGGAGCTGTAGCACATCATTCCTCAATCTATTGTCTTCTGTTCTTTTTAGGTTCAGCCTCGAGAATACCGCCTCGTGCTGTTGCGCCAATTACCAAAGCTGCACTTATTACTACAAAGTTTTTGAAAATATACTGACCTTCCATAGTAAGGGCGTAAGGAAACTGAGTGAATACTAAATCCGGGAATAAGACTATTGGGGACATTGTTCCGGCCATTTGGAAGAGAAGCAAAAATATCGTTAGTCTTAAAAACCGCCCTGATATCAAGAGCAGACCAATTGCTACTTCCAGTGTAGCCAAAAGTATTAAAGAAAGCTGTAAGGATAGCATACCCAAAGTAAGAAGCTCTATAGTAGATGTTGCCAATTCCTGGGCAGGGCTCAGCCCGGGAATGTATTTAAGTGCTCCAAACCATACGAATATAAACCCGATACTGTAGCGCAATAAAGGTATGCCGTATTTCGCCATCAGGCGGGTAATTATTTTATCGAATTCTTCAAATAATACAGATTTATTACTCATAGCTAATAATTTATTGGGTAAAATATCTTACAGACTTGCCTGTAGTATTCCTAAAATAAGCTCTGTTGATGAAGCTAGTTTGAAAGTGAAGCATGTTTTGGCAATTTCCTTCATTTCGCCTATAATGTTTAAGAACGGCTCTAAAATACCAATCAAGTCGTCTTATAATCTAACTGACCAATACGAAATACCATTCATGACAAGTTCCCGATCCGACCTGGAATATCTACAGCTATTATCTAAACAGTACCCCTCCATACGTACAGCCTCTACAGAAATAATTAACTTAAGTGCAATTATGGAGTTGCCCAAAGGTACAGAACATTTTATTTCTGATATTCACGGTGCTGACGAAGCTTTTCTTCACGTTTTGCGAAACGGTTCGGGTTCTATAAAACGGCGTATTGAAGAAATTTTTAAGGATAGCCTTTCAGATATAGAAAAACAGGATTTAGCGACTGTAATCTATTATCCTGAGCAAAAAATACCTTTAGCATTAAAACAGACCGACGACCATGCCCGATGGTACAGAGATACTTTATTTCAACTTATCAAACTGTGCCGCGTGTACTCCTCAAAATATACCCGTAACAGGGTTCGAAAGGCGCTTCCAAAAGATTTCAGCTACATTATCGAAGAATTACTGCACGAACAGGAAAGCATTGAAAATCGTCAGCATTATTATGCAAGTATCATTGATGCCATCATAAAAACAGGGAGGGGACACGCATTTATTTCTTCACTAGCAAAGCTCATTCAGAGGCTAACCATAGCAAGGCTACACGTAATTGGTGATGTCTATGATCGCGGCCCCGGTGCACACCTCATCATGGATAAGCTCATTAATTACCATGCCGTGGATTTCCAATGGGGGAATCACGATATCGTTTGGATGGGCGCTGCAGCCGGTAGTGAGGCCTGTATCGCCAATGTAATTCGCGTTTCGCTACGATATGCTAATATGCAAACTCTCGAAAACGGCTATGCAATCAGCATGCTTCCCCTTATATCGCTAGCAGTAGACGTATATGGTGATGATCCCTGCGTGCAGTTTCGGCCTAAAGATTCAGAGAACTTTACCGAAAACGAGCAGCAATTAATGGCGCGAATGCATAAAGCAATAACCATCATACAGTTGAAGCTGGAAGGGCAGATTGTGAAGCGCAGGCCTCAGTTTAAGATGAAAGACCGCCTGCAGCTTCAGTCGATAAATTTGGAAAAAGGAGAGGTGAGAATAGAGGATAAACGTTATCCTCTTATCGATAAAAACCTGCCTACAATAGATCCGGCTAATCCATACGAGCTTTCAGAACAAGAGGCTTTGGTTATGGAAAAAATTTGTCTTTCATTCAAAAACAGTGAAAAACTGCAAACACATGTGAGATTTCTATTCTCGAAGGGAAGTATGTACCTGGCTTATAATGGAAACCTGCTTTACCATGGCTGCATACCAATGACCCCGGATGGCAAGCTGATGCATTTTCGCCTTGATGGTCAGGATCACGATCCAAGGGCGTTTATGGACCGGCTCGAAAGGCTTGCAAGACAGGGGTACTTCAACAAAGATAATCTTGAGAAAAAGCAATACGGACAGGATACCATGTGGTATCTGTGGAGCGGCGCTAATTCACCACTTTTTGGCAAATCCAAGATGGCCACTTTCGAGAGGTATTTTATCGAAGATAAAAGCACGCACAAAGAGGAAATGAATCCCTATTACAATTTTCGCACAAAAAAGAGTATTGCTGAAGAAATTATGAAAGCATTCGGGCTGAATCCCGCAGAAGGGCATATTATAAACGGCCACGTTCCGGTTAAGGTAAAAAAAGGGGAGAGCCCGCTTAAGGCCGGTGGAAAACTCCTTGTAATTGATGGGGGATTTGCCAAGGCTTATCAGTCGCAGACCGGGATTGCGGGGTATACGCTCATTTTTAATTCTTATGGCCTTCTGCTGGCCGCGCATCAGGCGTTTGAATCAACTCAGCGGGCTATAGAAGAAGGCCTTGATATTCATTCATCAACTCAGATTCTGGAGCACAACCAAAAACGAATAAGGGTATGTGATACAGATGACGGCCGTGAAATACAGCGGCAGATTGATGATCTGAATGCGCTATTGGAAGCTTATAGAAACGGTTCAATTAAAGAGATGGAGTAAACTGAAAAAGAATTAACAAAAAAAGGGTGATGCAGTCTCAGACCGCATCACCCTTTTTTAATAGCTTAAAAGAAAACTGCTTAGTTAACGGAATGAGTGGAAAACTCAAACTTACTAACTTCAGTCCCGTCCATTTCCTGACGCTGCAGCCATGATGACTTCACACCGTCTTTCTCGTTCCAGTTTTCGTATGTGGAAACAACTTCCACATCGCCACCAGCCTCCGGATTAAACTCATCGTAGGTAATCATCGCAGGAAGACTGGTTTCAGGGTTTAGCCAGAGCTTAACTTCCATATCGGTAAGCATCACAACGGCGTACTCATTTCCATTCTTGCTCTGCATTCCCATGTATTCAGCCTTCACATCTCCTGCTTTCATGGCGATACTGGCATAATGACGATCGAGAAGATTCTTTAAGTTTTCAGCAAAGTTGCCGGGCAAGTCTTGCTGCTGTCCACCCGCTTCTACAAATGCACGACCGTTTTCCAGCTTAATGGCCTGAGATCCCATCGGAGTATTTAGCAGCTGGGTGAGATTACCGTTGGCAAAATCGTAAGTCATTACTACATCAACTGTCATGCCTGCCGGAATCTGTGCAGACTCCATGCGGCC
>PWID01000146.1 GCA_003555145.1 Balneolia bacterium | reverse complement strand
TGGGTAAGGTCGATGTTCGATTTCATTCGGTCTTCGAATACCACCAGCTGATCCATCACCCTGGCGAAGCGGTGCAGCATATAATCTAGCAGAATGGTTGCATCCGGCAGAATGATGCGCTCGGCCGAGGAGTGGGAAATATCGCGCTCGTGCCAGAGCGGTACGTTTTCGTAGGCGGTGAGCATGTAGCCGCGAATCACGCGCGCGCAGCCCGTAATGTTTTCCGAGCTAATGGGATTGCGTTTGTGCGGCATGGCCGAAGATCCTTTCTGACCCGCTGCAAAAAACTCTTCCACCTCGCGGGTTTCACTTTTCTGGAGATGGCGAACCTCAACGGCCATTTTCTCCAGCGATGATGCAATTACGGCCAGCGTTGCCATATAAAAGGCGTGACGGTCGCGCTGCAGCGTTTGTGTGGAAACCAGGGCAGCTTCGAGGCCCAGAATCCGGCAGGTGATTTCCTCAACTTCCGGCGGAATATTTGCAAATGTCCCGACGGCTCCGGAAAGCTTCCCAACCTCCACATCATTGGCGGCCTGTTCGAACCGCTTCAGATTCCGGTTCATTTCGGCATACCAAAGGGCGCATTTCAGGCCGAAGGTGGTTGGCTCGGCGTGGATTCCATGGGTGCGGCCCATCATAATGGAATGCTTGTGCTTATGCGCCTTGGCGGCGAGTACCTCAATCATTTTTTCGATACCGGATTTCAGCAGGGTATTGGCTTGTTTCAGACGAACGCCCCATGCGGTGTCGACCACATCGGTGGAGGTAAGGCCGTAGTGAACCCATTTTTTTTCATCACCCAGCGTCTCGGAAACGGCCCGGGTAAACGCTACCACATCATGACGCGTAACGGCCTCAATTTCTTTGATGCGGCCAATGTTAAACGTGGCGTTTTCGTAAAGTGCATCCACGTCTTTTGCCGGTATGTGCCCGAGTTCGCTCCAGGCGCGGCAGGCGGCAAGCTCCACATCCAGCCAGGCCTGAAACTGATTTTGTTCGGTCCAGATTTCAGCCATTTCGGGTCTGGAGTAGCGTTCAATCATCGTATTGCGGTGTTTTGTAGGGTGATGGGTTCTGGTTCGAAAAATGCTTTTTAGTCGGAATCGCCGGGAATCTGCATTGCGGTGGGAGGAGTTACCCGGATTTTACGCAGGCGATTGTTTTCAACTTCTTCTACAGTTAGCTCCAGGTCGCTAAAGTAAACAACTTCACCTTGTTCCGGAATGCGCTCGGTAATATGATAAATAAGACCTGCCAGGGTTTCGTATTCATCGTCGTCTGAAGTAAGCTCCATACCCAGAACTTTCGCGACATCATCCAGGTCGATGCGGCCATCAAAGATATAGTCGCCATGTTCTGTCATCGTAAAAAGCTCTTCGTTGTCGCTGTGCTCATCGTGGATTTCACCTATAATTTCTTCAAGAATATCATCGAGAGTAACCAATCCTTCGGTTCCTCCATATTCATCTACCACAATCGCCACGTGGGTTTTATCGCGCTGAAAGTCTTTCAGAAGGTCATCGATTTTTTTAGTGGTAGGCACAAAGAGCGCTTTGCGGGCATTCGTATGCCAGTTGATATTCGATCTTTCTTCCTGCTGCAGCAGGAACGGAAGAATATCTTTAGCGTGTATTACCCCGGTTATGTTATCCAGGTCATTTTCGTAGAGCGGGTATCGGGAAATACCTCTTTCGCGAACAAGTGAGAGCACATCGTCGAGCGTTGCATCGTTTGAAATTGCGATAATATTCACCCTGGAGGTCATGATTTCCTTCACGGTGGTGTTGCCAAATTCAATTACGTTTTCGATAATTTCGCGCTCGTCGCCGCGAAGGGTTCCCTGCATTTCACCTACTTCGGCAATAGTTTTGAGATCTTCCGAACTGATGTGATCGTGGGTCTTCGGTATCCGGGCTTCGAGTTTGGCAGTGGAGTTGGATACGAGACGCGCAAAAGGAGAAAGAATGATAAAAAAGAAATTGAGCAGACCGCTCAGCATACGCGAAATGTCATAGGTGTTTTTCAGCGCCAGGATTTTGGGCGTGATTTCCGTAAGCACAACAATGGTGAAGGTAAGCACGAGTATTTCGGCTGTAAATACTACGCTGGCGGGCAGATTTATAAACTCGAGGAGTTTTCCCGTAACTACGGCCGCAAAAACGGCCGTAACGATATTGGCAAAGGTGTTTCCAATAAGAATCGTTGCCAAAAGCCTGCGGGGGGATTCCAGCATTTTTTTTACGCGCAGCTCGACGTCGTCGAGCTTTCTGTCTTTATCGTTAAACCGGGTTGCGTTCTGCTGGGAGAAGTAGGCAACTTCGGAACCGGAAAAGAAAGCGGACAGAATAAGACCAATAATTATTACAGCAACCTGAAGGGCGATTTCTACCGGATCGGGCGCGTTAATAACATCCATTGAAGCGGATGGAGAATCTAAAAGCGATATACCCAGGTTTAGCAGGCTATTCGACGGAGGTTCCAAGTACGTACAATTTGTATGCGAAGGAAGAGTGATGACGTAAGTTATCTATAAGGAGCAAATATACAAATTAATGCGTCCTGTGGCATCAACAAATAAACCCGCACGCCACTATTGAGGCATGCGGGTTCAGGTTTGCGTTAATCTGTGTTACTGTGCAGAAGGCGCAGCAGATTAATCAGAATGGAAGATCATCGTCGATGTTATCCATATCGCCATCGTTGAATGAGCTGGCGGAAGCGTTACTGGTCTGAGCCTTGTTTCCACCACCGGCAGGAGCACCCTGGTTCATGCCGTCGGACTTACTGTCGAGCATTACCATATTGAGTGCCTTAATTTCTGTGGTGTAGCGCTTCTGGCCATCCTTGTCTTCCCATGAACGGGTTTGAATCGGACCTTCGAAGTACACTTTTGCACCTTTCTTGAGGTAGTTCTGGCAGATTTCTGCCAGTTTACCCCAGGCTACCACCCTGTGCCACTCGGTACGTTCCTGCATTTCGCCGCTTCCGTCTTTGAAACGCTCGCTGGTCGCTACGCTTAATGTGGCTACAGCTGTATTGTTCTGCGTGTAACGTACCTCAGGATCAGCTCCGAGGTTACCAATCAACATTGCTTTATTTAAACTGGACATAGTCGTTCTCCGTTTTGTGTTGTTGTTTTTTATTGTTTTGTAGTAAAGACCAGAAAAAGGGGAAAACCTTACATATTTTTTTTCAAATCGCAAAAAGGAATACATGTAAGTCTCACAAAATCATATTTTTAAGCTTATAAAAAATTTTCTTCAAGCCCAGTCGTGCAGTCCTTTTTTCTTGCAAGATACCAAAAATCATCGCCCCTTCGTATCAGCAAATAAACCAAGGGCTCCCTTAAGCGTGCCCGGCAAGCAGGTTCTGAGCCATATACAATTTTACTCTTTAGTTATATAGTTTGTGTTTTTGTATTTTTTGCTTCCTTCCTGATATTCTATTTATTCAACATCTTTTGAATTAAGGCTATTGACGGAAGCCATTATAAAGATTAAGAACAGCCGGCAAGATAGGTTATCAAAAGTCAGAACCTGCCAAATATGGGAAAATTAAACGAAAATACGCTTGAGCATGTAGCTCACCGTTTCAAGATTCTCGGTGAACCAATGCGCCTGAAACTGCTTAACTGTCTCCAGAAGGGAGAATTGTGTGTTCAGGACCTTGTTGAACAAACCGGGGCCGGACAGGCCAATGTTTCCAAACATCTTTCACTTTTGAGCTCGCACGGAATCCTGGGCAGGCGAAAAAAAGGTCTGCACGTATATTATTTCATCAAAGACAAAAGCGTCTATGATCTGTGCGACCTGGTCTGTAATAGTCTGGAAAAAGACGCTGCTGGTCTTCAGCAGGTCTTTACACCCCGGCAGAGCTAAAGCACGGGTTACAAAGCTGCAGGACAGACAGGAGAAGGCGAAGTTGCTTTCATTTTTGAGGAACGCTTCATAGCTTCACCATTATTCTGTACACTATACAAATTTAATCAATCACAAAAATCCTGAAGACATGGTAAAATCAGGCGATAAAATCAGTACAGACTTCACCCTTAAAGTTGTTCAAGACGGTGAAGAGAAAGAAACGACCTTTAGCGAGCTTTTGGACCGCCCGACGGTTGTATCTGTATATATGAAAAATAACACCGGCAGCTGTGACAAGCAGAACCGCAGCCTGGCCGAACATGCCGGTGGGTTCGACTCAAGAGGCTACAACCTGCTGGCAATTTCCAAAGATGGATGCACGTCACACAAAAATTATGCGGATAAGCTAGGCATCAACTATATTCTGGCTTCCGATCCTGATTATAATTTTGCGCGCGCAACCAGTTCTGTAGTCGAGAAAAAAATGTATGGGAAAGTGTTTGAAGGCCCTTCCCGTTCGGCGTACATTATAGACACAGACGGAACTGTGCTTGGTGTAATTGAAAAAATTAGTCCGGCAGATCACGCAGCTGAGCTTTTTGAGCTGATTGACTCCCTTTAAAAGCACGTTTTAGCTATTCTACTCTTTTTTGTTTTAATCCCGATTTATGAAATCACTAGTAATTGTTGAGTCGCCTACCAAAGCGAAAACCATAAAGAAGTATCTTCCGAAGGGCTATGTTGTGGATTCGTCCAATGGCCACATTCGCGATCTTCCGGCTTCAGCCAAGGAAGTTCCGGCTAAGCTAAAAAAAGAAAAATGGGCTTCGCTGGGCATCAATACAGATGATGGATATGAGCCTCTTTATGTGATTTCCACTCCGAAAAAGAAAGTAGTTAAACGTCTGAAGGATCTCATTAAGGAAGCCGACGAACTCATTCTGGCAACGGATGAAGACCGTGAGGGTGAAGGCATTTCCTGGCACTTAAAAGAAGTGCTGAAGCCAAAAATCCCGGTAAAACGCATGGTTTTCCATGAAATTACCAAAGAAGCCATCCAAAGTGCACTTGGCGATTTCCGCGATATCGATATGAATCTTGTCGATGCTCAGGAAACCCGCCGCATTATCGACCGCCTTGCCGGTTATACCATTTCACCTTTGCTCTGGAAAAAAATCGCTCCGGGCCTTTCAGCCGGGCGCGTTCAGTCGGTAGCCGTAAAACTGATTGTAGATCGTGAGCGCGAGCGTATGCGTTTCCGCAGCGGTACCTATTGCGATCTTAAAGCCACCCTGGCTCCAGATGGCAAAAAAACGACCTTCGAAGCCGACATGTCGGCCCTTAACGGCAAACGTCTGGCAAGCGGCAAAGACTTCGACGAGCAGACCGGAAAGCTGAAAAAGCCCGATTCTGTTGAACTTCTAAATCTCAAAGCTGCAGAATCTCTCAAAGATTTACTAACTGAAAGCGCCTCATGGAGCGTGGAGAGTATTGAGAAAAAGCAGCAGAAACGTTCTCCTGCTCCACCGTTTACCACATCCACCCTTCAGCAGGAGTCTAACCGTAAGTTTGGCTTTTCTGCCGGCGACACAATGCGCGTTGCGCAGCGTCTGTACGAAGAGGGTTTCATTACCTATATGCGTACCGATTCCACCTTTTTGTCTAATCAGGCCATTTCGGCAGCCCGCAACGGTGTGGAAGAACTTTACGGATCCGAATACCTTAGCGAAAAAGAACGTCGCTACTCTACCAAGTCTAAGTCGGCGCAAGAGGCCCACGAAGCTATCCGTCCGGCTGGATCGCAGTTTAAAACGCCTAAGGATACAGGCTTATCCGGTCGCGAGATGAAACTTTACGATCTTATATGGAAGCGCACGGTTGCGACTCAAATGGCCGAAGCACAAATTGAATTTACCAATCTGGTTATTCAGGCCGATGTTGCACATTCGAAGGTAAAGGGCGATGAAGCTCTTGCCTCAAAAATTAAAAAGGGTGAAGATCTGCAGGCCACTTTCAAAGCATCGGGCAAAAAAATCCTGTTTGCAGGTTATTTCCGTGCTTATGTAGAAGGAAGCGATGATCCGGAAGCGCAGCTCGAAGATCAGGACAAACCGCTGCCTAAACTAAACGAAAAAGACGCGCTCGACTGCAGTAAGCTTAATGCCCTCACTCATGAAACCAAGCCTCCGGCTCGCTTCACAGAAGCCACGCTCATTAAGTTTCTCGAAAAAGAAGGAGTAGGACGCCCGAGTACGTATGCATCCATTATTGGCACCATTCAGGACCGTAAATACGCTCAGAAAGACGGCTCGGCTCTGGTTCCAACCTTCACTGCTTTTGCGGTAACCGAACTGCTCGAAACTCATTTCCCGGGGGTGGTAGACACCCACTTCACCTCAGAAATGGAAAATCAGCTCGATGAAATTGCCAACGGCAACCACGACCGGCTGTCCTACATTAAGTCGTATTATGAAGGCGAAAAAGGACTCAAGGAAAACGTAGAAAAGCAGGAGTCTCAGATTGAGCCGGCCAAAGCCCGCCGCATTAACCTGCCTTTGGAAGGACTTGAGGATATTGAGGTATTTGTAGGCCGCTTTGGCCCGTATGTTCAGCTTAAAAAGGATGATGAAACCATCTCTGCCTCAATTCCGGCCGATATGGATCCATCCGACCTTACCGCTGAGAAAATTCGTGACCTGATCGAAAAGTCTGAAGAAGGTCCGGAAACCCTGGGCAAGCACCCGGAAACGGATGAGGAGATTTACCTGCTTACCGGTCGCTACGGCCCGTATGTCCAGCTGGGTGAAGTTACCGAGGAAAACAAAAAGCCCAAACGCGGCTCGCTGCTCAAAGGTATGAAGCCCGAAGACGTGGATCTCGAAACCGCCCTCCAGCTGCTTTCTCTTCCGCGTACGCTTGGTGAGCATCCTGAAACCGGTAAAGAAGTTAAGGCCGGCGTAGGTCGTTACGGACCGTTCATTCTGCACGACGGCAAGTTCAAATCTCTGGGCAAGGACGACCATGTGCTCGAAGTTGGCCTGGAGCGCGCGCTTGAGGTGCTGAAGCAGGAAAAAGGCGCCCGTGGCTCACGAGGTTCATCGGTGCTTAAAGAGCTCGGGAAACACCCTGAAAGCGGAGACGCCATCAACGTGCTAACCGGGCGCTACGGACCGTACATAAAATACGGCAAGAAGAACATCAGCCTGCCGAAAGACGCCGAAGTGGAATCCTTCGACATGGATCAGGCGGTAGAGCTCATCAAAAACAAAATGAAGTAAAAGAAGCAGCCTACGCTAATTTTTTCAATACAGGCAGGAATGTTTATGTGCAGTCCTGCCTGCACCATAACAAACGCATTTTAGAAGCCGAACAGGCCTCCACAAGATGAAATCTGAACACAACTGCTTTCAGTATCCTCCGAATATCCGCACGCTTGATCTGGCGAGCCTTGTTTCCATGTACCGTTCGCGTGGTGAGCCCTATACGGTGCCGGCCGGAGATATGGTGGCCTGCTGTGTAAGCAAACGACTTTTAAAACACTCCAAGCGCTGGTTCGGGCTACATTACTCCCAAAAAGCCTGGGATGCCATGCTCACTACCGGCTGCGAAGGCTATCCGCTTACCGAAGTCGAATTTAACGTGATGGGCCTGGTGAAAGCACCGCCACAGCCGCGCATCAGCCGGGAGTTTATTGAGCAGAACTGCGGAATTGTATCGCAGCTGGGTTTTCTTATTTTCAACGATTTGCGACAGTTTGGTTTTATTGATGAGCCGGAAGATCATATTTTTGAGCTTTCCCACCGGGGTGAAATAGCCCTGGACGGCCTCAGCCGTCGTTTGTTCGATACCGGGTTTAAGCCCGATCAGCTTTGGATTCACAACAGCAAGCTGAACAGCTAAACAAGGCCGGTTCCGCTTCGGAAGCCAGCACCCTTTCTCCTGTACAAAAATCCTTCAGTTTGTACCTCATGCAGGAAACGCTGCTTACCTATCTGAAAACCTGGTGGGTCACCCTCATCATACTTCCTTTTGTGCTGCTTTCAACGCATCAGGTTTATGTGGCGCTCAGCACGCACATTCTTCTGGTGAACAGCTACTCGTATACGTTTCCCTACAACATCGTCTATTTTCTGCTGTTTCACTTCGATTTGATCGTGCATGAGGCGGGGCACGGCTTTTTTTCAATCACCGGGAACCGGTTCTGGACAATTCTGGGCGGGTCGCTGTATCAGGTATTTTTTCCGGCTCTGCTGCTTGGGTTTTGCTGGTACAACCGCTACCGGATTGGCATGCAGCTGTCGCTGGTGTATCTGGGCTTCAGCTGGATGTCTGTGGCTGTTTATGCAGGCGACGCGGCCGGCAGGCAGCTCCCGCTCATCGGAAACCTGGGCAAAGAAGCCCACGATTGGCACAACATTTTCATGCATCTGAATATGCTCGACAAATACGCTTTCTTTTCCGCAATGTTTGCCGTTATCGGAGGGATTTGTTATCTGCTGGCCGTTCTGCTGCCTTTATTCGTGAAGCATTATGAGTCTCACAGCATAGATCTCGATCTGTAGCATTTAAGAGGCGGGTTGACCGATGAGTTTGCTTAACTCTTTTTGTGGATATAGACCATTTTCTGGTGAGGGATACCTACCTCGTCGTATATGCGCCCCACGGTTGTGAATCCGTACTTACTGTAAAACGGGATGGCGTGCGTCTGGGCGCTCATTTCAATTATGCGGTGGCCATCATTCAGTGCTTTATCCATAAGGTGCTTCATCATCATGTGGCCAAGCCCGTTTCCTCTGTGCTCTTTCAGCACGGCCATGCGGCCAATTTGTCCGTCGGGATTCAGTCGCCCGGTTGCTACCGGGTTGTGTTCTTCATCGTTTATCAATACGTGGTATGAAACCGGGTCATATTCGTCGATTTCGTCTTTAACCGGAACCATTTGCTCTTCGATAAAAACGATAGTCCGCACTTTCATCAGGGCTTTTTCATCAGCCTGCCAGGTGGCTTCGCGCAGCTTGTATTTAGTTTTTGTTTCCATTAGTCTAACAGTCCCATTTTCGTTATACCCCAACATTTAAGGGCGATTATTATTGTATAATCTGATATTTACTCCTTAACTAATAAAACTAAAACCGCTGATATATCAATCATCTATCGCACATTAATAACGAATTTTAACGGTTGTGCGGCATCACCCTTCCAGATAGGCCTTCATAATGGTCTTAAACCGC
>PWID01000071.1 GCA_003555145.1 Balneolia bacterium | reverse complement strand
ACCGAAGCAATCCGGGCCCACGCTCCCGAGCGGACCGGAAAACAGCCCGAAACTGAAATTGAGCGCTATCTGTACGCCTGTGATGAGCTTTCCGGCTTTATGCATGCGGTCTCGCTCATGCGTCCGGATGGTTTTGGTGGAATGAAGGCGAAGTCCGTTACCAAAAAGCTGAAGGATAAAAAATTCGCCGCCAACGTAAGCAGAGAGGATATCAAAAGAGGGGCGGAGTTAATTGATACTGAGCTGAACGAGCATATTTTGTTTCTGGCCGGCGTTTTCGAGAAGAATACATAATGTTTGTCCAGAGAATTACGCGAATTATTAGGATTAGTTTGGGGCAAATTAGGGCGTTAGTTGATTGGGACCACAGTGTTGGACAGAGTTGCACAGTTTTGTCAGAGCAGCATTTGATTGAAAACTAATTCACAATTCACAATTCACCATTCAAAATTATGATTTGACGGCTTGAAAGAGCTAAGCGGTTTCAAGCACTTTTGAGTAGCTTAAAGATCATAATCTATAAACGCCAGCTGAGTGATTACCGGCACATCAAGCGCCTGACAGACTTTGATGGTGTGGCCCGTTCCACCGTCGAGGGGTTTGGCCGGGTCGACGTAGAAAAAGCCCAGCACGGGTTTTGAGAAGCCGGCATCTTCCGAACCGGTGACCTTTAGCGTGTCGCGAAGCAGGTATTTGGCCTGAGCTGCCGCTTTACCTTTAGGTTTTTCTTTGGCGTATTCAAACAGATCTCTTCTGTTTTCATTTGCGCTGGCGCTCAGATAGTTGATTTCATCATCTTCGACTTTTGAGATATCATCATATGAAAGCACCGAAGCTCCTTCGATTCGGTTTCTAAGCCCCATTCCCGGGGTTGGAACCACGTACTGAAGGCGTTTGGGATCGACCTCAGCCACGCCTTTGGCAAAATAGGTGTCAGAGCCACTCGCGTTGCCGGTGCGGAAAGTGACGGACGAGAAAGTCTGTGCCATCTTTCTGGCAAAATTCGTGAGCAGCGGGCCGTCACCGGGCTTTACCTTACGCCGGCCTTCAAGCAACACCACCGGAGAGTAGCTATTTTTGATGATATTTTTAACGAGATCGAGCGTCATATCATCATTAAACAGGATAGAGGAATTAGACATAGGGGAATTGTGAATTGTTGAGCGAAGCGAAATCCCGGCTCTTAAAGGTGTCGGGATGAATTGTGAATTTGGATCGGAGTGGCCTCAAAACTTAAAATTCAACACTCAAAATTTCCGGGCACCACTCCGCCGAGCTTCTTAACGCTATTTTTTCCGTAGGCTAGGATTATTGGTTCCATTTTTCGTCTTAGTGTTTTTAGTGCTTTTCTTTTTTAGTGTTTCCTTTAACTGCCAGCTCGATGATAATATAACAAATTGGGGTAAAGCCGCCTGTGGAGTCAATTAATCACTAACAGGTGAACAAGTGATGACAACAATAAACAGGATAAGGTGCAAACCTGAAGGAATATATGCAGGGGGGGTGACAGCATAGTGTCGCTCCGCTTAAAAATTTTAAATTTTGAGTTTTAAATTTTAAATGGGGGAGATGGGGAGATGGGGAGATGGGGAGATGGGGAAACTCCAAACTCAAAACCCCAAACAGGCGCAGAGAGCGAAGCGAACCGCCTCAAACGTGAGCGATAGCGAACCAAACGGCCTTCGAATGCCTCTGAGCCCGAGCGCTTTTCCGGGCCGTAAATAATCTCCCGATGGCCCGAGAAATTTTACTAAATTGTCAGGAATTGATCTATCACCAATCATCACAAATCGTATTATGAGAGTATCCCTTACGCTTTTTGCATTTCTGTTTATCAGCCTTTCGCTTTCCCTAACTATGGCTGATACAGCGGTAGCCGAAGATAATCCTCAGTGGATTCGCTACCAGTCGATTTCCCCTGATGGAAATCACATCGCTTTCACCTATATGGGTAACCTGTACCGCGTTTCGGCCGAAGGGGGCGAGGCGCGACAGCTTACCTTCCATCAGGGTCACGATTTCATGCCGGTGTGGAGTAACGACAGCTCTAAGATTGCCTTTGCTTCCGACCGTTATGGAAATTTTAACGTGTTTGTGATGGATGCACAGGGCGGCCCGGCCGAGCGACTCACCTGGCACTCAAATGATGAAAGCCCGTACAGCTTTTCGGCAGATGACGAGCACGTGGTTTTCGGAGCCTTACGTCAGGACCGGGCGGAGCATCGTCAGTTTCCGCACGGCTCGCAGCCTGAATTATATCAAGTGCCTGTATACGGCGGTCGCGTAGGTCAGCTGCTGACCGTTCCGGCCGAATTTGTACAGTTCAGTAATGATGGCGGCATCATGCTGTATCACGACAAAAAGGGTGGTGAAAACGAGTGGCGCAAGCATCACACGTCTTCCATAACCCGCGATATTTGGGAGTACAATACACAAACCGGCGAACATCGTCAGCTCACGTTTTCGGAGAACGAAGATCGTCAGCCTGTTTTCAATTCTGATGAGTCGGCATTCTACTTCCTCAGCGAGCGCGCGGGAAGTTTCAACGTGTTTAAAATGTCGCTTACCGAAAATACCGGCGTTGAGCAAATCACCGATTTTGAGCTTCATCCGGTGCGCTTTCTGAGCTACGGAAACGGCACGCTGTCGTTCGGGTGGGACGGCGAGCTCTACACCATGCGCGAAGGCGAAGAGCCACAGAAAGTGGACGTGAGTATCCGCACGCAGTCAGCGGCAAACACCGATAGCTTCATTACCATTAACGGCGGCGTTCGTGAAATGGCTGTATCACCTAACGGGAAGGAAATTGCATTCATCGCCCGAGGCGAAGTGTTTGTAACTTCCGAAGACGGATCCTTCACCAAGCGCATCACCAATACACCGCAAACGGAGCGCTTTGTTACCTTCACGCCTGATGGAAACGGAATCGTGTACGCAAGCGAGCGCGACGGCCGATGGAGTATTTATAAAACGGAACGCGTTCGCGCAGATCAGGAGCCGTTTTTCTACGCATCCACGCTGCTTGAAGAAAGCGTTTTAGTGAGTGATGATGTGGACAACTACATGCCATCATTCTCCCCCGACGGAAGTAAACTGGCCTATATTGCCGACCGCCGTACCCTTAGGGTGATGGATCTCGAGACTGAAGAAACCACCGACTTGCTAACTCCTGCAGATTTGTTCCACATGCAGGATGGCGATCAGTATTTCACCTGGAGCCCGGACAGCGAGTGGATTCTGGTGGGCTGGCGCAAGCTGCTCCATAATGCCGAAGTACTTCTTCTGGCGGCCGACGGAAGCGAAAGACGCAACCTCACCGAGTCTGGCTACATGGAAATGGCGCCAAAATGGAAGGGTGATGGCGAGCAAATTATATGGATGAGCAACCGCGACGGCCTTCGCAGTTATGCAACGAGCGGTCAGACCGAGCGTGATGTGTACACCATGTTCCTCACGCAGGACGCCTGGGATAAGTTCAACCTCAGCGAAAGCGACTACAAGCTGATGAAAGAAATTGAGGAGGCGCTCAGCGGCAATGGCGACAACGACAACGACAATGGCGACAACTCAGACGATGATACCAAGCTTGAGTTCGAACTGGATGAGGTGCGCGACCGCATGGCCCGCTTAACGATTCACTCCAGCTCGCTAAGCGACGCGGTGCTGTCTAAAGATGGCGAGACGCTGTATTATCTGGCCAGCTTCGAAGAGAATTACAATCTCTGGCAGACCAACATTCGCACCCGTGAAACCAGCATGGCCATTCGCCTCAACACAGGTTTCGGCAGCCTTACGTGGGATGACGATATGGAAAACCTGTATCTGCTCAGCCGCGGATCAATTTCAAAGCTTAATCCATCCGGCGGAAGTTCAACCAATATTCGTATTTCTGGTGAAATGACCTACGATGCCGTTGCCGAGCGCGAGCACATGTTCGAGCACGTGTACATCCGCACCAAAAACGTGTTTTATGAGCCGACTTTCCACGGCAACGACTGGGATATGCTGTATGAAGAATATTCCAAATACCTGCCGCATATTGGTAATTCCTACGAGTTCGCGGAAATGATATCGGAAATGGTTGGAGAGCTAAACGTTTCACACGCCGGTGCCCGCTATTCCCGCAGTATCGACAATCCGGACGCAACCGCATCGCTTGGTATCTTTAAGGACTGGGATTATGAGGGTGATGGCATCCGGATCGATGAAATTCTCCGTGGTGGTCCGCTCGATCGTGCAGCTTACAACGTGGAGCCGGGCATGATCATCACCAGAATTGATGGAAATGAAATTACCCGTGATCACGACTATGTACGCTTCCTGAACCGCAGAGCCGGTGAGTTCACCCTGCTTGAAATTACCGATGAAAACGGCGACAATGCGCAGCAGATCATGATGAAGCCCATTACGCTGGGTCAGGAGCGCGGGTTGCTTTATCAGCGCTATGTGCGCATAAACGAGCGCGAGGTGGATGAGCTAAGCGATGGCCGCCTGGGCTACGTTCACATTCCCGGAATGGGCGACGGACCGTTCAGAAGCGTAATTCACGACATGCTGGGCCGTTTTGCCGACCGTGATGCTGTAATTGTAGACACCCGTTTTAACGGTGGCGGCGATCTTGTGGCCGATTTGGCGATGTTCTTCACAGGCGAAGAGTTTAACCGCTATCGTACCGAAGACCGCATTGTGGGCGGCGAGCCGACATCCCGCTGGACCAAGCCAACGCTTTCGATTTACAACGAGTCTATGTACTCAGACGGCAGCTGTTTTGCGAGTATGTATAATCAGCTTGAGATTGGTATCACCGTTGGTATGCCGGTGCCGGGAACCTGCAGCTTTGCCGGCTGGGAAGGCCTGCCCGACGGAACCCGCTGGGGCGTAGTGCCGATCAGCGCAACTAACAAACACGGCGAGTGGATGGAAAACAACCAGGACTATCCGGAAATCCGCGTTAAAAACATGCCGGGCATCATAGATCAGGGCATCGACCAGCAGCTGCAGCGTTCAGTTGAAGTGCTGCTGGAAAGCCTGGAATAATGGTGGTAATCGTTGAATAGGGGGTGGATTTTTCCATTGGGCTATTCAGAAGCTTTTGAGCAGGACAGGGATATTTGAGTTAACTATGCGTTTTAACTCGAAACCCTGTCCATGCCATGGCTTCCAATGGAAAAGGCATTCGGGGGGCTAATTTACTTCCATCTCCAATTCATCGGTGCTCCGAATTATTTTGCGAATAATTGTGTCGAGTTCATCTGCGGTAGTACTAAGATTATTAAGAAAATCTTCCTCAGTGAAATCTTCCATATATCCTTCGCGCGCCATCTCAACAAGTCCCATCATGCGGGTAAGAGGGGCTCTGAGCGTATGCGACTGGGTCCAGGCAATTGACCGTAATGTTTGGTTCTGTTTATGGAGACGTTCAAGCTGTAGTTTTTTCTCCGTAATGTCTTTTACTGTGCCTATAACTTTAATGCGCTCACCCCGCTCATTGCATTGAAAACCAGCTATTGTGTAGACCCATTTAACAGTATTATTTACCCGTACTCTAAATTCTATCTCGTATTTAGCTTTTCCTTCAGCACTTATAAACTCTGCCCATTTCCGGCGAACAAATTCCTGATCTTCCTCTAACACATTTAAGAAAAAATCGCCGGATCCCAAGGGTTTATTCATCGGTACTTCGAAAATTTCATATACCAATTTACTCCAGGTAAGGGAGTCGTCTAATAAATCGTATTTCCAGCTGCCTAATTTCGCAATGGAATATGCTTGTAACAAATCGGCCGAACGTTCGGCCACGAGTTCTTCCAGATGTGCTTTATGTTTTTTAAGCTCGTTCTCTGTCTCTTTAAGCCTAAGATGAGTGTCTATCCGGGCTAACAGCTCCTGTTCCTGAAAGGGCTTGGTAACATAGTCTACCGCCCCATGGCGAAAGGCTTCTAATTTGTTGTTTGTATCGCTTAACGCGCTCATAAACAAAACAGGGATATCGGCTAATCCGGGCTTTGATTTCAGCTGTTCACAAACTTCGAACCCGTTCATGTTGGGCATCATTATATCAAGCAAAATCAAATCGGGTTTTTTTTGATAGGCAGCCTTGAGTGCGAGTCTCCCGTCTGGAAACATAGATGTTTTG
Source organism: Balneolia bacterium (assembly GCA_003555145.1). Classification (GTDB taxonomy): domain Bacteria; phylum Bacteroidota; class Rhodothermia; order Balneolales; family Cyclonatronaceae; genus Cyclonatronum. Next base: position 2,967 of record PWID01000071.1, on the reverse strand, counting down.
TATCCAGCTGAATCAAGTATTTCATCCAGCAGGTTCAGATTGGTAGGAATATCATCTACTACCATGATAGTAGGTTTCGTGCGTTTATTCAATTTGTTTATTCTTTATAGTTCAAATTAAACTTCGCAATGGCCTTAAAGCTTGACTTTACGAAGCTCATCAAATAGAGTGAGCAGCTTTTCATAGTCGTATTGAGCTGCAAGTGTTTTAATTTCGTTTTCGAGTGAATCGTCTCCATTTGTCAAGCGACCGGCCAGCAGGCGCAGTTTTTTCATATCTCCCTCTAGTACGGCTTGTTCCAGCTTTTGAATGTTATCCAGTGGCAGCTTTGGCAGAGGTGCAGGTAATTCCTCTGAATCATGTGTATCGGTTGCATAATTTTCACTGGTTGATCCATCTGCAAAATGTAGCTGCTGTTTTGTTTGATCCGGCTTGTCATCACTATGAACCGGAATGGTTATTGTGAAGGTTGTACCGACACCTACAGTACTTTCTACACTGATAGTTCCACCCATGATGGAGGTTAATTTATTAGATATGGCTAATCCGAGCCCTGTGCCACCTGTCTTCTTGCCAGTTTCCAGCTGGTAAAAGCTGTTAAATATATTTGGAATTTCATCTGTAGCAATGCCCGGACCACTGTCTGTTATTTCAAACTTGAACAGATAGTTTCTCTTTTTATTAATCTCTGTACCTGGATTTTTCAACAGCTTTGCATACAAAGAAACCTCCCCCTCTTCGGTAAACTTGATGGCGTTCCCAATAACATTAATCAACACCTGCCGGATTTTTGCTACATCTCCGACTACAAATTCAGGATGGTTTTTATCAGTGTCTAATTTAAACTGAATTTTCTTTTGCTTCGCTTTCTGACTGAACATCATGTACAGATATAAGTACAGATCGGATGGAGAAAACTCTTCGGAATCCACTCCCATGGTTCCGGCCTCGATTTTCGAAAAGTCCAGAATACCGTTAATGAGGGCCAGCAAATGATCACTGCTCTTTTGTATGGTCGTGATCTGTTTGTGCTGTTTGTTTGTAAGCCGCGTAGACTGACTTAAAATTTCCGCATATCCAAGTATGGCGTTCAAGGGCGTACGTATTTCATGGCTTACATTAGACAGGAATTCACTTTTGGCCTGATTGGCCGCCTCCGATTTTCGTCGCTTTATTTCCGCCTCTTCCGCCCGTTTACGGTCCGTAATTTCTGTGAACATGCCGCACATACCGCTAATAGTACCATCTTTATCCCGTACAGGAAACTTGGAAGAAATAAAGTAGCGTATGCCTTCTTCATCTTCGAGGTACTCTTGGGTCTCTATCATTTCACCCTTCTGAATAACATTTTGGTCGTTCTGCATAAACTGCCGGGCAATTTTGGCAGGAAAGAGCTCATCATCAGTTTTGCCAAGCGCCTCTTGTTCACTTAGCCCTGTTACCTCCTGCCATTTGCTGTTAACCAGCTGGTAAGCGCCATTCAGATTTTTCCGTACGATTATAGATCCGCTGTGGTTAATAATGTCGTCGAGAAGCTGACGGTTCTCAATTAACTTAGTCTGGGTTTTAATGCGATTATCTACGTTCACGAGCATCTGGGAAAATACCTGAAGCAGCTGTTTCTCCTGATGTGTAAAAGTATAGTATTCATCAACATAATCCAGGCCGATAAATCCTGTACACACCCCATTATTTATCAATGGCATGGTGATGATGCTCTTGATTCCCTGGGGCTCCAGAATCTTTCTGGTATAGTTGTCTTCTGGTAGTTCCTGTACGTTTTCGTGGATCATCATACGACCATTACGGTGGTTATCGATCCAGTCGGTCATGTCATCAATAGGGTAGTTCTGGAGCAAATGTATCTGGGGTTCAACTCCTGCTGTACACCATTCGTACGTATTCGATGCCGTCATCTTTTTGAAATCATAATCAAAAACATAGAAGCGGTCGGCTTTTACAAACGAACCAAGCTCTGCCAAAGACGTATTTATAGCCTTTTCGAGAGAGTTCTGTTCAATATTTATATAGGTTGAAGAAATGTTAACGAGCAGGTTCTGCAGATCAGACAAACGTTTGTATCTGCGAAAAGCTTTATTCCGGGAGCTCGTGTCTCGCACAACAACCATTATTTTAGTTTGGCTCATCCAGCTGAGCCGGGCTTCGTAATAATGGGTTTTCCCTTGGTTTTGAATCTGATAATCTATCGTTATTATAGAATTATTTTTGGTATCTGTCTTTAGTAACTCTAATGCTCCATCAAATTGAAGAGTTACATCTTTTGGTAAAACGCGGGCATATGGTTTACCAAGGAAAGACTCGGGCGAAGACAGGAACATGTTTTTATTCCGGGCTTTGGCATCAAGGAAGATACCTTTATCTGAAAGTACAAATATAAGATCCGGAAGTGAGCCGATAATAGAGTCCACATATTTTTTTTGCTCTATGAGTTCCTGATCCATCTTTCCGTAACGGGTAACGTCCCGAACGATACCAAAACTGCGAACAGGCTCAAATGATTCATTAAACTCAGTATAGCCCTGTTCCTCAATAAATTTAATCTCGCCGGATCTGCCAATAATACGATGCATTATTGGCCCGAAAGGTTCTTTGTTTTGTACGGACTCTTCGTAGGATTTCTTAAAGAAAGAGCGGTCTTTTTCGTAGATTAACTCCAGAAAACCTTCAAGCGTGGGTTTAAACTCCGATCTCTTGGTCTCAAAAATCTTATAGACGTTATCCGACCATATTACTTTATCTGATTCAAGTAAATATTCCCAATACCCAAATTGGTCGTTTGAGATACCGGGGTTTTCAGTCGAATAATCATCGGTGTAATAGTTGGCGCTCAATGTATACCTTTGAAATAAATGCTCCTGGGCCTGTATTTGTCCTTTAGATTTTAGTAGCTGACAGGCTAATGATTATCTTAGCTAGAAAGTATTTAGAAAGATAATTAAAAACGTT
>PWID01000064.1 GCA_003555145.1 Balneolia bacterium | reverse complement strand
CGTTGAAGGCGAACCTACTGTAACGCCACCAGCAATGCCTGAAGGCTTTTTAGTAACCGATATGATTGGTGAAAACCCGGTCGGAAACGGCGAAATATTTGTTGCTGTGGGCCCTAACCAGGTTGCGGATAACGACGATCTTATCTATCGACTGTTCTACTCCCCTACAGCCGATGCCCCTTCTAACCCGCAGGATGCTAACGAGTACGAGTTTGGCAATACTCCGGGTGATGGTGCTGGCAACGACGCGTTCGGATTCGCCTTATCTGGTCTTGAAGAAGGTACCGAGTATACCGCATGGTTATACCAGTACGACACAGAAAACGAGGTTTTTTCTTCACCTGCTACAGGCTCTGCCGTATCTGGCGGTGATGGCGACGATCCGGATCCGACTCCGGGCGTAACAATACCGGTTACTTTTGAAGAAGACATTGACTGGACAGAAGTATTTACAAACTTCGACGGTGGTGTAGCTACTGTAATCGACAACCCTGACGCCAGCGGAATTAATACTTCTGGTCGAGTTGCCCGTATGGTTAAAGAAGAAGGCCAGCCATGGGGAGGTGCTTACTTCACCCTTAGTGAAGCGGTAGAAACCTCTGAAGCTCCAATTAACATGCAGGTTTGGGCACCACGCGAAGGAACAACCGTTCTGTTCAAACTGGAAAACTCTGAGAACCCTGATGAATTCTTCGAAGTATCCCAAACCATACCTGTTTCCGGCGAATGGACCGAGCTTTCTTTCGATATGAGCGGTGCACCGGATGTTAACCTCGACAGAGTTGTACTCATCTTCGACCTGGGTACGGTTGGCGATGGTTCTGCAGACTTTACCTGGTACTTCGATAATATCGAGTACGGCGAGCCACTCAGCACTAATGAAGGTATTTCCGATTTACCGTCTGAGTTCACGCTACAGCAGAACTACCCGAACCCGTTCAACCCTACTACGCAGATTCGTTTCGAACTGCCGGAGTCTGCTCAGGTAAGACTTGAGGTCTACAACCTGATGGGACAGCGCGTAGCCACGCTTGTAAACGAAAACATGAGCGCAGGAACGCACTCCGCAACATTCGACGGAGCTTCCCTTGCAAGTGGTATGTACCTGTACAGACTGCAAGCCGGAACAACCGTATTAACACGTAAGATGATGCTTGTTAAATAAACAACATCACCCCGCGTAACGCTTTATAAAAGGCGCCTGTTCACCCGAACAGGCGCCTTTTTTGTGCCATGAAATTTTTTGCATGAAATTGCTATCTTTTTTTCATTTATCAGTTTATTCATAATTATATTAGAAGGAACTAACACTTCAACATACATCGGCTTAAAAAAGCTTTACATGGCTAAGAAAGTAACGCTGAAGCATATTGCAGAAGATTCAGGACTGTCGGTATCAACTGTATCAAGAGCGCTGGCAAGAACGGGCAAAATCAGCAGCGAAAATGAAAAAAAGATTTTTGAAAGCGCACAACGTTTAAACTACCCGCTATCGGTTGTCGATACGCCATGGGAGCTCCGCGAAACTGTAAATATTGCGATTGTTACACATTTTTATACCGGAGAATTTTTTTCGTCCTTGTTTTATGGGTTCGATGCTGCCACCAAAAACACCAAGGCAACCGTGCGCCTCATGAGCGTGGCAAACGCTTCTTCAAGTGCAATCGAAATTATTTCAGGACTAAAAAGTGCAAATTTCGACGCAGCCGTAGTCTTTCTGCCCGACTTTAAAGAACAAGACTACCATGATTTGCTCGAAGCCATACCCGACAATTTCCCATTAGTTTCTGCCGCACCAATAGTAAGCCCGGTACTGGATACCGTAACTTTCGATCATTACAGAGGCGGCTATCTCGTGGCAACTCATTTTGAGGAGCAGGGATTTAAAAAAGTCGGCATCATTAAGGGGCCGTCTGCCAAGTCCGAGGCTTTACTTCGTAAAAACGGGTTTTGGGATTATGTTGCCGGCTCCAATACCCTTTCGGCCGTATGGGATTATAAAGGAGACTATTCACTGGAGTCAGGCATCAAAGCTTTTGAAGACTATCAGAAAGCCGCAGTTAAACCTGAGGCGATTTTTTGCAGTAACGACGACGTAGCCATTGGCTTCATGCACAGCGCTGTGCGTAACGGAGTACGGATTCCTGAAGATGTAGCTATCGCCTCCTTCGATGATTTGCCTAAATGTGAGTATTACACGCCTTCCATTACCTCTGTAAATTCGCCCTATACCCGGCTGGGTGAAAAAGTGATCGAGCTCATCCTGGACAGATTAAAGGAAGAAGGCACAACCCGGCAGAGTGGATATACAAGCCTGGTACCTGTTTCTCTCAGCGTTAGGGAAAGCTCATTAAAACCAACGAACGGAACTTCAGATCGACACTAAGAAAGATTCATGAATCTCTCAGACGCTTCGGCGCAACAGCCAGATAACAACTCAAAAACCAAAAATACCAAGCCCCCCTTCAGAGACGCATCACTTCCGGTTAACGAGCGCGTGGAAGACCTTTTAAAACGCCTGACTGTCTACGAAAAAATCGGGCAAATGACCCAGCTCGACATCACCCTGATTAACACCACCGGAAAGCAGGAAGACGTCGTGCTCAACCCCAAAAAAGCCCGCAAGCTTCTAAAGGAACATCACATCGGGTCTTTTTTAAATGGTGAAGCCGTTGAGCCCGAAGCCTGGTTTTCGTTCGCAGATCAGCTCTCCCGAATCGGGATTGAAGAACATCGCCTTGGTATCCCGCTTATCTTCGGCATCGATCATATTCACGGGGCGACCTATGTGCAAGGTGCCACGTATTTTCCGCAGAGCATCAACCTGGGGGCTACCTTCAACCCGGAGCATGCTTTTCAGACCGGACGGATTACTGCAATCGAATCGGCCGATCTGGGCCACCACTGGATTTTTTCGCCCGTTCTGGATATCGCCACCAATCCGCTTTGGCCTCGATTCTACGAAACCTATGGCGAAGACCCGTATCTTAGCAGCATGATGGGCGCTGCCCACGTTAAAGGCATTCAGGAAAACGCAGAGACATCACCGTTTAAACAAGCCGCCACGGCTAAGCACTTTCTCGGATATTCTGATCCGCATTCCGGCTGGGACCGTACGCCTGTCAGGCTATCTATGCAGGAGATTCATGAGTTCCACCGGCCGTCGTTTCAGAAAGCAATCGACAGCGGTCTCAAAACGGTGATGCTCAACAGTGGTGAAATCAACGGGGTTCCGGTTCATGCCTCGCATGAGATTCTCACTACCCTGCTTCGCGATCAGATGGGCTTCGAAGGTGTGGTGGTTACCGACTGGGATGATGTAGCCAAGCTTGAAGATTTCCACTACACGGCCGAAAATTTCAAGGAAGCCACCTACGACTCCGTGATGGCGGGCATCGATATGTGCATGACGCCCCTCCATCTCAAATTCAACACCTCGCTCAAGGAGCTGGTTGATGAGGGCCGCATTACCGAGGAGCGCCTCGACCTGTCCGTCCGCCGGATCCTGAAGCTCAAATTCGAGCTTGGCTTATTCGAGCATCCGCACCCCCGCAGCGACCGTTTTGATCGTATAGGAAGTTCCGAAAACAGGCAAAAAGCTCTTGATGCTGCCCGGGAATCCATCGTGCTTCTCAAGAACGAGGGTGATGTGCTCCCGCTAGAAAAGCCGGCTAAAATTGCTGTATTCGGCCCCTCGGCAAACAGTCGCCGAAACCTGTGCGGCGGCTGGACCATCAAATGGCAGGGCGGTCGGGAAGAGCAGTTTCCGGAAAGCATGAAAACAATTTTTTCGGCTCTTCAGCAGGAGTATGCTGATGCCGAAGTCAGCCATTTTTCTGAAGCCGATCTCGAATCCGCTTTTTCCGGCGGTGAAGCCACCCAAAAAGATTTTGTCAAACGCCTCGACAGTTTCGACCTGATCATTTACGCAGGTGGTGAAGAGCCGTATACCGAGTTCGTTGGCAACATCACCGACCTGAAGTTGCCGGAAGAGCAAATCAACGAAATACAGTTTATCAGCAAAGCGAAATCGCCGCTCGCTCTGATTCTCATCGAAGGTCGCCCACGCCTGATTAACGATGTAGCCGAACAAGCTGATGTCATTATCTTTGCCGGACTTCCCGGCTTCGAAGGCGCTGAGGCCATTGCCAATATCCTCAGCGGAAAGGTGAACCCGAGCGGGAAAATGCCGTTTTCCTACCCGATGAGCCCGAATCATTTTTTACCGTACAATCACAAGAAGAGTCAGCTCTATTTCTTCGATCCGGAACAGGCCAATCAGATTATTCAGGGCAATCAGTCCTCCTCGCTTTTTGCCTTTGGTGAAGGCCTCAGCTACACAAGCTTCCGGTATTCTGGACTAAAGCTAAACGATTCAGAAATGCCGGCTGATGACCAGATTTCGGCCAGCGTAACCATCACCAATACAGGAAAGCGTGATGGAATGGAATCGGTGCTTTGGTTTACTTCCTGCCATTTCGGGAAAATAACGCGCCCGATCAAGGAGCTCAAAAAGGCCGAAAAAATCACCCTGAAACCCGGCGAATCCAAAACGCTGCGCTTCGACATCACTCCCGAGCATCTCTCTTATCCCGATGCCGAAGGCAAACCCGTTCTCGAACGCACCGGCTATACGGTGAGCGTTGGTGACCTTAGCGGGGAGTTCCGGATTCCCAAAGGTTGATGGCCAACAGGGGAAGTTTTGAGTGTTAAGTTTTGAGCCTGCCTGTCTTCACTTCGGCAGACAGGTTTTGAATGGGTGTCTCTGTGATAATCCGTGATAATCTGTGCCTGTCCATGACCTTCCGGGTTTTGAATCCAGTGGCGCTTTTATTTTATTGGATACAAGTATACCATCATCCAGCCACCAAGAAAAAGTGCCATGCAAAGATTCAGAACTCCAGGCGTGCATATCCGGGAAACTCCAAAACGACAGGCCACTATAATACCGGCACCTACTGCCATACCTGCTTTTGTGGGTTATACAGGGTGGGCTCAAAAAGATGATGAAGACCTTACGGGCAAAGCTGTCCGTATTACCTCCATGCAGGACTTCTCCGAAATATTCGGAGATCCGTTCGGTGAGCAGTACGGGCTTACTTTAGCCACCGAAAATGGCGAGGACCGGTTTGAGATCACAGGAACAGAATCTCCCTATCTGCTTCATTATGCCATGCAGCTTTTTTACGCCAATGGCGGGGAATCTTGTTATGTTGTATCTGCAGGCCTGTTCGATGAAAACCCATCCGAAACTTCTATTGACCCGGCCGATCTTAATAAAGGTCTGGGTGTTCTTGCGCTGGAAGACGGACCCACGCTGCTTGTTATTCCTGAAGCCGTGCACCTGAGCGCAAGCGCCCGCAAAACCTTGCACAATAACATGCTTGCACAATGCGCCGACCTGAAAGACCGCTTTGCAATTCTGGACGCGCTGGCTGGAAGCAATGAAGATCCCGCGGAAGATGCAGCAGCTTTCAGGTCGCAGGTGGGTACCGGCAATCTGAGCTACGGAGCAGCCTATTATCCATCGCTCAAAACCACCATCAACCGCTTTTTCCGCGAGCAGGATGTAGTTATAAGCGACAATCGTGGCGGGACTGGATCAGGAAATTATCACAACCTCACCATGCCGAATCTGCTCACCGGAATCAGACATAAAAGAACAGCAGGCGCGCGGTTAACACGGGATAGCAATCTCTCCGTTATAGCACCCGAAAAAGAACTCTATAAACAGATAAAAAAAGCGTTCGGACAAAAGCTGGTTGAGCTTTACCCTTCCGCTGCTTTAGCAGGAATCTACACGCAGACCGACCGGGACCGAGGGGTCTGGAAAGCACCGGCCAACGTTAGCCTGGCACAGGTAGAGGAACCCTCCGTGCTGGTCACGGCTGAGAATCAGCAAGATTTGAATGTTGATTCCACAACGGGTAAGTCGGTGAACGCGATCCGTCATTTTACGGACAGAGGCACACTTGTATGGGGCGCGCGCACGCTGGCGGGTAACGATAATGAGTGGCGCTATGTGCCCGTCAGGCGCCTGTTCATCTTCATAGAACAGTCGGTAAAAAGATCAGTTGAGGCGATGCGATTCGAGTCTAACGATGCCAATACCTGGACGAAAACACGCGGTATGACTGAGAGCTTTCTCACCAACCTCTGGCAGGATGGTGCCATGACAGGTACAACCCAACAGGATGCGTTTTTTGTAAAGGTTGGCCAGGGTGAAACCATGGGTGAATCCGACGTAATTGAGGGACGTCTCATCATCGAAGTCGGCGTGGCAGCAATACGCCCGGCTGAGTTCATCATCCTGCGAATCATCCACAAAATCGGGTAGCTTAAAGACGCTTATTCACTCGGATTACAACGCAGGTTTTCCCAGTATTTTAGGCATTTATATCCAACCTCTTTGCCCGAATTCGAAAGACCTTAGACCTTAGACCTTCGACTAATTTCTTGCACAAAATTCACATATCAGATATCGTATATCTGCCGACTTTCGACTAAATTCACCCAAAACGATCCGCAAGCCTATTAATAAGGTAGCCGCTTTCCTTTAGGGCCTGATCGGCAAAATCGCCGAAGAAATCGGTGGCCGTTTCAAATTCGCGCACGAATGCTTTTTTGTCGCCTGACTTCACCATTTCGGCTAACTGCGAATGGTGTTCGAGGAAATCCTTGAGCAGGGTGATGCGCTCCTCGTCTGAAAACACGATATCGGCATAAAGCGAGGCATCCTGAGCAAAAATCCGGCCGGTCATCATCAGTTCGGCACGGTAGATGGGCGAGCTGAAGTCCAGCATGTCCTCCGGCTTGAGATCGTGCCGGTTCATGAAGGATGCATGCAGCAGCGCCACAAAGTGTCTCAGGCCCTGAACCAGATGCATTGCGCGGTCGTGCAATTGCGCATCAGCCCGCTTGATGCGCATGCCCCAGAGCTCAAACTGTTCAATCAGCCACTCGCCGGCTTCGGCATCGCGGCCTTCACAAACTACCATCAGCTGACGCGAAACCTGTCGCATATCAGGTCCGTGCATCGGGTGAAGTCCCAGCACCGGCCCATCATGGGAGTCCAGCATTGCCTGCACATAGTCGGCCTTCAGAGAGGTGAAATCACACAGGATTTGTCCGGAGCTTAGATGCGGGCTCAGATCGCCAATCACCTTTTTTGTGAGGTGAATGGGTACGCTTAGTATGATGGCATCCGCGCCTTCAACCAGCTCCTGCGCGTTCGGCCAGTCGTTTTTGTCGAGGGTGCGCACATTATGACCCGATTTCTTTGCGAGTCTGGCGTACAGGCTTCCCATTCCGCCGGCTCCACCGACAATCAGCCAGGTTTTAGGCTGCGGCGTGGAGCTCGGGAATGTCGCTTCCGACTGATTCGCCCGGGAGGCGCTCATCATCATACGAAGAAAATCCTCGGCCCATTCCGGGTCCAGCCCGTTGGCTTCGGCCTGCCTGCGGAAACGAACCGTTTTTTCATCCTCGCGGCCCGCCACGTAAACAGGTATCTTATCGGCTTTTTTGGCATCAACCACGGCCTTTACCGTTTCCTGACGCCTCGACAGCAGTTCCAGAATGGAGGCATCAATATCGTCCAGCTGTTCGCGCAGCTGATTCAGGGTACTACTCATGTTCTCATAGCTTTAATGTGAAATATTCGGATCAGAATATAAGATTTACGGAAGATCTTTGATAGCTGATTGATGATTGGGGATCTTTGAATGGAAGGCAGGACGCAAAGAAGCGCGGATTACCTCGCAGATTTACGCAGAAGATTTGGCTCATTATTCCGGAAACCTGCGGGGCTTCATGCCGTATGAGATGTATGGAGCTGATGCAGACTCCTGATTATCCTTCACTGACTGGTTTGAATTATGAGCATTTTTAGAAATTTCGGATTCTGGTGGCTGGCGCTTTTAGCGGGCTCGGTAATTGTCTCGGCTCTCACCTCACAACACATCACCCTTACCGGCCTTTTGATGAGCACGTTTGCCCATCTGCTGTTCGCCGTTTTCGTGAGCGGACTTCCCTGGATTGTGTACAGGCTTTTAAACAAGCCGCTCACTCAGGAGCAGCTCATGGCAACCATCACCGTGGGATGGCTCGTTCTGGCAGTCGGGAATTTACTGGTGATGCCGTAAGAGTTTTGAGTTCTGAGTTTTGAGTTCTGAGTTTTGAGTTTTTGATAAATACTAATTCCATAAACATTAAATCACCTTTTTACTTATGTTAGCGGAGGCTGTAAAGTACGACTACAGCTATTATAATCAGATCTTTAGCCATTTCAGTTTTATCATCCTGCTTTATGAAATCAGTATACATCACCCTTTTTGCACTTTTTCTTGTTTTCACTTGCCCTGCTGCCAACGCTCAGGAAAACACAGCTCAGGATTTTCCCGGTCTCGAAGAAGTAACGCTCAGGGGCAGAATGCTGCATGCTTATGATCAGGCTGCCTGGCACGGAACCGATGCCGTTCGCCCCTTAATGCAGGATGTTCAAAATCTGGGTGAGTTGATTAGCGGATACGTGGTAAAACATGAGAATAACCATTTCCATGTTGGTTTCGGGCGACTAAGCGAGGATAAATCTGAGTTTATTACAGTCTTTGAGGCCTATCTTGATAACCAGTATTCGGTAATGGAAATCTTCAAGCATGAGGAGCCCGTTTACAGTACATGCTTTTACCACGACGCCATGATGGCCCGGCAAGCGGTACTTGAAGGTTTTGACCCACCGGAGCAGGTAGCCTATAATACAGCTGTGATTCCCGGACCAGGTGATAGTATCTACGTCTTTATGATGCCTGCTCAACCGGCCATAAATGTCTACTACTTAGGCGCTGATTTCAGATATACGTTCGATACAACATCGGCAACAATCACAGATACTACACGCCTGCACAACAGCATGCAAACCATCGACCTCAGATCCCAGGCCCCGTTAACAATGTCAACAGCAGTACTCACGGACATTCCTACAGAAACGGATGTCTTTTTTGCAATCAGCAGGCCCCCATCGCCAAGAGGTCAGCCGAATCACCTCGTTATTGTTGAAGATGGAGTGTTTCTGATTGATCAGCGGGGTAATATTTCATATATGGATCGTAGTGAAATAAATCAGGGTCAGCCGGAAATAGATTCCAACCAACCCTGACTTTATAAAGAGAAAAAACATTATCTGACTAAAAAAGTAGCTTTCGTCTCTACTCTTTATACACCACGCCGCCTTTCATCACGAAGCCCATTTCCTGAAGAATGGTGATGTCATTCAGCGGGTTTCCGCTTACGGCGATGATATCGGCCTG
>PWID01000182.1 GCA_003555145.1 Balneolia bacterium | reverse complement strand
TGAAAACGCCAATTGCAGCAACAGCAGCCGGCTGATAGGTGGACTGCTGCGCAACCCGGCCAACGGCATTGATTACATCATCGTTGCCCTCGTAGTGCCACAGCGCGTCGATTGCGGCATGAAGCACTTCACCCTGCCCTGTTCTCGCCATTTCAATAAATATCTGCTGCGTTCCTGAAGCGCCCTCAACGATATCGCTGAGGGATCGAATCATCACAATACGTACGGCTGAGCTTTCTTCACGTCTGAGGAAATCCTGCATTGCCAGCTGAATATCTGGGTCGTCACGAAAACGCGGCATCATTTCGGCAGCACGTATGCGGGCAGTTTCACGCTCGTCGCTGCGAAGCTGATGCAGCCACATTTCAAGATCCTTGATTTCAAAAAACTCGATGCCATCAACCTGATTATAATCTACGGTGATGTTAACCAGACGCTGATCGTGCTCAACAAAAAATTCACCGCCCGTACGGTACACGGTAAGCTCTTTATTGGTGATGCCGCTGCGGGATATGAGCTTAAGAGGAATATGAAGGCTGTCTCTCTCCAGTTCTTCCCTTGGCTCTACAACCACCAGTATTCCTGAACGCTCAGAGCTGGGTTCAAAAGCGATGTTTACCATCTTCCGGGGTGCTTCGTCTTCGGCTTCTTCCTCTGCGCTAACCGATACGCGATCCAGCGGACGCCCGGTTCGGTTATACCAAATCTCCATGTAATCTTCCCAGCCGTATACCGTACCGCTCAGCCTGAATAGCTGCTGCATTTCAGCAGAAATTACGTTTTTGTGAATATCTGGCAAGTTGCTGTACAGATCGCGCCACTTCAGCCAATTGCCCATTTTAAACTGATCGAAATCGGTGAAATAGGAGGTCCGCGGGAAATCATAAACCGCAAGATCGCCCTCAGGTCTTGATGTTCCGGACAGGCTTGCCGCCTGCATAAGAATCTGGGTCCCTGCATCAGAAACGGTCTCGCTTCTGTGGTAGGCGCCAAACCACTGCGCAGCAATTACGCGCTCGAGCTGTGCATTTAGGCCGTATGCATTCATACTTAACATCCCAATAGTGGCAGCGTATGTTTTAGGCTCCCAAACGTGATCCTGTAGCACAATCACAGAAAAAGCATCGTACGGAAATTCGAACCTTAGATTGCGCTGAAGACGATTCACAGAGGCCGAAACATCACGAAGCATATCATTACGAAGACTGCTTCCAATTGTATTAGGTTCTGAGTACACCCGTACCGATTTGGTGCCCATCATGGTCTCTGCGTATTCGAACTGACCGGCAAAGAATGCCAGATCGGTAGAAGGAATTGTCTCGCGTGAACTCCATATAACCCTTTTACGATCTTCACCAACGCTTTGCTCAGAATCGAAATAACCGTTTGCGACAACTTCCGTATCTGATGGCACGGTAAGCATAATACGGGTTGTCATCTCCACACGAGGGTGTTCATAAACCGGAATCCACTCCGATCTGCGGTATGGCATCATTGAGGTAAAAACCGTTCCGGCAGCGGTCTGCAAAAAGATTTGTGATGACGTGGTGCGATAGGCAACGTCCAGGCTGAATTCCCGGCCTGAGCCGATGAGGCTTTCGGGTATATCTATAAGAACGAACCCGTCTTCAGTTTCGAATAATGCTGTTTCACTATTCACCAATACGCTGTCAACCTGCAGACCGTTTGCCATTAAGCTGAGCTTGCCGGCCTCGGTATTCCGTGCAGCTACGGTATATGTAACCGTACCATCGAGAGCGCGCTCAGCCAGAGAAAAGTTGAGATTGGCATCCAGGTGGCGGAAATCATAGTCCAGAACCGGAAAGTTTTCGTAATCCTGCGCATAAGAGGGTGACCAGAACCCTGCGAATAAAAACGGAAGGAAAAGGAACAGAAAATGGAATCTTTTTATCATGATTCGTTATCAGGAATGAGTTTCAAAAATGTGAAGGAGTTCTTTTTTTAATTCTGGAGAACAGGCAAGCCCGCTATCTCCGTCTACGCGGGCATTGCCCTTAAGATCTGTAAACGAACCACCGGCCTGCTCTATTACCGGTAAAAGTGCGGCAGCATCCCAGATTTTCAAATCAGGGTCGAACATGATGTCTGCGCGACCTGTTGCAACCATCAGGTAGCCATAAGCATCTCCGTATGTTCGATGCGTTTTTACTTTGGTAAGGAGATGCTCAAACGATGCTTTGTATCCATAGGTATTAAAAAACTGCACATCGGTTGTCATCATAGAAGCATTTGCAAGACTGTTGCATGGCCGGATGCTGGTTTTAGTATCGTTAAAGTAAGCTCCTACGCCCGTCGCGCCGGCAACAAGTTCATTCATATATGGCGCGTGAATTACGCCAACGGTGGGTACATCATCTACTGTAATGCCAACAAGATTAGTATAAAGCGGGATTCCGTGTATGAAACCAACGGTGCCATCAATTGGATCAAGAATCCACTTCACAGAAGCTTTATCGTTATGAGATCCGAATTCTTCGCCAATTAGACCGTGTTCTGGAAACGTTTCCATAATGAATGAACGCATCGCTTTTTCGGCCTCCCTGTCGGCTACTGTTACAGGTGAGTCGTCTTGTTTGGATATTATTTCAAGATCTTTTCGAAAGTACTTGAGCGTGACCTCACCGGCTATTTTAGCCACTTTTATGGCTGCTTCGTACAATTCTTCCGTCTGACTGTTCATAAATTTACGTTGTGGATACTTGTTAGTTAATAACACGCAGTGCGAATAAGACACCCAAAAATAATGATGTTTATCGTCTAATACAGGCCATTAGATCAGTAAATAAGGATCAAAAATAATCATTTCGCATAAAAGCGCTTTTCTCTTACGGAAGCCTAAATAATAAAGGCTTAATTAATCTAAACTATAATTTATTATTGAATTTACAGCCGACATCATTAATTTTCGAATGTCATTTAGATAAAAGCCAGTCGCACTGGTGTCCTTTATCAGGATTTTAAATAGATATAACAGTCGAATCAAATAGAAAGGCACGTTCCCGGAAAGGAGCGTGCCTTATTTTTTTCTACCTCTTGTCGAAGGTTCAAAGAGTTCCTATCTTAATAAGATGCAATCCTTTTTCGGAACATATTGTAAGCTCTTCTGCACATCGCTGATTCTCATCAGTCTGGTGATGCTACAGTTTCCTAATGAGCAGCAGTCCCGGGATTTCAGTTCGTTTAACAGCTGGGTAAAACAGCACCTTGCCGAATCCGAACATGCTGATGAAAGATTTTCCACTCAGGATGATTTCCTCACATATCTTCATAATATTCTAAACGCCGCTAAATCAGAATCAGATGCGGTGGTTTCTGAAGATAAAAATGAACTTCCCGGTTCCGACAAGCATCAGATTATTCCTTATCTGTACATGGCCTGGGCCCAGCACCATAATGCCTCCGATATGGCCGGCACCTTTGGGCAGGACCGGGTTCAGCTTCAGTTAATACACAAGCACAACGGATTCTGGGTTAATTACTACGGAATCGATGCGACTAGCGGCCTTAACTCAGAGCCTCTTGCGCTTCTGGGCGAAAACGTTTCCGGCAGCACTGCCATAAGTTTAGCTACTCAGTCGCTGTTGAGCGGTAAATCGATCAACGCTCCTTAGTTTAGCAACATCCCTCCTCCCGGGCGACGATAAGCCCATTGTACAATAATAAGCCTATGCATTCTCTAACGATGAGTCTCTGCTCTTATTCGGGCCTGAGAACATCCTGAATCAATGTATTGTACTGCAACAACCCTGAAGTCCCATACCAAAGAAATCCATTTGCCCAAAGTATGTCCAAGCTTCAGGAAACCAGATTTTTTATAAAACAAATCCATCTAACACATCCATAAATCATGAAAGAAACAAGCTCAACCAAGATATTTTTTATCATTGGCTTCCTGCTTCTAACCGGATACTATCTTCAGTTCAGTGTACGCCACTGGCTGGAAGAACGTCATATAGACAAACTTTCCGAACAAGAGCAGGTTGAATACCGATTCCAGCATTCCGATCGCCTCGCAAACCTACGGGCTAATTCTTTAAGCTTCGGTCTTGACTTACAGGGTGGTATGTCCGTGACCCTTGAACTGGCCACACATCAGCTAATTAGTGAACTGGCGCGCGACCAGCGTGATGACATGTTCGATAATGTGCTCGAAGCAGCGTTTAACCAATCGCGCGAGTCTAACATCGATGTGGTAAACGAGTTTGTAGCTGAGTTTGAACGCCGCGATTCAGGTGCCCGACTCAGTCGGTATTTCCACATGTATTCCGATGACCTGACACGTGCTTCCACCAATGAAGAGGTGCAGCAGTTTCTTAGTGATCAAAGAAACAACGCTGTAAACCGTGCCGTTGAGATTATTCGTAATCGTATTGACCGATTTGGTGTTACCGAGCCGTCTATTGTTCGCCAGGGTGCCAACCGTATCGTGGTTGAGCTACCGGGTATAGACGACGATCAGGATCGTGTGCGTGACCTTCTGCGTGGAGCTGCCCGCCTTGAATTCAGAACAATGGCAAACGCGAACGAAGTAAGGAATACCTTCGAACGCGTAGTAACCCTGCTTAATGAAACTGAAACCATCGAAAGTGAAGATGAGGACGGCGAAACACAAACCGTAACCAGAAACCCGCTTACAGAACTACTTCTCGACGTTGGTGGCCCGGATATTCGCTTTGGTTATGCCAGTGCACAAGATACAGCTGCTGTGAACGAACTGCTTCGCCGTGATGCTGTACAGCGTGCTATACCTGCAAACATCAACCTGATGTGGGGTGCCCGTGCAGAAAACATCGGAACCGGCTCGAACATGCATCCGCTCCTGGGTGTTCGTTCGCAAATTGAGCTTACTGGTGATGTAATTACCGATGCCCGCCCGGCTTTCGATCCGCAAACGAACGCTCCCGAAGTTTCTATGACGATGAACCGCGAAGGTGCCCGTCGCTGGAGTATGATTACTGCGGCTAATATCGACCGACCGGTTGCCATTATTCTCGACGGCATGGTATACAGCTACCCTACCGTCCGCACGCAGATTACAGAAGGTCGTTCTTCAATCAGTGGCCTTGGCGGACTTGCTGAAGCAGAAGATTTGGTAAACATCCTGCTTTCCGGTGCCCTTCCTGCCCCACTCGATATTATTGAAGAGCGTACGGTAGGTGCCACCCTCGGTGAAGCTTCTATCCGCGCTGGTTTTAACTCAGCCCTGGCTGCACTCCTTGTGGTCTGTTTGTTTATGATTTTCTACTACCGTACAGGTGGTCTTATTGCAAACGTCGCGCTTCTGCTCAATATCGTTTTCATACTTGGTATTCTGTCTGCCTTCAAGGCTACGCTTACGCTGCCCGGTATAGCAGGTATCGTACTTACTATTGGTATGGCGGTGGATGCGAACGTACTTATTTTTGATCGTATCCGTGAGGAGCAACGATCGGGTAAATCAATGATTGCATCAATTGAAAGTGGTTACGCCAACGCGATGAGCGCTATTCTGGATGCCAACATCACCACATTCCTTACTGCAGTAATTCTGTTCAGCTTTGGTATGGGCCCAATTAAAGGCTTTGCTGTTACGCTGATGGCCGGTATTGTGGCATCTCTGTTCAGCGCAATTATAATTACCCGCGTACTTGTAGACTGGCTGGCTCGTCGCAAAGCCAACGTCGTTACCTTCGGTTAATACAGGTCTAATCACAGAATTTTAAATACTGCAATCAGTTAAAAAACACACATTATGAGACTTTTTGAAGATCCAAAATATCAGTTCATACCCAACAGAAAGCTGGGTTATATGATTTCCTCTGTGCTGGTGATAATCTCGATCGGAGCCATTGTATTTAAAGGGCTTCAGTTCGGTATCGACTTTCGCGGCGGTGTAGAAGTTGTTGTTGCCTTCGAAGGCAGCTCTCCAGCCGTTGAGGACATCCGTGCTTCGCTTGGCGAACCTCTCGACGGCCTGCCGGAAGTGAAAACATTCGGTGCCGATGTCATTATACGTACCGATGCAGATCTGGAAAGCAGTCAGATTCAGTCTGTTGTTCTTTCTACGATGTCATCAACCTTTCCGGACAACCCTTCGGAAATTATTAAGGCTGACCTCGTTGGTCCGCGTTTTGCTGAAGATCTCAGAAACGCCGCCCTTCAGTCAGTACTTTTTGCCCTCGGAATAATTTTTATTTATATCCTTATTCGATTCAAGAAATGGTATTACTCGGCCGGAGCGGTTGCTGCCCTGGCGCACGATGTAATCATCACCCTTGGAATGTTCACCCTGCTTTACGAATTTGTACCGTTTAGTCTGGATATCGATCAGGCTATTATTGCGGCCTTTCTAACTATTGTAGGTTATTCGCTTAACGATACCGTGGTTGTGTTTGACCGTATTCGTGAAAATTCTCTTATATTCAAGACAGAGGATTACGATAAAATGGTAAACAGAAGTATAAATAACACCTTAAGCCGTACTGTTGTTACTTCGGTTACAACCTTAATTGCTGTAGGTATTCTTTTCTTCTTTGGCGGTGAAGTTCTAAAAGGACTTTCTTTTGCCTTGATTTTAGGAGTAATTCTTGGTACATATAGTTCTATATTTGTAGCAAGTAGCCTGCTCGTAGATCTTCAGCTTAAAAAGGCTGCTAAATAAATCATAATTCAACCGAGGTATTCCCGATGAGCTTTAATATTTCTGAACGGTATAGTTGCAATGTAATTGAGTTTAAAGGTAACGTAATGGGTGGACCCGACGCTATAAAACTCAATGAAGCCTTACACGATTTAATCGAAAAAGGACAAAAGAATGTAGTAGTAGACCTTAAAAGAGTAGGGTTTATGAACTCATCCGGTTTGGGAATGCTCATCGGCGGCCTCACAACTATGCGTAATGCTGGTGGTGATTTGCGTATTGCCAATGCAGCTTCTAAAATTGAGAGTCTGCTTATTGTCACAAAACTCATCACCGTATTCAAGCATTACAAATCGGTGGAAGAAGCCGCAGAGTCGTTTAATGAAGACTAAAAAGTCAATCTGCGCTTCGTTTAGCTACACCATTTAGTGAAACCTCTGGAGGTGTGCCATTCGGCACACCTCTTTTTTTGTGAATCCATCTCAAATTTTATCCAGATACCATGCCTGTTCGCGTTATTATTGGTGCCCAGTGGGGCGATGAAGGAAAAGGAAAAATTGTTGATCTTCTTGGCGAAAACGTTGCCAAAGTTGTTCGTTATCAGGGCGGTGCAAACGCCGGCCACACTATCAAGTTCGACGGTAAAACGTATGTTCTTCACCTCATACCATCTGGTATTTTTCATTCAGGCACGACCTGCGTAATAGGCAACGGAGTTGTAATCGATCCCGATAAACTCCTTGAGGAAATACGTACCGTTAAAGACAAAGGAGCATTACCGGAAACCCAGCTTCGCATCAGCTCTACGGCCCACGTTATTCTGCCGTATCATAAACAGATGGATCTGGGCAGAGAAAAAGCGAAGGGCAAATCTGCTATTGGAACAACCGGCCGCGGTATTGGCCCGGCCTATGTGCATAAAGTTGCACGAAGCGGCCTTCGCATGATGGATCTCCTCGACGAAGCAAAGCTGCAATCCAAGCTGGACTACCTGCTCGAAGAAATAAATGTACAGCTCAAGTACATGTACGATCAGCCGGCACTCGAATCAGGGCCCCTTATGAAGCAAATGCTCGACTGGGGTCGTGAGCTGAAACCATACATTTGCGATACCTCCCACCTGCTGCACGAAGCCGTTGAAAACAACGAGTCGATTTTACTTGAAGGCGCCCAGGGTGCTCTGCTTGATATTGATCATGGAACCTACCCGTTCGTGACATCCTCTTCGCCCACATCGGGCGGCGCATGCACGGGCAGCGGCATTCCGCCAACGGCCATAGACAAGGTGATGGGCATCACAAAAGCCTATTGCACCAGAGTGGGCAACGGCCCCTTCCCTACGGAACTTCACGGGCCTGAGGGCGATGAAATCCGCGCCATCGGCCGCGAGTTTGGCGCCACTACCGGACGTCCGAGACGCTGTGGCTGGCTCGACCTGGTTGCCCTCAAGTATGCCACGCGTATAAACGGCATCAATGAACTGGTGGTGACTAAAATGGACGTGCTTAATACCCTGAAGGAAATCAAAGTTTGTACGGCTTACGAAATTGACGGCGAGCAGACCACGGTGTTCCCGAAGAGTTCTGATGTGCTCGAAAAAATCGTGCCTGTGTACTCAGTTTTTAAAGGCTGGGAATCTTCGCTTTCCGAGTGCCGTACGCGCGAGGATTTGCCTGCTCAGGCGCTGAAGCTGCTTTCCTTCATCGAAGAGGAAATCAACGTGCCGGTACGCATCATTTCTACCGGGCCTGACCGTACCGAAACCATTGTTGAAGCCGGCTTGTGATGGCATCACCGCGTTTTGAAATATATTACCAGATAAGCGCATCCAGCGCTGCCGAAGCCGAGTCGCTTTGCACGAAGGTGGCGTATGAACAAAGCGTGGAACTGCCCGATGATGTGCTCAGCGCCGAAATCCGCGACGAAATCGTTGGTCAGCTCTCCGGGCTGAACCAGCGCTCGGAAGGCGTCTGGGATGCCGCTATCTCCTATTCCCACGTCTCGATTGATGAGAGCATCACCCAGTTACTAAACGTAATTCTGGGTAATGCGTCTCTGTTCAGAGGCGTGCGGATTACCGGCCTTCAGTGGGATGCCCTGCCGCCGGGATTGTGTCCCGGACCGGCGTTCGGTATTGATGGCGTTCGCAAGCATCATCATATAAAAAACAAGCGGGCGCTCAGCTGCTCGGCGCTCAAGCCCATTGGTTTGGACTCCGAAACGCTGGCCACTTTCTGCTATCAGTTTGCGCTGGGCGGGATTGATATCATCAAGGATGATCACGGCATGGCCAATCAGTCATCGGCTCCGTTTTCGCAGCGTCTTGCGGCCTGTACCGACGCCACAAAGCGCGCAATGGACAAAACCGGACACAAGGCCGCCTACTATCCCAACATCACTGGTGACGGCGCAGAAACGCTTCGACGCTATGAAGCAGCTTACAAGGCAGGAGCTGGTGGCGTGCTCGTGATTCCGCACCTTTGCGGACCTGGAATTCTTGCCCAACTTTCTAAATCCGAAATTCCTCTTCCTGTGATGGCGCACCCGGCCTTTTCCGGCAGCTACGTATTATCACAAACGGAAGGGTTAACTCCTGATTTTCTGTATGGCCAGCTGTGGAAGGAACTTGGAGCCGACTTCAGCATTTATCCGAATGCAGGCGGAAGATTTTCGTTCTCACTGGATGAGTGTCAGGCCATTAACAAAGCCTGCCGGTTTT
>PWID01000252.1 GCA_003555145.1 Balneolia bacterium | reverse complement strand
GGCAGCGTGAAGACGCCACCACCGCCCACGTTGTCTTTGGCCTGATCGTCACCTTCACACCGGTCATCATCGTAATGCTGGCAATGGAGCTGTTTTAGGACTCAGAACCCATCACCCTGCATTAGGCGTGTTTTGCCTAACTATGAGTGAGTAGAGTCTAAAGCAAAAAGGATGATGGCTTCTCAGATACTTTTCTATATCCCAAAGCCATCACCCTATCCGCGTTCCTCTGCTTTTTAATCCGCGCTCCTTTGCGTCCTGAAACAGCGTCCTAAAAAGCCTTGCTGACTCCAATCATCCAGCGCTCAGTGGGTTCGAAATCATCATGACCCTGAATGCCGTGCAGGTAAAACGGCGAGCGGATCGAAACCTGAAGTCCGCTCAGCAGCGCGCTTTGTGCAGTCCAGCGGTCGAAGCGGGGAATCTCGGCGAAGTCGAACATCAGACCGGCTCCGGCTGAGGCGAGCCATGGTGAGTCGGGAGAAGGAATATCGAAGTCAGTGATTACGCTTCCGTTCCAGGCGTATCCAGTTCCGGCAAAAAGCTCGAACTCAAACGCGCGGAAGAAGCCCATCAGAACCGGACGGTAGCTCTGCCAGATCGAAAAGGCCAGCATATTGTTCCCAATCAAACCAGGCTGAAACGGCGCGTGCAGGCTGTAGCCGGAAAGGGCGTTGCCGCTGTCGTAGGCAAATCGGGCATCACGGGCGAACTGCTGATCGATATTGGCAATTGCCGTGTAGGCTCTGTTTTCCCACCGCTCGATGGCCGTGCCGGATCCCAGATCGTAGAGCTGCTGATTCGAGGTAAACGAAGAGCCGCCCGCAGCCTGCATTCCAAATCTTGCCGAGTAGCGGTAATCGCTGCTAAACAGCGTGCGATTGGCCTTCAGCTCGACCTGATGCGCCGCGCGGGTGTTGCCAAACGTAGCGGCCGTTGCCTGAAGGCGAAGTCCGTTTTCGCGCACGTTGCCCAATTCATAAGCCGCTTTGGCGCCCCACAGGCTTCCTTTTTCCCAGAACTGGTCCAAATCAGCAGTCTGACGCACGGATCCGCGGTTCATGTGGAAAGCGCTCAGCTCCAGCACCTGACGAACAGGCTCGAGACGACCATACCGACCTAGTCTGCGCTCCACGCCCAATTCCTGATAGTTGATGCCGTACATGCGCTTGGCCTCAGCAAACCACCAGCTGTCGGGACCGAGCAGAGCAAGACGGTCGCGCCAGGCTATGCGGTAATCCAGATCAAAATTCGAAAACCCGAATTCGTCAACGGTACCGGTCGTCAGCCAGCTCTCCAGATGAAATGACTTGGTGCCAAATAAATACGCTCCTCTGGAAACCGAGCCCAGACGAATACCCGCATTCTCGCCAAACCACAGCGCCGGACGCGAGCCGACTTCATAGCTGTCCCATTCCGGATTTGGCAGGTCGAAGGTGGTCACGTTTATCGTAGCCGGCCAGTGGTTATTCAGGCGGTTGATGTCGGCCATGCGAAGCGACGGGTCGATCTCGGCCGAAACCAGGCGCGATTCACGGGCAGGCAGGCTGAAGCTGTACTCGCTGTGGGTCCACGGCCATGGATCAAGGGTGATGCGCTCCGTGCCCACAAGCTCATGCGGCTTGGAGCCAAGCTGCC
Source organism: Balneolia bacterium (assembly GCA_003555145.1). GTDB lineage: Bacteria > Bacteroidota > Rhodothermia > Balneolales > Cyclonatronaceae > Cyclonatronum. Next base: position 7,832 of record PWID01000252.1, on the reverse strand, counting down.
GCTGGGTTGGGATATAAACGAGCTCCTGAGAGCCGTCTTCATAGGTTAAAAGAAGGTCCACCGGCATGTGAAAATCACCCCGCGTTTGAAGGGTGATGCGGTTCTCATCCGAACTCCGGCGAACCTGACGTATTCCCATATCGATGGTGCGGGTGGAATGAAGCATTTCATCAAAATACCACTTCAGCTGTAGCCCGCTTTCCTTTTCGGCTATGCGCTGGAAATCGGTTGGCGTGGGATGGCGCATCAGCCACTCATCATAATAACGCCGCATGGTGCGCTTCAGGGCGTCTTCACCAATGATGTATTCCAGCTGATGCAGAATGAGGGCTCCTTTCCGGTAGGAAGCCATGCTGTAGGCCGAGTTTGTATTGTAACGGTCGGCGTGCTGCCCCATGTTTTCTTCCAGCCCGTCGTGCACGGTGCGCAGATAGGACATGTAGGAGGCACGATGAGGCTCCCCGCGGAGGTTAAAAAGCTGACGCATGGTGAGCTCGCTCATGTACACCGTGAAGCCTTCATCCATCCAGTGGTGCAGGCTTTCGTTGGTGGCCAGCGTGCTTTGGAACCACATATGTATGAGCTCATGAACCGTAACGGCTACCAGGCTATATAGCGGCCGGTGACCCGTAATAAGCGTGCCCATCGGGTACTCCATGCCGCCGTCGCCGCCTTGTATAATGGTAAACTGTTCGTATGGGTATTCGCCCACGTACTCATTCATAAACTGAAAGGCCTCCGCCGTAAACTCGGGCAGCATATCCCAAAAGCGCGTTTCAGGACGCTCAACATATAACAGGTGGAGGCGGGGCGCGCCTTCTTCTTCGTGAATTACATGAACAAATTCATCGTGGGCACCCCAGAAAAAGTCGATGACCTCGGGAGCGAAAAAGTGCCAGGTAATCTCATCACCGTCGGGCAGGTTGAGGGGCTCATCCGGATTTTCGTAACCATGACCTACTTCCTGCGGATTCTGAAGATAGCCGGTTGCGCCAAGCGTGTATTCCTTGTCTATGGTGATGCGAACGTTGAAATCACCAAAAACGCCGTGAAACTCGCGGGCGATGTACTCATGCGTGTGCCATCCGTCCTGATCGTACTCGGCTACTTTCGGATACCACTGAGACATCGAGTAGCGGATGCCCTCACGGTTATCGCGGCCGGTGCGGCGAATCTGAACAGGCACCTGAGCCTCAAACTCCATATCGAAGGTCACTGATTCACCCGGTAAAATCGGTTCGTTAAGATGAACGATGAGCACAGTTTCGCTCACTTCATACTCAACGGAAACCCCGTTTTGACTCAGGCTTTTAATGTGCTGATAACCAATTTCATCTTCCTGGAGATGGTAAATTCGGTCACGAACGCGCCCGTCGGGGTCGATGATGGTTCTGGAGCGCTCATCCATCATGCTGCCCGGCTGGAACGCATTGTAGTAGAGATGATAGAAAAAGCGGTCGAGCGTATCGGGGGAGGCGTTGTGATATTCCACCCGCTGGGTTCCGGTCATGATGTTGGTTTCCACATTCATGTGCACGTCCATATCGTAGGAAATAGACTGCTGCCACGCGGCCTGCTGAGCATCAGCCGATTGGGGCACGGAAAGCATCACGCTAAAAAAAGAAAAAAGGAGGGCGGAAAGCAGTAAATGTCGGGTCATGTTGGGAAAAAAGGTAAGATCACGGTTGAAATAAGGGTCGGGAAAACATCACAAAGCAGACGGCTTAACATAAGGTCTTTGCCAAAACATTTCACGGTTGGTTAGGGTGATGGCATCGGAGACCTTAAAACGCGTTTGAGCGGGGCAGGATACGCAATTAACAAAATAAGTGCACATTGCAAACAACCGAATAAAGTGATATATTTCCGAACTTTGCAAAAATCGAAGCAATATCGAAGTAAATCAATAAATAAACCATGAAAAGCCCATATTTCAAAACGTACTCAGCAAAGCCTGATGAAATTGAGAAAAAGTGGATTCTGGTAGATGCAGACGGCGAAACACTTGGCCGCCTTTCAAGTAAGGTAGCCATCATTCTTCGCGGAAAGCACAAGCCGGAGTTTACTCCTCATATGGATACAGGTGACAATGTTGTAATTATCAATGCCGAAAAGATTCGTCTTACCGGTAATAAAATGACTGACAAGCAGTATTTCAGCTATACCGGATATCCCGGTGGCGAACGCTTTGCCAGCCCGGCCCAATGGCTGGAGAAAAAACCGACCGAAATCGTTATGCACGCCGTAAAAGGTATGCTTCCGAAAAACCGTCTTGGACGTCAGTTACTGACGAATCTGCGCGTATATGCCGGTCCGGTTCATAATCAAACCGCTCAAAATCCGGAAAAAATAACCCTCTGATAACATGGCGCAAATTCAAGCAATAGGAAGAAGAAAGACCTCTACCGCGCGTGTTTACATGAGCAAAGGCTCAGGTAAAATCGTGGTGAACAACAAGCCAATGGAAGAGTTTTTTACTCAAAAAGCTAACCAGAACCTGGTTACACTTCCTCTATCGGTTTCAGGCCTTGAGTCTGATTACGATGTAAAGGTTACTGTTCGTGGTGGTGGTACAACCGGCCAGGCCGGCGCAACTCAGCTTGGTATCGCAAGAGCCATTCTGGAAGTAGATCCTGAACACCGCATTGTTCTTAGAGAAAATGACCTTCTTACACGTGACGACCGTATGGTTGAGCGTAAGAAATATGGTCAGCCTAAGGCCCGTAAGAACTTCCAGTTCTCCAAGCGTTAATACTTGGTTGTGTTCAGTGCTTTCCGTTTTTGGAAAGTGCTGCAGCCCATTGCCAAGGCACGTTTGCTGAAGGAAACTTCAGGTTCTATATAATTCAATACATTTAACACACAGTATAGTCTTAATCACACATACATAGCGACACACTTCCGGAGTGTTTCGGTTACTGAACCGGAATCGGGATTGTGAATGACCTGTGTAGAGGCTTAACTCGTAAAAAACGAAAAACACATTATGTCTAAAGCAGCATCCATTGAAGAGCTTCTCAAGGCAGGAGCCCACTTCGGTCACCTGACCCGCCGCTGGAATCCAAAGATGAAGGAATTCATCTTTATGCAGCGCAACGGAATTCATATCCTGGACCTCAACAAAACACGTGATTGTCTTCAGGAAGCACTGGACGAAATTGGCAAAGTTGCCCGTTCCGGTAAGAAAGTACTCTTCGTAGGTACAAAAAAGCAGGCACAGGAAATTGTTAAGGAAGAGGCCATTCGTGCCGGACAGCCTTACGTTACCCACCGCTGGCTTGGCGGTATGCTTACCAACTTCTCTACTGTTCGCAAGAGCATCTCCCGTATGGAAGAGATCGCGAATATGCAGAAAGATGGTACTTACGAAAACCTGGTTAAAAAAGAGCGTTTAATGCTCGACAGGGAAAAGGAAAAGCTGGAGCAGGTTCTGAGCGGTATTGCCGGAATGAACCGCATGCCGGGCGCCCTTTTTGTGGTAGATATTGTTAAGGAAGATATTGCGATCAATGAAGCTCGCAAGCTCAATATCCCGATTTTTGCATTAGTTGATACAAACTGCGACCCGAACGTACCGGATTACATCATTCCGTGTAACGACGATGCCGCCAAGGCTATTCAGCTTATTGCCTCAAACGTAGCTGATGCTATTATTGAAGGCGTTGCTGAGCGCGATGCAATGGAAGAAGAGCAGCTTGCTATGGAAGCCGCAGCCGAATCCGGCAGCGACGAAAAAGCCGCCGCTGCTGATGCCGATGCAGATGATGACGACGACGACAGCGACGACAATTCCGGTGAAAAAGCTCCGGCTCGTCGCAGAAAACGTCGTACCAAAAGCGACAGCTAATCAGATAAGCTAAGCTATAGGTCCGAGATTATGATTATTCCGGATGCAGGCTAAAATCTGCATCCGGATTTTCTGTCAAAATACAGGGCCCGTTATACGCAGCGGCATCGACCGCTTCCTTTTTAAGCCAATTATTAATTCAAAATTGCGACTGAACGCACACTATTATTATGAGTATTTCAGCAGCAGATGTAAAGAAACTACGTGACGTCACCGGCGCCGGCATGATGGATTGCAAAAAGGCGCTGTCCGAAAGCAATGGTGATATGGAAACAGCTATTGAGTATCTTCGCAAGAAGGGACAAAAAGTAGCCGAAAAGCGCGCCGACCGCGACGCAGAACAAGGCCTTATCGCAGTACATATTAGCGACGACGGCAAAAAAGCCGCCGCTGTTGAGCTGAATTGCGAAACTGATTTCGTAGCCCGTAACGAAGAGTTCATCCAGAACGCTACGGATTTCGCCAAGCTTGCATTCGACAAGAATGTGAACGACGTAAACGCCATTAAAGAGCTGGAGCACGGCAATGCAACCGTTGCAAAGCAGCTGGAAACGCTTGTTGGTAAAATCGGTGAGAAAATCGATATCAGCAAAGTGGTACTGCTGGAAACCGACGGACAGCTTGTAAGCTATATCCACCCTGGAAGTCAGCTTGCTGTATTAGTTGATTTCGAAGGAGAACTTAAGGATGAAGCTACAGGAAAAGACGTGGCCATGCAGATTGCGGCTATGTCGCCAATCGCAACCAACCGCGATGAAGTAGACTCTTCTGTTCTCGACAAAGAGCGTGAAATTGCCAAAGAGCAGCTCATTAACGAAGGAAAGCCAGAGCACATTGCAGAAAAAGCAGCTGAAGGTAAACTTCGCCGTTTCTTCGAGGAGCGAGTGCTTCTGGAGCAGAAATTTGTTAAAGACAGCAGCATGACTGTTGCTGAATATCTCAAGCAGCAGGGTGAACCATCCGTGAAAACGTTCAAGCGGATTCAGCTTGGTTCCAACTAATTGAGTAATTAACATTAAAGGCTGCCCTTTCAAAGGGTGGCCTTTTTTGTATGTGTTATATGTAACAAGCAAAAAACGGACTCCTCTCTATGTATAAAAGAATATTACTTAAACTAAGTGGTGAAGCACTACTGGGCGAACAAGGCCACGGAATCGACAGCAAGGTTCTTGAAAGCTACGCCGAAGAAATTAAAGAGGTTCACGAGGCCGGAGTGGAAATTGCCATTGTGATTGGCGGCGGCAATATCTTCCGCGGCATGAAGGCAGCCACCATGGGCATGGACCGCGTACAGGGCGACTACATGGGCATGCTGGCCACGATGATTAACAGCATGGCTCTGCAGGATGCACTCGAGCGCAAAGGCGTGGCAACAAGGCTTCAGTCGGCAATTCGAATGGAGCAGATCGCCGAGCCATTTATACGAAGAAGAGCAATTCGCCATCTTGAAAAAGGCCGCGTTGTGATATTCGGTGCCGGAACAGGAAATCCGTATTTCACCACCGATACAGCAGGCTCACTACGTGCAATCGAGACAGAGGCAGAGGTTATCCTGAAAGGAACCCGGGTGGATGGTGTATTCGATAAAGATCCTGAGCAAAATAAAGATGCGGTCAAATTCAAATCCATAACCGGAGATGAAGTTCTTAGTCGCAGATTGTCGGTAATGGACTTAACGGCCTTCACCCTTTGCCGCGACAACAAGACTCCGATTATAGTGTTTAATATGAACAAGCCCGGCAACTTCCTGAAGGTAATTAATAAGGAAGAAGTGGGCACACTGGTTCGCTGGGATCATTAAACAGCGTAAGGACACAATTTTACCTTCGCCGTATATTTATTTGGCGGTGTGAAAATCGTATCTTATTGTGTTTTACAGTAACCGGTTGAAAAACCACATTCGACAATGCGAAAAGCTAACAGAATTATACTATGATATTACCTGAGTTAGAACCGTACCACGAAGCTGCTAAAGAAGAAATGGAATTATCCATAGATTTCCTTAAGCGCGAGTTTAACCATATCCGGGCTGGAAAAGCGAACCCGTCTCTGTTGGATGGAATTAAAGTGGACTACTACGGTAGTTTAACGCCATTAAATCAGGTGGCCAACGTCTCTGCCCCTGAGCCGCGCATGCTGGTGGTTCAGCCGTGGGAAAAGGCGATGATTCAGCCAATTGAAAGAGCTATTCACGGATCCAAGCTTGGCCTTAATCCGCAGAATGATGGTCTTCTTATTCGTATTCCGATGCCTATTCTTACTGAAGAAAGGCGTCAGGAATTGGTAAAGATGGCCCGGGAAACCGCCGAAAAAGCGCGCGTTAGTATTCGTACCGCCCGCCGCGATGCTAATGAAAATATTAAGAAAGAAGTAAAGGACAGCTCGCTACCCGAAGATTCTAAATTCGAGTCAGAAGATGCCATCCAAAAGCTCACCGATACTTATAACACTAAAGTGGATGAAGTACTCAAGGATAAAGAAGAAGAAATTCTGAGTATTTAATTTTATTACCGGTTTAAAACAAAAGGTCGGTGTGCACAGCGCCCCGGCCTTTTTTGTTCTGTCTGAATTGTGGTAAATTCGTTGCCTCAATTGGTTTTTGAATTGTTGAAAATATATGTACTTATCTGAATTATCGCTCCAGGGATTCAAGAGTTTTGCCAACAAAACCAATGTTAAGTTTGATAGCGGCATAACTGGAATCGTTGGGCCAAATGGCTGTGGGAAATCCAATATTGTAGATGCTCTTCGGTGGGTCTTGGGAGAGCAGCGTGCCAGTTTATTGCGATCGGCAGCGATGCAAAGCGTTATTTTTAACGGTACATCAACCAAGAAAGCTCTTGGGATGGCAGAGGTTTCCCTCACCATACAGAACACCCGCGGTATACTGCCGCTGGAATATACCGAAGTGACAATCAGCCGGCGATTGTACCGCTCCGGTGAAAGTGAGTACTTGCTAAACGGTTCGGTCTGCAGGCTCAAAGATGTGGTAGAGCTGTTTATGGATACCGGAATGGGACCCGGCGCATATTCGGTGATTGAGCTTAAAATGGTTGAGGAAATCCTCAACGATAAAAACAACGACAGACGAAGACTATTTGAAGAAGCCGCTGGCGTAACACGCTATAAAGAAAAGAGAAAGCAGACCCTGCGCAAGCTGGATGAAACCGTAGCCGATCTGCTTCGGGTAGAGGATATTCTGGTTGAAATCCGTAAAAAAACCCGGTCGCTTCAGCTACAGGCCGATAAGGCACGGAAGGCCAAGGACTACTCAGAACGACTGGAGCAGCTGGATCTGGCATGGTCACGTTTCGAATATGAGCGCGTGCAGGAGCAGTTGAAGCCGTTGATGGAGCGCATCGTTACCACGCAGAAAGAAAAAAGCGGACTCGAGCAGCAGTACAACGGACTGGAAGAAGAGGAGGTGCTGGCACAAGAAAAGCTGGATGAACGCGAAAGAGCACTGGCCGAAGCCCGTCGTGATCTCAATAACGTGCTTAATAAACTCCGTGAGACCGAAACCACCATTCGCATCAACAAGGAGAAGATAGCGAACGAAAAGCAGGTTATTATTCAGTTCGAAGAGGATATCAATCAGGCTGAGGGCGACATAACCGATTTGAAGCGTAACCGCGTTTCTACAGAAAAGGTATTGAAGGAGCGGCAGGCTGCGCTTTCGCAAGGAACTGATGAACTCGATAAGCTAAGAGAATTATTTAAGAACGTAGATCTTGAGGCCGGAGAGCTTAGAAGAAAGGTTAATAACCTCAGCCGGGAGCAGGAAGCGCTTAACAATCAGGTAAACCAGATACAGTCTCAGAAAATCCGGATTGAGTCTCGCAATGAAAGCGTGACCGAAGATCTGCAGCGCATCAACGAGCAGAAAGAAGAGCTGGACGAGCAGATATTTATAAGCGGTAAAGATCTCGAATTACTCTCCGAACAGCTTGAAACTCAAAAGCAAAAGCAGCAGACCGCCGAAAAG
>PWID01000136.1 GCA_003555145.1 Balneolia bacterium | reverse complement strand
GCGATTGATTCGACGGATTTGATTTCGATCAGCACCTTGTTCTCAACAATCAGATCCGCCCTGAAGCCCTGGTCCATTTTGATTTCTTTCCAGATAACGGGTATAGGTTTCTGACGAGCAACGTTCAATCCTTTTTGGATTAGCTCATAGTATAGAATCTCTTCATAAACCGATTCAAATAAGCCGGGGCCGAGGTTTACGTGGATATGATAACAGCTGTCGACGATTATTTTAGAAAGCTCGTTTTCCGTCATGGGATTCCTCGCAAAGGGTTATCACGCTAAAGATTATCACGCAAAGGCGCGAAGACGCAAAGGGATATAAATTATTGAATAATTGCTAAAAATATAAATTACACCATCTTTGCGACTTGGCGTATTGGCGTGCCCTCTTTTTTGGTTATCACGCAAAGGCGCAGAGACGCAAAGGGTTATAAATTATTGAATAATTGCTAAAATATAAATAACACTGCATTTGCGGCTTATCGTCTTGGCGTGCCCTCACTTATAGTTTCAGCTTCAATAAGACTCTGCCTTCCTTTTTTAACTCCGCCCAAGGCATGCTTTTTATTAAATAAATTTTGTATTATTACAAAGTTACTAAAGAACGTTAAACATTTTGCACCGGTGTTCTTAAGTATCCGGCTCTTTAGCCGAGACCTTGTTTGGACTGAAGAAATTTGCACCCAACTGGCTGGTAGAGAAAGAGTAAACCAAAATTACCTGCCCGTTTGAACTGAACCGAAACATGCATCTATAAAGGTGGCAAATTTTTTTGGAGCTTAAAAAGGGGGCAGGAAAAGCATTTCCAATGCTCAACAGTTTATGTGAAACAGGATCAGAATCTTAAATCTCCATATAGAATTCCGGAGTATTGGAATGATGAATCAAAAAAGTTTCGACAGGGATATTAATGGCCTGGCTGATGTGTTTCAATTCATCAACATGAATCTCGAGAAGTACGGGATTCCTCAGAACAGCCTGCTTGAGCTGGAACTGACTGCGGAAGAGTTGTTTACAAACATGGTACGGCACAATCAGACCTCTGATAAGCCCATCAATATTTCGATTGGAAAACACGGCCGGGCCATACGAATCATTTTCTCTGATTACTCCAAAAATCCCTTTGACCTCACAAAGGCAGACGAAGTTGACCTTGATGAACACTTAGCTGAAAGAAAGTCAGGCGGGCTCGGACTTCACCTGGTGAAAACCTTTATGGATGAAGTCCATTTTGAACATTCCGATGATATTTCAACAATTACCTTAATCAAAAACATCTAGGGATAATGCTCGAGATAATTCAAATAGAACCCAACGAACTGAAACTATCGGGCCGGTTTGATGCAAGTCAGGCGGATTCGGCTACTAAAGTGTTATCTGCCCAAACCGAATCATTTATAATCGATATGTCTGAGCTCGATTATATCTCAAGCATGGGCCTCGGGGTGCTAATTATGACCTTCAAAAGACTTGAGGAAAGTGGCCATACGCTCAAGCTTAAAAACCTGAGTAGTCATGTTCGGGATGTGTTCAAATACACAAAACTGGATCAGGTAATTGAAATTATATGAAAGAGATCGAAATCAAACTGATACTTAACCAAAACTAAAATGGATAAGTCTGAAGAATTAGAGCTTGTAATGTTAAGTCAGCAAGGGGATAAAGAGGCCTTTTGTAAATTGATAAACTGTTATCAGCTGCCGATGTACAGAACGGCTTTAGGCATAGTAGGAGATACAGAGCTGGCCAAAGATGTAGTACAAGATGGATTCCTGAAGGTTTGGGAGGAGCTCAATAGCTATGACCCGAGGTATAAGTTCTACAGCTGGTTATATAAGATTATTGTGAATAAGTCTTTGAACAGCATCAGAAATAATAACAGGTCCGAACCCTTTACAGATGGGGAATCTACTCTGCAAAATCCTTATCAGGAACTCGTTAGGGAAGAGGAGAACGTAAGACTGCTGCATGTACTTTCCAGTTTGCCCGGTGAATATAGCCTGATAGTTCTGTTAAGGCACTTTGAGGAATTGAGCTATAAAGAAATAGCAGGAATACTTGAAATAGATGAGAAAACAGTGAAATCGAGACTCTATTCAGCGAGAGTCAAAATCAGGGAACAGTTCTTCCTGCAGGGAGATAAGCATAAGATCAGTTAAGAGGAGATACATAAGGACATGATCATATCAAAATCATTATTAACAATGGTTTAGTAGAAAGTTAATATTTCTGACCAACTTTTTTTAGTCTCAGGTGTATTTAGGGTAACACAAACAAAAGTAAGCGTATAAACTTAGGAGCTTCGGTATCATGGAATCACGAATCAAAAATCTCATTCAGGCTGAAATCGACGGAGAAAACACTTCTCAGGAAAGTGAAGAGCTTGAACGAATATTGAAAACCAATCCTGAAGCGAACGCTTTATTCAAGCAAATGCTGTCAATCAGTAACAGGCTTGAGCAAATCAAGGCGGATATCAAACTACCCGAAAACACAGATTTCGCCTCTCAATTTGAAAAAAATGTTACCAATGCACCGGTAACATATCTGAAAACTGGTCCCAAACAAACAAACGAGGAATACACTATGTCTGAGTCTAATAACTTTTTTAAAAGCAGCACATTCGCATGGGTTGTAGCCGCCGCGTCCATTCTGATTCTTGTACTTTATATTTCTGCTGATATCCCGCAGCCTGCACAGGAGCAGGTAGTCGGTACTATAGGTGTTGATCGTATCGAAAGAGCTGAAAGATACAGAGCTACACAAATAACGAGTGCCGATATCATTCTGGATAATGAACAGTATCAGCAGGTGCTGCAAAGCGATCAGTTCCAGCGCCTTGTAGAATCCGGTGAATTGCAGGAGCTGGCACAAAACCAGTCTTTCGTAAATCTGATGCGCGATCCTTCGATTCAGGAGTTGATGCGAAATGAGCAGATGATAAGCCTCATTAGCGACACGAAACTGGTAGAATTGATGCGCGAGCCCGCCTTTTTACAGCTAATGCGCGAACCCTCTATGATTGAGCTTATGCGCACTGCCGTTGATGACCGATCCTTCACAGAACTCATGTTCAGCGATCGTGTTGCAGGTATAATTGACAGCCCGGGTTTCACAAATCTTATGAGAGAACCTGGTTTTATTTCTCTGATGCGCGAATCTTCTGTAAACGAGCTTATCGCTCAGGAGTCCTTTGTTGAATTAATGAGAAATGAAGCATTCGTAAGGCTGGCCAGAGATGCCTCCTTTGTGAGCTTGTTCCACACAAGTTCCAATGTGAGCCTGATGCGCTCAGCCGACATCGAGGTACTTGAGCGTAATGCATCTTTCGCAGAACTTATGCGGGACCCTGCTTTTACTCAACTGATGCGGCATGAAGGTTTTATCAGGCTGATGCGCGAGTCATCCTTCGTAAGCCTGATGCGCAGTCCTTTTGCCGTGGAACTGATGAGAGACGCATTCTTTGTGGAGTTACTGCGCGAACCTGCTTTTGTTCAGCTGATGCGTGAACCAGGCTTTGTAGAGCTGATGAGGAGTTCGTTTGCCGTAGAGTTGATGAGAGAGCCCGCATTTATTGCACTGATGCGTGAACCGGCATTCGTAAGCCTGATGCGTGAGCAGGCATTTGTGAGCCTGATGCGCGAGTCTGCCTTTGTTTCTCTGCTTCGCGAACCTTCCTTTGTGAGCCTGATGCGCGAGCCGACCTTTGTTTCCTTAATGCGCACGTCATCCTTTGTTGAATTGATGAGAGAATCAGCTTTCATTCAGCTGATGAATTCAGCCGGATTCCACGAGCTGATGAGAGAAAACCGGTTTGCAACTTTAAGATCTCAATAACACACGGTATTCTTTCTTTTGACGGTAACAGAGTACTCCGATAAGTTCGGAGTACTCTGTTTTTATGTTTTAGAAAAATGTAAAACCCGGTTCTTTTGCCGGTTTGGGACTTAGCGTATAACAAAAATCAACTGACCATTTATTGCACCTTAAACTGGTATTGGTATGTTTACAAAAAGGGTAGCAAGGTTCTTTTTTGCCATATTTATGATAACGGGCGTACTGTACGTTGGGGGGCTCACCACGGTTAGCGCTCAGTTTAAGTCTGTACAGACTAACGACCTCAACCTGCTCTATTACGATGTCGGGCATGAGTTTCTGGTAAACCATACCATACGCAGCTATACAAACGCGCTCATTTTTCATAAATCCCTTTTCGATTACACGCTTTCTGAGCCGGTTACGCTAATCATGCAGGATTTCGGGGATTTTGGTAATGCCGGGGCTTCAGCAGTTCCCAGAAATGTAGTTTTGATGGGAATCGCTCCGTTTCACTATGCTTTCGAAACCAATCCGGCCAATGAGCGAATCAACGTGTTGATGAATCATGAGCTGGTTCATATCGTGGCTCTGGATAAACCATCAGCCAGCGATCGTTTTTTCAGAAAAGCTTTATTTGGTAAGGTCGATCCGGTGCAAAGCGATCCGGTTTCTATGTTTTACGGTTACCTCACTACCCCGAGGAGGTTTTCGCCCCGCTGGTACCATGAAGGAATTGCCGAGTTTTTAACGACATGGATGTCCGGAGGAATTGGCCGTGTGATGGGCGCCTACGATGAAATGATGTTCCGGACTATGGTGAGAGACGGTGCCCGTATTTACGACGCCATTGGTCTGGAATCTGAGGGTACAACCGTCGATTTTGAAGTCGGGGCGAACTCATATATGTACGGAACCCGGTTTATGTCCTACCTCGCACTACACTACGGACCGGAATCATTAATTAAATGGACCGCCCGATCGGATGACAGCAGGCGGCACTTTTCAAGTCAGTTCAGGAATGTATACGGAAATTCTTTGTCGCAGGTGTGGGGAGAATGGATCGAATGGGAGCATGAGTTTCAGAGGGAAAACCTCAACAGAATCAGAACAAATCCGGTAACAGTTGGCAGGCCCTTATCCAACAGGCCGCTTGGGGCCATATCCAGAGCTATTTATGATGATGTAAATAATCAGATCTACGTGGCTGTAGCAGAGCCGGGGAAGGTAGCTCATATTGCAATAGTAAATCCGGAAACGGGATCTATGCGCCGTCTTACCGACCTCGAAGGGCCGGCCCTTTTTTTTGTGAGCTCACTGGCGTACGACGCCCAAACAAGCACTCTCTTTTATACGAATAACAATAACGGCTGGAGGGATTTGCATTCTGTGAATGTAGAAACCGGAAGATCAGAGCTGCGAATAAAAAACGTGCGTACCGGGGATCTGGCTTTTAATTCCGCTGACAATTCTTTGTGGGGTATCAGACATTTCAACGGCATTGTTTCAGTTGTGCGAATGCCTTATCCATACACCGAGTGGAACCGCATTCATTCTATGCCCTACGGTCACGATATTTTTGATATAGATGTTTCACCGGATGGAAAACTGCTCACGGCCGCAATTGCCGACGCCAGCGGAAATCAAAAGCTCAAAATGATGCAAATAGAAGAGTTGATGGATGGCGTCTTCAATCCGGAAGAAATATTTGATTTCGCTGAAAGTTCACCCGCCGGATTTACTTTTTCACCCGATGGAAAACAGCTTTTCGGTTCTACGTACTACAGCGGAGTATCCAATATCGTCCGATATGATATTGAAGAAAAATCTATCGAGTGGCTTACTAATGCAGAAACCGGATTATTCAGGCCCATACCCGTATGGCAGGATTCGTTAATTGCTTTTGAGTACACGGGCAGAGGGTTTCTGCCGGTAAAGATCCCGAATGAGCCCGCAGAAAGAGTTAGTGCTATACGATTTTTAGGGCAGGAAGTCGTTGTAAATCATCCTGTTGTAAAAGACTGGATGCTGCCTCCGCCATCACCGGATTTTGTTGATGTGGATACGATTGTACATACCCGAACAGACTATAGCCCAATCAGAAACCTCGCATTAAATTCAGCCTATCCAATCGTACGGGGATATAAGAATTACGTTGCCGGTGGTTTCAGGGCTGACTTCAGCGATCCTCTGCGTATGCACAAAATGAGCATCAGCGCTTCATGGTCACCACATCCAGGCCTGGCGTCTGATGAGCATTTTCATGCTTCATTCAGCTATGAGCTGCCTTCATGGCATTTTTTCGCAAACTACAATGCTGCTGATTTTTATGATTTATTTGGTCCCACAAAACGAAGCCGGAAAGGGTATGCTATTGGTACCGGATACCGTGCGAATTTAATTTATGATGTTCCCAGAGTCATGGATTTCAGCGTTACAACAACTTACTTCGGAGGCATGGAAAGGCTGCCGGAATTTCAGAATATCATCACTTCTTTCGACAGCTTTATCAGCTTAAATGCCCGGCTTACGTATCAGTCGACGTTGTTTTCGCTTGGTGCTGTAGATCATGAGAAAGGAGTGCGATGGGAGCTGATGAGCTCCAACAACTATGTTGAACAAACGCTGTTTCCGAGAATTAATCAAAATCTGGATTATGGTTTTGCGCTTCCGATCAGGCACTCATCGATCTGGCTTCGGTCATCTGCCGGTATATCGTTTTCGCCCCGCCGTGAACCACTTGGGAATTTTTATTTCGGAGGGTTTGGCAACAACTGGATCGACAATCAGTCCAGCAGGCGCTACAGAGCATTTTACAGCTTTCCCGGTACAGAGCTGAATGAGGTTGCCGGTACCAACTTTGGCAAACTTATGGTTGAATGGACGCTCCCGCCGGTCCGCTTTAAAAGGGCAGGCTTTTTAAACCTGTATGCCAACTGGACTCAGCTCAACTTCTTTGCTTCGGGCCTGTTCACCAATATCGATGATTCTGCCTTCCTGGAGCGGTATTATAATGCCGGTGCCCAGCTCGAGACGCGGCTAGTTATCTTCTCAACGCTCGACTCCATGTTCTCGGTCGGTTATGCAGTGGCCAGAAATGATATTTCAGGAGTGTACAGCAACGAGCTAATGGTATCATTACGAATAATGAGGTGATCTTGTCTGTTGCTGAAATAGTTATCGCCTTCTTGCCCATTATTACATTCCTGGTGATAATGAAGCTGATGGATAGTTTTAAACTCCTCAAATCCAGAGACGTAGGATGGGCGATCGCGGTTGGCTGTGTTGTTGCATTGGCAGCTCTATTTTTTCACAGGGATGTGATCAGTTTGTTTGATATAAGCTTTGAGACCTTCACAAGATTTATATCACCATTTTCAGAAGAACTGCTCAAGTTTATTTTTGTGATATATGTGATCCGGACCTATAAAGTCGGGTTTATGGTGGATGCGGCAATTTTAGGCTTTGCGGTAGGGGCCGGTTTCGCAATCGTGGAAAATATCTACTATATGAGCTATCTGACAGACGCTGGAATCCTTACATGGTTTGTAAGAGGGTTTGGCACGGCTGTACTCCACGGCGGAACGACTGCGATTGCGGCCGTTATCAGTAAGGATTTATCTGATCGGAAAAAGTGGCCTTTGGGGCTAATATTTTTGCCCGGTCTGCTTACGGCGGTTTTGATTCATACGCTGTTTAATATGTTTCTGTTACCACCGATAACAATGGCTTTGCTCGTGTTTTTGGTACTGCCCGTCCTGTTTTTTATAACCTTCAAGCAGAGTGAGAAAAACACAAGAGAATGGCTTGGAACCGGCCTTGACAGCGATATGGAAATGCTTCAGATACTGATGTCGGGTAATATCAGGGATTCCAGGATTGGAGAATATTTAAACTCAATTGGAAGTAAATTCTCGCCTGTAATCGTAGGTGATATCATTTGTTATCTGCGGTTATATCTTGAGCTGTCCATCGAAGTTAAAGGCATGCTGATACTGAAAGAAAATGGAATAGAACCGCCAATTTTGCCGCAGGTCAAAGCCCGCCTGGAAGAGCTGGATTATCTGGACAGTCAGATCGGCAAAACCGGAAAAATTGCCATTCAGCCGCTGCTCAAACTAAGTAATACCGATCTGTGGCAAATCTCAATGATGAAGCAAAATGCAGTTTGATTGGCGATAGGGTGGTTCCAGACAAGTCGCACATCATTACAAATTATCAGTAAAAAAAGCCTGAAGCTTTTAATACAGCGTTCAGGCTTTTTTTCATTTAATTTATAATACTGCCCGTTGCTACAAATGATAGCCGGGAGGTAGCTTAATAGTTATTTAAGCAGTGTCTTGTTATGTTTCGGGTATCAAATACCAACATGTAAACAAAACCTTTTTGCGCGCATCTGCGCCTGCCTGGCTTCGCTGTGGCAGACAGGTCATAATCAGCGTTCCTTTGCGTCCTGCACTTAATCTAGTTCCGAAACCATCCCCATTTCATTAATCCGGAAAGAGATGGTATCTGCCGGAGTCGAGCTGTACGACAATGTTTCCCAGGCCTGACCTTTGAGGCCTTTCATATTAATCGTATTGCCATCTTTGTTAATCTGAAACAGAAACCGGCTGTCGGTGTCGCTGAGAACACGGTCCGAAATTATTTGCGGACCAACGCCGGAAAAGCTTACAAGTGCTGCGCCGCGGTAGTTAAATCCAAGTTCTGTCCATGCGCAGCCGTTAATGCAGCTGAGCGCAAACTTGCCGTCTTCTGAAGCGGAAACTTCAATTTCGAACGGATGCAGCTCTCCGCCTTCTCTTAAGTTATCTATGGGCTGTACGGCAAAGGCCAGAACAATGGCTGTGGTTGTGATCACTAAAATGATCAGGATTCCGATAACGATATGTGGTTTCATGTGTCAGATTATTTGAGTTGTGTTATGAATTGTTTTGTTGGTCTTCGATTAGCTGTTTGAGGTCATCAATGCTGTATCCCAGCTGCTGCATTTTTTCGGCAATGTGCGGGATGTCGTGTTTCATAAACTGCTTGCGCTTCAGGTTTTTCACCTTTTCGTAGGCATCTTCTGCGGCAAAGTAGCCCACGCCGCGCTGCTGCAGTATGATGTCCTGCTCCTGAAGATGATGAAATGCCCGCATGGCCGTGTTCGGGTTCACCTCCATTAAGGTGGCAATTTCCCTCACGGACGGAATGCGCTCTTCAGGAGTCCATTTCCGGTCCAGAATCTGATCACAAACGTGATCCGCAATCTGAAGATATATGGGCTGTCGCGAGTCGAAATTCATGAGAGCACCTGCGCGTTTTTGTAGCGGTCGTAGCCCCAGAAGAGAAAAAACAGCCAGCTGAGCAGCCAGAATAATGCTTTCAAAACATCAAGTGTCTGCGACAAAGCTGGGGAGCTCAGATCGATGAAATACCCGTCCGGAATCAGCAGTTCGGAAAGCTGAACGCCTCCATACGTGAGAGCTGCAGAACCAATGCTGATTACTACCGCAAACAGCAGGGTGGATAAAAACTGCATCTTCTTCCAGTAGATGGCACCCCAAAAGAATACAGAGTGCAAAAGCAGATAGAAGTACATGTACGTGAGACTTTCTTTTCCAAAAGGATTTAAGAAGAAAACACTGTTTCCGGTAACTATTTTATCCAGTGAGGAGAACACGAGCAGAAGCACAAACAAAAGCAGCATGGCGGCTATTGTGTAAAGAGGGCCGGTCAGGGCCCAGGCGCTCCAGTACTTTTCAACGGGACTCGCGGGC
>PWID01000335.1 GCA_003555145.1 Balneolia bacterium | reverse complement strand
GCCGCGTTCGTCTAGAGGCCTAGGACGCCGCCCTTTCACGGCGGTAGCACGGGTTCGAATCCCGTACGCGGTACGCAGTTCAGTTACGTTTTTTAAACAGCTGAACGAAATGGAGCCCATAGCTCAGTCGGTTAGAGCGCCAGGTTGTGGCCCTGGAGGCCGTGGGTTCAATTCCCATTGGGCTCCCATTTTATTGGCAATACTTGTTCTTACTTGTTATTTTGAATTACACGCCGCGTTCGTCTAGAGGCCTAGGACGCCGCCCTTTCACGGCGGTAGCACGGGTTCGAATCCCGTACGCGGTACCAGAAAAAAGGGACTTACCTGATGGTAAGTCCCTTTTTTTATGTCACTAAAATAAATGTCAGATCAAACTAATACTTGTGAATCATTCGCCATAGCCGGGTTTTCAACGCGTTCATCACTTTCGAGCAGGCCGTCTTTCAATCTCACAACCCGGCGCGCATGAGCCGCAATTTCTTCCTCGTGCGTTACCACAATTATTGTATTACCATTTTCATACAATGATTCAAATAACCTCATTATTTCAACACCGGTTTTACTATCCAGGTTACCGGTTGGCTCATCTGCCAGAATAATCGATGGTCTGTTAATGAGCGCCCTTGCTACCGCGACACGCTGCCTCTGCCCTCCTGACAACTCGTTTGGCTTGTGATGTACACGATCCCCTAAGTTAACCCTCTCAAGCATCTGTATGGCGCGTTCTTTTCGCTCTGATGCCGGTAATCCAGCATATATAAGCGGTAGTTCTACGTTGGCAAGACAGCTCGAACGCGGCAGCAGGTTGAACGTCTGGAACACAAAGCCGATTTCTTTATTACGCACCGAAGCCAGCTCATCATCCGACAAGCTGCTCACATCATGTTCATTTAAAAAATAACTACCCGTTGTTGGTGTATCCAGACAGCCAATCATATTCATCAGTGTTGATTTACCCGAACCGGATGGTCCCATTATAGCGACATATTCATTGTGCCGGATGTTTAATGTTATCCCCCTCAGCGCATCTACCCTTTGCTCTCCCATAATGTAGGATTTCGTCATTTCGCGGATGTCGATCAGTGTTCCTGCAGTATTCATACCGGCTGTATTTTATAGTTGATATAAAAAAGGCTCCCTAAGGAGCCTTTAATTTTAAGTTCCTGTATTTGCCATTACGGTAAATCAGGTCTGCAGTTTCAAATAAAATAAACTTAGAGCGAAACGTCTTCAGTTATTTTACCGAGATAATAATCGAGAAGCTTTTCCTGGAAAATAAACTGATACACCGTTTGCACCCGCTGAGAGCTAGCCTGAAAGAATGCATTATTAGCCTGAGTGAGCTCAATCAAAGTGGTGGAGCCAACGTTATATCTCTCCTGCTGTGTTTCAAATGCTTTTTCGGCTGCACGAAGTGCCGTTGCAGAAGAAGACAACTCCTGTGAAAGGGTGATGTAGTCTTCGTACGCCTGACGCACTTCCTGGTAAACCAAAGACTTTCTGTCTACGAGAGCCAAACGATCATTCTTAAGGTCAATCTGGCGATTTATTACGTTAGTGCGGGTCTGGAAGCGGTCGAAAATCGGAATACTCAAACTCACGCCGATACTCCGATTAATACGCTGATCAAAAAACTGATCGGAAAAGCTTACCGTCTCTCCAAACACGCGATATCTGTCGCCGTAGGAGGTGTTCAATCCTGCTGACAGGCTAAGCGTTGGCCAGTACCCGCTTCTGGCACCACGGAGCGCGTGTTCCGAACCTTCAATATTGAGCTCGGCAGCACGGAGGTCTCTTCTGCTATCCATGGCAGCATCAATTAGCTCGGAAAGCTGAAACTGCTGCGGTATAATACCCTCTGTTTCGATCTCAGGCACTACAAATTCATAATCGTTGAGTGCATCAAGCTGGAGCAGGCGCATTAGCGAAACTTTACTGGTATTCACATCACGCTGGCGCTGTATTACAGATAACTCATTGTTGGCGACTTCAGCTTCCTGATTAAAAAGATCTACAATTGGTCTCATCCCTACTTCAACCTGGGCATCAACCTGTTCCAGCTGTTTTTGAACCGTTTCCAGGTTATCCTGAGCAATTTCAAGCAGTTCTTTATTAAGGATTACCTGCAAAAAGCTCTGAGCGGTCTGGAATATGGTATCTTCGCGAAGTCTTTGAAAGGTTTCCTCTCCTGCTTCACGGTTCACCTGTGATTCTCTCAGGTTACTGATATTCTGCCATCCTGTAAATACAGGCATGTTTGTGTTTATACTTCCGCTTATGGAGTTCTGCGTGAAGTCGTCGAAAGTTACGTTGGCCTGGTCGAACTGACGACCTGTCTGGCGGGAGCCGCTTAACGAACCGTTAAGATTTGGCAGAAACTGTCCGTAAGCGCCACGTACAGATGCATCATTTCGTTCAAGATTATTTCTGGCCTGCTGCATTTCAATGCTGTTTTCCAGCGCCATTTCAATGGCTTCGTTCAGCGTAATCTGCTGCTGAGCCTGCGTGTTTGTAAGTGCAGCTAAGCTGAAGATCACTGAAAAAATCAAACATTTTGTAATTGTAGACATTCGTTCTTGTATTAATGACCTGTGTGTTAGGGTTAGTTAGCCGGTTAGACGTAAGGAACCGGGATTTGTTACATGGTGTACAGACTTCTTTCGCTAAGGTTCATACCGAGTGGTTAATTTACCACTTTAGAAGCTATTGGCGCAGTGCTCTAACTACTTTTTACGATTTTGGATTAATCCGCTTTATTAGGCTCAGCGGTCTTATCAGCAGTTTTTTTGTTCAGGTTTTGATCGATAGCGTCTTCAATTTTATTTACGATAAATGTTGTGGCCTTATGCATTAGCATTCTCTTGATTTCAGAAGTAATCATATTACCTGTATCGTATTCGCGAACCTTCACAACAGCAGGTTCTGCAGGGTGATCTGAATGTGATGTATACCGAACCTTTCTTCGACGCCGGGGTGCAGCAATAAATCCAATTGCGACGGCTGCACCAATTGCATAATTAGGGTATTTGCGAATCCAGTAAGCAGGTGATAGCTTGCTTTTGGTATCTGAGACTTTCTTTTGCACGTCACTCTTAAACTGGCCCACCGTATCATCGAGCTTTTGCTCGATTTGCTTTAATTCAGCCTGCAGTTTCTTTCTGCGCTCAAGGATTTCTTTTTCTTTTGTAGACAAACTCATAGTGTTGGATTTCGAGGGCTTCAGTTTGTTTCGTTTTGATTTAGCTTTTCTTTTGGCTCGGTCGGTTCATCTTCACCTTCATCAGCATCTTCATCAGGTATTCTAAATGATGAAAAGGTAGCAGATTCTTCGTCGTTAGTAGCAGTTTCTAGCACAGACTCAACAAACAAAGTAAGCTGCAGCTGTATTTTATTCTGAAGGACATTTCGGCTGGTTTTATAAATATAATAGCCTACAATAATCAGAAAGAGCGCTATTGAGCCAAACCCAAACATCATGTTATCGAACAAATAACCAAGCCCTATTCCGGCAGCAACAAGCAGGAAGAAAAAGCCAATAACAACCATAATAAGGCCCATACTGTTACTTACAATGGCTGCAGCCAATGCAGTCCCTTTCTCCTGAAATTCTAAGGTTTTAAGCTCTATACGCTTTTCTACGTATCGTTGGATTTCAGCGAAAATTTCTTTTACCGATTTTTTTGAGTCGAATTCCATATTTATCTCAGCGCTTCAGGATTAGCCCTAAAACGAACCCTGCTGCCGCGGCTACACCTACAGCAGCCAAAGGCTTATTCTGAACTTCCTGAATAATCTTTGTGCGGGCATTTGCAATTTGGGCCCGCAACTCGTCTTCCGTCATTAAATGTCCGAAAAGATTTTTGATTTCATCTACACCGCTCACAGACGGTCTTTCTTTAAACTCTTCCATATTCTATAGACTTTTTTTAATCGTTAGCACAACTATTATACTAAATTACAGGATTAGCTGAAACATTACTACATTTAGTAACGCTAAACAGCCAAATTACGATCATTCTAAAAACATCCTATTGAATCCAGAAAAGAACATGCAAAAACTTGACGTCCTCGCGATTGCTGCCCATCCCGACGATACCGAACTCTGCTGTGCCGGCACACTTGCCAAACTTGTAGCACAAGGACTAAAATGCGGCGTTCTCGACCTTACACAAGGTGAAATGGGAACACGGGGAACACCGGAAGAACGCCTTCAGGAAGCCCAAAACGCAGCACGTATAATTGGATTGGAAACTCGTGTCAATCTGGGTTTACCTGATAACGGCCTCTTTAATACTCATGAGCATCAGGAAGCGATTATGAGGGCTGTACGTGAACTACAGCCAGAGATTTGTTTTATCAACGCGCCAGCCGACCGGCATCCGGATCATGGCCATGCCCACAAATTAACCCTCGACGCTCTGTTCTACAGCGGCCTTAAAATGCGCAAAACGAAAGATAATAAAGGACGACCACAGCAGCCCTGGAGACCAAAACACATCTTCTATTACATGCAGGACACACCTTTCGAGCCACATATCGTTTTTGACATTTCAGACACCCAGCATATTAAAGAAAAAGCCATACTCGCTTTCAAGACCCAGTTTAACGTGCCTGAGACCGATAGCGAGCCCCAAACCTACATTTCAGGTGAAGGCTTTTTTGAAACCCTCCGAAGCCGTGCGCGCGTGTACGGCCACCAGATCGGGGTTACATACGGCGAGCCGTTTCAATACCATGGCGGCCCTATACCATTCGGAGACCTGAGCTACCTTTTAAGCCACAAACGTATCCGTTGAGTTATATCAGGAAATTGGTTTAGACTGTCTCAGCTCTGCCGGGATGTAGGTTTTAATTCGGTCAAGCAGATATTTGGTGATGGCTTCATTGCCACATATAATTCGTTTGCCAAAGAGCCACTCGTTTCCGCCATTCCAATCCGTAACCTTTCCCCCGGCTTCCTGTATCAGTAACACACCGGCGGCTACATCCCAGGGAGAAAGCGCATACTCGTAGAACCCATCCAGGCGCCCGGCTGCAACGCAGGCAAGGTCGTAAGCGGCGCTGCCAGGTCTTCTCACTCCGTGCGTTTCTTTCATAAAACATTTAAGCAGGGTGAGGTAGTCATCAATAATTTCAAGATCCCGGTAGGGAAAGCCTGTGCCAAGAAGAGCGTTTTCAGGCCGCGAGACTTCTGAAATGCGAAGAAGCTTACCGTTTAAAAATGCCCCTCCCCCTTTTTCTGCCGTGAAGACTTCACCCGAGTTAATTTCAAAAATTACGGCAGCTTTGGGTTCCTTGTTTTCCCATAGCGCAATTGAAATACAAAAAACGGGGAACGCGTGCGCGAAGTTGGTTGTGCCGTCTATCGGGTCAATAATCCAGGTCCGGGCATCCGTTAGTCTCTGATCGGCAGCAGTTTCTTCACCCAGAATGACATCATCCGGACAGTATTGATGAATTACTTCCACAATTTTCTGTTCAGTCTCTACATCTGCCTGCGTAACCAGGTCGTGACGGCCTTTGAGCTCAATATCTAACTGATCCCGATTCCCGGAATAGTGTTTAATAACAGATGATCCCTTTACAGCGGCCTCGTGGGCAATTTGCAGATCCGTACGCTTATCCATTCAATTCCACTCCGGGTTTATTTTATACTTTAAATTCAGATTAATAAGATGTGCTCAGCATTAACACATGACACAATAATATTGTATTTTCATCACTTCTAAATACTGAAGTTTCCATTCCAAAATAGAATATAGATCGGGCAATCACACCCATTAAATCCACCGAATGAATCTCGTTAAAAACACAATTAAAGAAGTACTGCTTGCTGTTTTTCCGATAGCGGCGGTAATTGTGTTGCTCCAGTATACCGTTATTGGAATGCCCGACGAGCTCTTTTACGCGTTCCTCGGTGGTCTGGCGATGGTCTCCAGCGGGCTCATTCTGTTTCTTATCGGCGTGCACATGGGCCTTTTGCCTGTAGGCGAAATGATAGGTTCCGCCCTGCCCAAGACGGGTAAAGTCTGGATAGTGCTCGTCTTCAGCTTTATACTTGGTTTTGCCATCACTGTTGCAGAACCCGACGTCTGGGTGCTTGCCGGCTATGTGGATCAGGCATCAGGAGGAGCAATTCCCCGATCCAGCCTGATACTAGTTGTGGCTCTGGGACTGGCCATTTTCGTTACGCTCTCGATGGTGCGAATCATTACCGGCTGGTCGATTAACTATTTTCTGATTGCCGGCTATACGCTCATTTTTGCCGTTATTTTTCTTCCTTATTCAGATGCGAATTTTGTACCTATCTCATTTGATGCAGGAGGAGTAACCACAGGTCCGATGGCTGTACCTTTTATCATTGCCTTTGGTGTAGGTATTTCTTCGGTATTGAAAAGTAAAACGAGTTCACAGGATGGTTTTGGCCTGGTCGCCCTGGCGTCTATCGGCCCGATTTTGGCTGTGCTTTTTCTTGGAATTATATACGATATACCGACCGATATTGAGCTTGATCAGGAGCCATCAACCTATACCTTCCTTGGAACGCTGGGTGAAGTTGCTGTAGCTCTTACTCCTCTTGTGCTCTTCTTTATCTTTTTTCAGTTTTATATGCTGAAACTTAGAACCCAAAAAGTAATGATGCTGCTCGTCGGGGTATTGCTTACCTGGATCGGCATGGCCCTGTTTCTCCACGGCGTACATGTTGGTTTCCAGCCGGCAGGTACCGAAATGGGCACTATTCTGGGCAATTTTGAAAAAAGCTGGATAATTATTCCAATCGGAATTGTACTCGGCTTTGTTGCCACGTTTGCAGAGCCAGCCGTTCGCGTTCTCATACGGGAAGTTGAAAAGGTGTCAAGTGGCTCGATTCCTCAGAAGGTGATGCTCTTTACCATCTCCACCGGTGTTGCCTTTTCAATCGGACTGGCCATGACCCGCATCATTTTCAGTATTGAGCTCATGTATCTGGTTCTGCCCGGATATATCATCGCTCTCACTTTAATTTACTTCACCAGCCGGGAGTTTACCTCTATTGCATTCGATGCCGGCGGGGTAGCCACAGGCCCTATGACCGTTACCTTCGTTGTTGCTATTGCGCTGGGTTTTTCCAATGTTACCGAAGGAAGCGATCCAATTGTTGAGGGATTCGGCATGATTTCGCTTGTAGCCCTTGCCCCTATCCTGGCCGTTCTTATTCTGGGTATACTCTATGGAGCCAAAGACAAATAAAAAATGACCGACTGTATTTCAAAACCTCATAAGCTGCTCATTACCATTGTTGATAAGGGAATGGGCTCAGAAATTGTTGAAAAGACAAAAAAGGCTGGTTGCCAGGGCGGCACCATCATTCCCGGAATCGGTACGCGTCTTGAATCGGCAGGTTCCTTTTTTGGCTTTACCTTCGATCCGGAAAAGGATATAGTTTTCAGCCTTATGGAAAGTGATTTAGCATATGAAATGCTGCACAAAGTTAGCGAGGAAGCCAATCTTGACAAACCCGGGCGCGGAGTTGCGTTCCTGCTCGACATTAGCACCGCTACAGGTATCGCACATCTAATCAATCAAATGCAATAGAGCCATGGTCAATACTTCAGAAAAGTTTAAACTCATCGTTACAATCATCGACAAGGGCTCTTGCGATAAGGTTGTTGATGCCTCAAAAAAAGCAGGTGCCGAAGGTGGTACTATTATCTACGGCAGAGGAACGGGTATCCATGAAAAGACCAAGCTTTTTTCCATGCTTATTGAGCCGGAAAAGGAAATTGTTCTTACGCTGGTAACTGAAAAAAATGCAGACCATGTCCTGGAACA
Source organism: Balneolia bacterium (assembly GCA_003555145.1). Classification (GTDB taxonomy): domain Bacteria; phylum Bacteroidota; class Rhodothermia; order Balneolales; family Cyclonatronaceae; genus Cyclonatronum. Next base: position 1,779 of record PWID01000335.1, on the reverse strand, counting down.
AATTGTAAAAGATACTGAGCTTAACAAGCCCGGTCACGGAATTGCTTTTGTGATGGAAGTTGAAGCCACTGCCGGAATTGCGCACAGAAGTAAAGAAGCTCAGAAGTCAGCTGATACAGATACTGAAAACGACGATACTCAGAAATAAAACCTGTACAGCAGGCTAACGTTTGTTCCGGGCTCAGGATAGATTTCCTTTATCCTGGAAAGGTGATTTCTGTAGGTGGCGTTAGTAAGATTCTCCACGTTCAGCGTAAAGGTATGAAGCACTGAACCTGTAGTGAGGTTATACTGCGCATAGGTATCGAAAAGCACGTAGCCTGCCGTACGCTCTTCAAATTCGTCAAGACGGTTTTGGGGACCGGCAAAGCGCCCTGAGGCTCCAATGGTGAGGTAGTTTCGGCTCCATTCAAGATTCAGCTTGCCCGAAACCGGTGGCATCATGGGAACGGCCACTTCAGAACTTCCGAAGCGTGCAACCGGGAATGACTGCCCTTCTTCGATGAAATCTCCCCGAACGGCATTCACCGTGCCTGATACCTGCCATGATGGGGCAAACCGGTAATCACCGCTGAACTCCACTCCAGTCATGAGGACACGCTCTTCGCCGAACCTGTACACGTTGAGGTCATCGCGCCTTGTTGCACGCTCATTGGTATTTCTTGGAAAGATGTAGTTATTCATCTGGTTCCTGTACACGGCCACCCTTACGCTGCCTCGGGTATAGTTGGCGTTTAAAAATAGCTCACTGCCAAATCCGCTTTCGGAATTTAGCTCCGGATTGCCTTTTTCATAGGAAAAATTAGCAAGATGAGGACCTTCGGAATACAGCTCTTCGATACCCGGGGCACGAAATGACCTCATTAAAGAAATACCGGCCTTCATTCGGTTGTCAAACAAATAGGCCGCACGTGCAGCGGCTGAAACTCCGGTGTACGTACGCTCTCGAATATCACCAATCAATATCGAAAGTCGCTCCTCCTGCGGCTGTACATTCCGATAATCGAACCGCAGAGACGCCTGAAGATTCCAACTTCCGGGATTGGCTTCCTGAAATGAGTAGATAGCAAAGGCCCGCTCAATTGTTTCCGGAGTTTGAGAGAAAGCGCCGGATGCATAGTCGCGGTGCTCCCCCCAGATGCCGATCAGGCCTTTATCAATAATGCCGTAACTATTGTGATGCAGATGCGATTTCACATTCGTTGTAAGTACACCGAACGATGAGCCCACTATACGGCGGTCAGTTTCAAAATCGGGTTTTTCAAGCTCATCATGTTTATAAAAGGAGTAGGTTGCATCCGTATCAAGCCTCCTGAAGAAACCTGACCCAAAGTTCAGCCGGCTGCGAAACTCGGCATAGCGCCTGAACATTTCAATATCAACGCCGTTCGGATGAGCGTCGGCGATACCAATTCCGCCCGGTACGCCGTATTTTGTATCCAGTATATTTCCGGAAAAGCCGACCATACCCCAGTCGCGAATATAGCTGATTCCAGCAGATGCATTGTATGTGGTGATGCCGGTGTTGCCCAAACGACCTTCGGGGGTATACATGTCGCCGCTTGTTCGTACGCTGCCGTCCACGCGATAGGCCAGCGAGCTGGTAAGCGGACCGAAAGCTCGTAAACCCCCAGCGACCCCACTGTTTACCGACTGTCCCTGCAGTGTTCCGCTGGCATGGATATGATCGGGATGATCCATTGGAATTTGCCCGCGAATTACGTTTATGACACCGCCAAGCGTGTTAGAACCATGTATAAGAGCAGAGGGACCACGTAT
>PWID01000347.1 GCA_003555145.1 Balneolia bacterium | reverse complement strand
TTATAACCTCAATATTATTATATTGGCATTATCTACATCATCCTGAAATTTATTTAATCCATTTTTGTGCTTATGGAATCCAAAACATATGGAGACTATGTTATTCGCCAGAAGGGCCGTTATCCCGGACCGGGCGACGTAGTTGAAAACACTGAAAACGCTGAAATTACTATTACGGGCATCAACGGCAATAAGCGCACGTTTGAGGTTCGTGATGGCGTAATCAAACGCGAAATTAAAGGCGTATCGGTTGCAAAGATCATTGTCGGAGTAATATTCGTCGTAATGATGATTTTCATGCTTTATCTTTTTGGCCTTTGGGGCAACTACAGATAAAAGCCGGCTACGCTTAACTGCTGTATAGTAGCTTCGCGGAAGGGTGAATTATACCCTGAAGCTTTAAGGTCTATTTTGTTAAATAGTGGCGTTTAGCTAAATTGCGCCTTTCAACGACCTAACAGCTACAAAAAGGAGTTTTGAATGAAGCAGTCTATGATTATGCACTCGGTGTATTTTTACTTCAAAGAAGATGCCCCAAAGGATATTTTTGAGAAGCAGCGGGAGCGGATTTTCGATCTCAACAACAAGTTAACGGTTGTGCAGCTTACCTTTGCTGGTCCGCCCGCCGGTATAGAGCGCGACGTGGTGGATAACGATTATGGAATGAGCCTTCACATGCTGTTTCAGGATGAAGCCGATCTTGAAACCTATCAGAAGCACGAGCTGCACCAGGCTTTTTTAGCCGATTTCAAAGACTACTGGACCGGCATTAAGGTGTTTGATACCTCGGTGTGATTGCATCACCCTTAGTAACCTGAAGGATTAAGCGGAGCACCACCATCGATCTGATCCCGGTCTGTAACAGGCTGGAGTTCGTAGGTGTCCATATCGGGCTGGTGGTAAATATTATAAGCAGTTCGCGGGCTGTTTGTCTGCACAAAGCCGCTTAACCTATTATCCTGGATCCGCACATTAAAAAAGCCGCTGTTTGGGGCAGCAATTATCCCTTCGATATGCCGGCTATTATCATCCTTTACATCATTTCTCTGCACGATAAAAACCGCATTTTCTACAGGCAGAGGCATCGGAATATTAAGAGAATCGCCGGGTTCGAGATCTTCACTACCGGATATTAGCAGCTGAGCCTGTCTGGTGAAGTCGTTGGTGGTTTGAGGCCGGTCGGGCAAGTCCCTTTCGGGAGCCTGTTCAGTTTCGGGGTAAACGGGTGGCTCTGCTGCATCGGGCGGAGAATCACCACCGCAACCGCTAAACAAGAGGGCGATAGTAAGAATAGTAGCGGGGAGGTAGTTTTTGAGAGGTAACATAATCACAAAGTTAGCAGACTGTATAGTTTCTATTTAACTAACATCATTGTGCGCGAAAGGGTTTCGGTTCCGCTTCTCAGACGATAGATGTACATCCCGCTCGCCAGCCGGGATGCATCAAAGCTAACGTTATGTGATCCTGCACCGTGTAAACCTTCTGCTAAAGTCGCCACCCGCTGCCCCTGAATGGTGTAAACATCTACACGTATGTCTCCGGCTTCTGCCAGATTGAAGGTAATGTTTGTAGTGGGATTAAACGGGTTCGGATAGTTTTGTGAAAGCGAAATATTCTCCGGCAGTTCAGCTGCCTCCGGTGTCGAGGTTGGGGTGTCGGTAATAATAAGCTCAACCGGAACGGTTACCAACGGGTTCTGAAAGTCATCACTGCTGAAAACGAGCTCTTTCCTATAGGTTCCGAAATCCAGATCACCGGCACGTATGCTAAGATTTATAGTATCGGATTCGTTGCTGCCAAGAGATCCTGCCATTTTTTCAAGTGGTGATATCCATTCCTTATTCAGGTCGAAATCACGAAATACCAGATTGTCGATATCAATAGGCGCGTTTATGAACTCACCCGTGGCGCTTTGTGAATAAAAGAGAATGCGGTCGGGGAGAAAGATGTCGTTATCACTTATAAATCTGCTGATTTCCACATCGTCGTAGCGCAGGATGAGTTCATTTCTGTCGGTCGAAACAATAATGTTTACTCTCTTGTATGAATCCCGCTTATGGTTGTATTGTACCATTTTTCGGGTTGTTCCGAAATCCAGAGTGGTATGAACCAGCTCTATGCTGTTAGGAAAGAAAAATAATCGCGCACTTTGCCTTTCAGAGAGTAAATACACGGTGAAAAGGAGATTTTTGGGAAAGTAGACGTCAAAAGAGACTTCATAATTCGGGGACAAACCAAGAAGCTGAGGACCGCCGGCCCCAACCCAGGGATCGTCTGAACCCGGTGGAAGCCTGAGATGCGTGTGTCCCGTTGAGGGGTTTGCGCTGCTTATTTCAAAACTATAGCCGCCGTTATTGGGGATGGCCGTCCAGCCGTTCACGTTTGTATAGCTTCCGGCCGGAAACCCTTCTTCAGCCGTAAAATTGATCATTTGGGTAATGTTTCCTGATTCATACTGACCTTCATCAGCATCCAGTCCCAATCGCCAGTTCAGGCGGGAATCGCCGTTGTTTTCCACTGTTAACGGGTATGAAATCTCCTGACCGGGCATGAGCTCAATATGGATCTGATGCTCAGAAACCAGAAACTCCGGCGGATCAATGGTTGCGGGTCGGTAGCCGGCCAATACATGTTTTGCCTCGTTCACAGACAAAGCGTTGTTTGCAGGACCGGTCGGATCATCAAGGGTACCGGTTGGCGTACCGGCCCAGGAAAGGTTAGGGTTGGAAAATACCGGTGCGGGAATAGAGCCTTCATTGTAGGCCATAACGGAGGCAAAGCTTGTGCCGTTGGTTCCGGTCCATCTCCAGCCTGCAGAGTACTCGAAGAGGCCACCTTCTGCAGGGGCCGGATTCTGACTCTGCACGCGACTATGATTGCTGCCGAAATTATGACCGAACTCATGTACAAGCGTAAAGCTCCGCGTGAGTTGCTGTATACGATTAACAGAAAATGCGAAATCGGGCCGGCCTTCGGTAGTATCCAAAATCCACGCCATACCGCCAACATCGCTAATAACGGCAAGCATACCCACAAGATCCGCACCGAACTGATCTCTTTTAATGTGAACGTCTTCCAGGTAGCCTTCGAACTCCGGGCCAAGATTAAGGTGAGGCCCTGCAGTAAGCCGCATGATGTGGGTGAGTGTAGGTTCAGCGGTTTCGTTGTAATCAACTTCCTCAAGCGCGACCAGACGAAATTCAAGATCGATTTCACTTATGTCCATAGCAAATTGCGACATGGCCATCATAAGCGAAACGGAAACATCGATGCCGCCTTCATTTACATCTGCCCATTCTCTGGCCAGCGGGGTGTGGATGAGCATCACGTCTATAGTTGCAGTTGTATTATTCAGAATTTCGGAAGGTATGAGGGGCAGTGGAGGGCTGCTATCAGAGAGTTTATTTTTGGCACTCTGCATGAGCTGAAGCTGCACTTCTTCAGTAGTGTGAGATAATCCGCATTCGAGCACGTTCATTTCTTCATAGCTTATTTCGCTAAGCAGGTGTGTTCCAATATCAGCATTAAAGCGAACGGTGTAGAAGCGACCGGTTTGGTAGTCCATAATGTTGGATGCATAACGATCACCTTTCCATGCACCAATCATATAAACAGGGCTGCCGTCGGCTGATGCGGAAATTACGGCCTCCGACCGATTGCCGAAGCTGCTTCTTCTGGTGATCTCAAACGTGATGGCTTCATCATCGAACAAAGAAACATTTATGCTATTATTTACTGACTCTTTCAAAGAGTGAAGAGCATCAAATTCGATTTTTATGGCTTTATTCCGCAGCTCGAAAGGAGCCAGGTCTGACTCATAATTAAATGCGGAAAGAGATTGGAAACCCGGATGCTGCTCAGCCGAATGCAGGTGAAGAGATTGCTGCCCAAAAGCACTGGCTTGTAAAAGCAGAAGAATGATAATTACAAAAGCGATGTAAAGGTAAGATTTCATAGTATGTTCTGATATCATTCAGTTTGGGGCTAAGGTACAGCAAGATTTCCTATGTAGTAAAAACAGACAGATTCTGATGCCCAAAAGTTCCTCTAAGCGGATATGTTTATCACTGCTAAGAGGCAATTGGTTTGCGGGCTTTGTATCTTATTGTAATAACAGCAGTAGTTCGGTTAATGTGTTTGATATCCTTCACGTTTAATCTGTAACCGGCGGGTGATTAGTCATCTAAGCTTCGTGCAGAGGGGACAATGTTATGACCAAAGAGAAGAAGCAGCGCATCAGGTTTTTATCTAATAAAATCGGATTGTTTGCCGGTCCGACCGTTTTCTTGCTCGTCTACTTTTCTGCCCCGCCCGAGGGTCTGACTCCCGAGGCGTGGAACGTGGCCGGCGTGGCCGCAATGATGTCTATCTGGTGGGTTACCGAAGCCATTCCGATTCCCGCCACGGCGCTGCTGCCCATCATCCTGTTTCCTGTTTTAGAAGTAGGCTCCGTGGCAGATGCTACGAGTCCGTTCGCCAACCCGCTCATTTATCTGTTTATGGGCGGTTTTATTATTGCGCTGGCTCTTGAGCGCACTAACCTGCACCGCAGAATGGCCCTCAATATTGTGATGCTCGTTGGTACAAAACCCTCATCGGTAATTATTGGCTTCATGCTGTCGGCGGCCTTCCTGAGCATGTGGGTGAGCAATACCGCGACCGCTATGATGATGCTTCCCATAGCGCTGTCTATCATCCGGCTTGTCGAGCGGGAAAAAGATATTTCCAAAGGTGAGCTACAGACTAACTTTGGTATGGTGATGCTCCTCTGCCTGGCCTATGCCTGCAACGTGGGCGGCATAGGCACGTTAATCGGAACGCCGCCCAATGCTCTGATGGCCGGTTATATGCTCGACAACTATGGCGTGGATATCGGCTTTGCGCAGTGGATGATGCTCGGTATTCCAATCGTAATTATTGCGCTTCCGCTGGTTTATGTGATGCTTACCAAAGTGCTTTATCCTATTAAGATTAAAGAAATTCCCGGCGGCGATGACGTCATCAAGGAAGAGCTTGAAAGCGCCGGTCCTATGACCCGCGAGGAGAAAATGGTGGCCGTGGTATTTGTGGCTACAGCAACCTTGTGGATTATACGTCCGCTATTGGAGGACATTATCCCTAACATCTCGGATACCGGTATTGCAATAGCCGGTGCTGTGCTTATGTTTATGCTGCCCATTAATTTCCGGAAGTTTGAATTCGTCCTCAACTGGGATGATGCCAAACGTCTGCCCTGGGAAGTGCTCATACTGTTTGGCGGTGGTCTCAGCCTGGCGGCAGCTATAACCAGTACAGGTCTGGCAGAGTGGATAGGCACATCAATTAGCCACCTGGATTTTATACCTATTTTTGTGCTGCTCCTGATATCGCTTACGATCATCATATTCCTTACTGAAATAACCAGTAACACTGCCACGGCTGCAGCTTTTCTGCCGATACTTGCATCGGTCGCCATTATGATGGGCTACGATCCTATGGTGCTGGCCATTCCGGCCGCAATAGGCGCAAGCTGCGCGTTCATGCTTCCGGTTGCGACGCCGCCAAACGCCATTGTATACGGCAGCGGACTGGTAAGCATCCCGCAAATGGCCCGTGCCGGCTTCGCCCTCAACCTGATAATGGTTGGCGTTATAACCGTAGCCATTTATCTGATGATGGGCTTCGTATTCGGCGTGGAGCTGTGAGTCAGGATGCCCCGGATTAGAGGATGTACAGGATAGGATGCTCAAATATATCTTGGAAATCCTTAAATCCTGTTCATCCTGATCCAGAAAGATGAACTATTATAAATACTCGTAGCAATCTTGAGAATGATGGATAAAATGATTAATTACAAATTGTTGAGTCAACAGTAGGTTGGCCTTTGCTGTTAAGTCTATTTAACTAATCCAAGCATCATGAACAATTATGATGAAATCACATACAAAATAAATGGGTGCGCCATGAAGGTGCACAACGTGTTGGGAAATGGATTTCAGGAAAAGATTTATCAAAAATGCTTTGCTATAGAACTCGAACGAATTGGCTTAAGTTTTGCTCGTGAATCCAAACAAAAGATATTTTACGAAGGAATACCCGTGGGTGCTCGCAGAGCTGACTTTATTATTGAGAACGATATTGTGGTCGAGTTAAAAGCAACCATTAACCTCGAAGATGTTCATTTGGCTCAGGCTAAAAACTATTTAGTAGCCTTCGACAAGCCAATAGGCCTGTTGATTAATTTCGGCGCAATACGGCTGCAGTTTAAGAAAGTATTTAATTCTAAATATTGTTAAATCAGGATAGCCCGGATGAGAGGATGAACCGGATGTGGGGCTTCGGTAGCAGCTATAAAAAATCCTGAACATCCAAAAATCCTGGCCGTTCTAAGTTGGGGGGGGGAGAATCTGGATAGCCCGGATGTAAAGATGAACCGGATAAGATGCTCAGATCCATCCTGAGCATCTTAAAATCCTGGCCATCCTGATTCAGAACTGGAACTGCATTTGCCCGGATAGCCCGGCTCGATTATCGTCATCATCGTTGGTCTCGATAAGCAGATTTACGCCAAAGCTGAACATGCGCGTGGCCTGATGATTCCAGCCCAGCGTAAACAGATTAGTATTTGTGTCCAGCAGATCGTAGCCGAGATGATCGAAACGGCCAAGGACTTCATTTTTCTCATCCAGAATATAGCCCAGGGTTCCGAAAAAACCGGTTATGGTTTCTTCTTCTCCGGCTAACTGAACGGCATCGAAACGGGTTTGCAGCAGCTCAGCGCGTGCAAAGAAGGAATCGCTGTCGAATTTAACATGGCCGCCGTAGAGCACCCGGTCTTCAACGGAGTTGAGGCCGGAATTGCCAACCGGGCTGTTTCTGGTCATGTCGTAAAATGCAGTAATCCCGCCCTCAAACAGACCACCATCCAGATCGGCTTTATATGCAAAACGACCTGTGTACATAAAGCGGTTGTCGTTTTGGCGGCTCAGGCCGGTGCCGTTGTACATTCCAATTCGGTAGCTGAAATTCTCCCCGTCGCCAAGCGCCGTTAACCCGATTTCGCGGGAGTTCATCATAGCGCCTACGTGCTGTGCGCGGTTCAGAAAGTCGGTGTCGCCGGGCCCCGGATCCAGATCGATACTGGTAAATGGCTTGAATGCACCCGCGACTACCCGGAATTTATTGGAGTATTTATACCCTACTTCGGCATTCATGATACTTGTGTTCCGGCGGAAATCCATCTGCATGCGATAGGTAAACTGACCGTCGAGCGTGCCGCGCATATCCACGCGCTGTGCTCCAAGATCGAATGCCCGACCTCCATTGAAGTTGTCGTCATCGAATGAAAAAGTGAATACAGACTGGGATAAAATACCCAGCGAAAACACATCACTTTTAAGCCTTTCGGTAAGCTGATCTGCAAGCGGTTCGGAATTATCGTGTTGCTGTGCTTGTGCTCCGGTGATGGAAACCAATGCCATCACAATAAAAGACAGTAAGATCTTTGTCATATCCCTCGTATTTAGTTGGTAATTTATGGTGATAGCTATATGGATCACCACCCTCGTGAAATAAATTAACTATAATCGAATATATAACATTCATTACTCAGGGGAAACGCTCAGGAGTTTTAGGATGATGCGTTCCGAAACCCCATCTGCCTGAACGTTTTAGCAAGACCATCGGTTGGAACATGCATTAATTCAAAAGCCATCATTTGTATAAAAAATCATCACATCATGATTCGAAAAATCCTCAGTTTATCTCTGCTAATTTTCTTGTTTGCGTTTGCTGAGACGCTCGTTGCCCAGTCGACCGGCACCTTATCAGGGCGGGTGACCGATGCCCGCTCGGGTGAACCGCTCATAGCTGCCAACGTTGGCCTGGAAGGAACAAGCCGGGGCGCCAGTACCAACGAGAATGGTGAGTACACCATCCGTGATATCCCGGTCGGAAATTATACCGTGGTTGTGACTTATGTGGGCTACGAGCCGCAGAGAAGAATCAATATTTCGGTGCGCTCGGCCGGCAACCGGGACATCAATTTTGAGCTGGAGCCGAGCGGTGAGGAGCTGGATGAAGGGGTGTTTTCCGTATCCGAACCGTTCCGTACGCCGGTTGAAAGCCCGACTTCATTCACCCGTCTTTCACCGGAGGAAATCGCTACTTATCCGGCAGGAAACAGCGATATTGCCAAAGTTGTGCAGTCGCTGCCTGGTGTGTCAGGTTCTGTAACGGGTTTCCGCAATGATGTAATTATTCGCGGTGGCGCGCCCAATGAAAACGTCTATTACATCGATGGGATTGAAATTCCGACCATAAATCATTTCTCGACTCAGGGCAGCGCGGGCGGACCGGCAGGATTGCTCAACGTGTCTTTTTTTGATGGCGTGGATCTGAGCACGAGTGCTTTCGGGGCGCGCTATTCGAACGCGCTTTCCGGGGTGCTTCAGTTTAATCAGCGAACGGGTAACGACCGGGAGTTCAGGACCAACTTCCGTATTGGCGCAAGCGAGGCCGCTCTTACCAGCGAGGGTCCGTTGTTTAAGGGTGATGACTCCGCTTCCAATACCACCTACATCGCCTCCATCCGCCGCTCGTATCTGCAGCTTCTTTTTCAGCTAATTGACCTCCCGTTTCTTCCCGACTATTGGGATTATCAGTACAAAATAAATCATCGGATCGACGGGCGAAACGACATCTATCTAACCGGTGTGGGCTCCATTGACGATTTTCGAATTAACGTGCCATCCGATGCCGATCCTAATCAGCAGGCGATTCTGGAGCAGGTTCCGGTTATCAAACAGCAGACCAACACCACGGGCGTGGGCTGGCGCAGTCGTCTGGCAAGCGGCAACGGATTCTGGCTCACCAGCGTGAGCAGCAGCTGGTTTTTTAACGATTTCAGCAGGTTTCGGGATAACGAGAACCAGGAAGATCTTTTTTCACGCAACAAGTCAGCCGAGTGGAGAAACACCGCCCGCACGGAGCTGCGCTATTTTGGAGAGCAAAGCACCTGGAACACAGGCATTAGCCTGAGGTGGAACCGTTTTGAAAACGACTTCTTCGACGACAATACCGGAGTAAGCTTCGACGATCAGCTCAGCTTTCTGAGCTATGGCGGCTTTCTGCAGTGGGCGCGTCCCGTACTCGACGGCAGGGTTGATCTCTCTGCCGGTGTCCGCTTCGACGGCAACACCTTCACCGATACCGGAAACGAAATCTGGCGCACCCTTTCGCCCCGCGCAGCAGCCAGCCTCCGCCTCGATGATGACGGCCGCTGGCGCCTGAACACCTCTATTGGCCGCTACTACAAAAAGCCGCCGCTCAACCTGCTGGGCTTTAAGCCGGGGGGCGAGTTTGTGAATAAGAGCGCATCATACATACAGTCTGATCACCTAACGCTCGGAATGGAATATTTCCCGAGATCCAGCACTAAGTTCGGCATCGAGGGTTTCCTGAAGCTGTATGATGATTACCCCGTTTCGATTGCCGAAGGCGTGAGTCTGGCGAATCTGGGAGGCGGTTTTGAGGTGCTCGGCAACGAAGACATTGTCTCCGATGGCCGTGGACGCACCTACGGAGTGGAATTTCTGTACCAGCAGAAGTTTGAAACAAATTACTACGCTATTCTGGCCTATACCTTGTTTTGGAGCGAGTTTACCGGCA
>PWID01000121.1 GCA_003555145.1 Balneolia bacterium | reverse complement strand
TGGTGACCGACCCCGATGCCGATCGTCTGGCGTTTGTAGACAACAACGGACGCCTGTTCGGCGAAGAGTACACTCAGGCCGCCGCTTTTGATTTTTACCTGCGCCATAACAAAGGTGATGTTTGCACGAACCTCTCATCATCCATGATTTGCGATTTCATTGCTGATAAGTACGGCGTGAAGTGTCACCGCTCGGCCGTTGGAGAAATCAATGTCGTTAAGAAGATGCGCGCTGAAGGTGCCGTAATTTCGGGCGAAGGCAACGGAGGCGTAATTCTGCCCGACCTGCACGCTGGCCGCGATGCCCTGCTCGGAACAGCCCTTATGCTTCAGCATATGGCAAACACCGGCCTTTCTGCAGCCGAGTACCGCGACAGCCTACCCGATTATTTCATCTCAAAAAACAAAATCCAGCTGCTTGATATCGATGCCGATGAGGCGTTGGGTATCATCAAAGAAAAATACGCTGACCGGAATCCCGACCTTACCGACGGCGTTAAAATCCTGTTTGATGAAGGCTGGGCACACCTCAGAAAATCCAACACGGAGCCCATCATCCGGATATATACAGAAAGTGATACCATGGATAAGGCTCAGGCCATCGCGTCGGAAATCAAACAAGCTATAGCCGGCTAATTAAGCTTGGGAAAGGGTGATGGGTCAGGGATTTCTGATATCTGATTGCTGATTGCTGATTTTTGAGTGGGAAATATGCCAGAAGGTTTCTCCGGCTATTTTTTCATGTACTTTGATTGGTTAAAGCCCTGAAAAAATAAATGCCGAAAGCGTTTGTGAATTACTAAGGCTTTCATATATTACATATATGTATAAACAATGTGAGCCCACGTAACCCAAACAGCATGGATCAGCATCAGCTAACACGTAAGCAAAAGCAGTTTTACGAATTTATCCGGGACTATCTGTATGAGCATGATATATGGCCAACTTATCGCGAAATTGCAGATGAATTTCATTTTAAGTCGCCAAACAGCGTAACTCAAAATCTGCAGGCACTCGTTAAGAAAGGCTACCTCACAAAAACTGACGATAACGAGTACGTCCTTACCGAGGAAACGGAAAACACCGAAGTGAATGACGAAGGCATTCCCGTTCGCGGTATAATCGCCGCCGGTTATTTGCAGGAAGCCGTCGAAGCAGATCTGGGCGTAATCACGCTGAAGCACCTGTTTCCCGGAATCCACAAAATGTATGCGCTACGTGTAAGCGGATACAGCATGCGCGATGCTGGCGTAATGGATGGCGATTTCGTTCTGCTCATGGACGACGACGTAAAAGACGGAGACATTGGCGCCGTACTGTTTAATGGCGAAACCAGCCTCAAACGCATTTATTATGGTCCAAACGGACTCCGGCTTGAGCCAGCCAACGATGCCTACAAAGACATCTATATTGAGCCCGATGTTTTTGAGGAGGTTCGCATTCTCGGTAAATATATCGGCCACGTAAACCGCTCAGGCATTTACCGCCAAAAGCCTAACTAATTTAAGCACCATTAAATTACTCCAAGGGATTCGGTTTCTATACTGAATCCCTTTTTTGTTGTGTTTTGCACCAGTAGCACAAGCGGGGCATTCCCCGTATCTTTACGTTCAAACTTGAATTGAGAAATACATCGATAAAATTTTATGGCAGATTACGAATTAAAAGATATCCGCACAGACCTGCTTGAACCAAGCGCTGAAATCCCGGTAGTAATAGATTTTTGGGCTCCGTGGTGCGGGCCCTGTAAGACACTGGGACCCATTCTTGAAAAACTGGCAGGGCAAGCTAAAGGCCGGTGGAAGTTTGTAAAGATTAATGTAGATGAACAGGAAAACCAGCAGATTGCGTCGCAGTTCCAGATTCGCAGTATTCCGGCAGTTCGCATGCTATATAAGGGTAAAGTTTTGGGATCTTTTGAGGGCGCCCTCTCGGAAACGCAGGTTAAGCAATGGCTCAAAACGAATCTTCCTGAAATAGAAGGCAGCGAAGATAATGATGAAGCCGAAGAGGATAGTATCGAATCTTTCATTGAGAAAGGCGATCGCTCATCAGCGCTGGAGGCTGCAAAAAAAGCGTACGAAGAAGACAAAACAAGCGATGAGAATAAAGTACAGCTTGCAATGCTATTGTTGCCTTCAGACGCCGACACGGCACTGAAGCTTGTGGAGTCTGCCACTGAGCCTATTAAGTACGAGATGGAAAAAGAGAGCATCTTAACGGTAAAGAGACTTCATAAAGCAGCCGGGACAGAGAAACTTGAAGGAGCAGATGGCAAGCTTGCCGATACTTACGTGAAAGCTGCCAAATTGCTGTTTGACCAAAAATTTGAAGAGGCGCTTGAAGCATTCATTAACATTGTAATGATAGACCGTGCGCTTGATGATGACGGAGCCCGAAAAGCATGTATTGCTATATTCCATCTCTTAGGTGAAAAACATCCGGCAACCTTAGCCTGGCGCCGGCGCTTTTCGATGGCTCTGTACTAAGCCGAACTGCATCAAACAGAAAACGTCCGGCGGGTTAAACCGCCGGACGTTTAAATAGTACAAAAGATTATCGCTGTCTCTAATTTTCCGCAGCGGAAGCAGGCTTAAGTGCCTTGAGAGTAATGACCTCACGATCGGGATTCCGCTCAACCGTAAGCGAAGCAGATTTAACGGCATCGTGCAGCTGGCCATTTTTTATCCACGCACGGCCACCGTCGTAGCGCATCCTGCGCTTATTCTTCATGGCCATTGCCTGCTTGTGCAAATCCGGTAAGTTACTCATATCAAATTCGTTTATTGGTTGTTAATAAATACTGAAACTCGTTCCGGTTTATCGAGACCGGCATTAATATCTAATGAATATAACACAAAATAGCCGAAACCCTGCCTAGGCACAGCAGTAAAAAAGGAATGAAACAGCCTTTGATACTAATTGTAATTGTCCTTATATTTCTAAGCTAGTAATAAAAAATCTAATACCGAATTTATTCAATACTATGTTCGCAATAGTACAAATTGGCGGCCATCAATATAAAGTAAGAGCAAACGATACAATTTTTGTAGATCGTTTATCTGAAGATGCAGACGCTACTGTAACATTTGATCGTGTAATGCTTGTATCAAATGACTCTGATATAACGGTTGGCACACCTGCTGTCGACTCTGCAAAAGTTGAAGCAACCGTAAGCCAGCATCTGAAAGGCGACAAAGTTATCGTTTTCAAGAAAAAACGCCGCAAAGGGTACCAGAAGAAAAATGGCCATCGCCAGCATCTTACCCAGCTCACAATCAACTCCATTACGGTTTAACCTTTAAAAGCAGAATAAAATGGCTCATAAGAAAGGTCAAGGCTCCAGTAGAAACGGTCGCGATTCGGAAAGCAAACGCTTAGGCGTTAAGAAATTCGGCGGCCAGTACGTTATTGCAGGCAATATTATTATTCGCCAGCGCGGTACTAAAATCCATCCGGGTGAGAATGTAGGTCTTGGAAAAGATCATACCCTTTTCGCTACCAAAGATGGCGTTGTTACGTTCAAAACAGGACGCAACAAGCGCAAGTTTGTATCTGTAGAAGCCTGATACATCAGTTTTTGTTTTAGCAGACGAAAAATTTCGACTGCTGACTCTTTTTTTAAGCCCCAATGTCCCGTACATTGGGGCTTTTTCAATTTGTGCTTATAATCAGCTATCATTTTCACATGAGAAATATAAAAATCCCGGGTCTTTCGCTTAAACATTCAATTAACTCCGTATTTTGCATTGGCCGAAACTACGCCGACCATGCCAAAGAGTTAAACAACCCGCTGCCTGCTCTTCCCGTTGTTTTCACAAAGCCGGTAAATACAATCACATTCGACGGCGGTGAAATCATCATCCCGACTAACCTCACACAAAGTGTTCATTATGAAGCGGAAATGGTTATATCCATTGGCAAATTCGGCCGCTACATTAGTGAGGATGAAGCAATGGAGTTCGTTTCTGGCTACGGAATCGGAATCGACGTTACTGCACGAGACCTTCAGTCGGCGCTAAAGGAGAAATCCCACCCATGGACACTGGCCAAAGGTATGGATACCTTTGCACCAATAGGCAATTTCGTCCCTGCCGAAGCTGTACCGAATCCTCATAATCTGTCTGTAAAACTCAGCGTGAACGGCGAAATCAAACAGGATGGCAACACCGCTGACATGATCTTCACCATTCCGGCTCTAATCAGCTACATATCACAGTTTGTAACGCTACATGAAGGCGACCTCATATTTACAGGAACCCCAGCCGGCGTTGGTCCATTAAGTGATGGTGATGAAGTTGTTGCTACCCTCGGTAATAACCTGAGCCGACTGAGCGTTTCAGTTAAGGAAATCTGATACGTCCCTGTATTAAAACCCGGTTGCTATCGTTTACCTGAGGCAAACACTCAACAAATCCTTACAACGCTTTAACTTTTCAGGAACACGTGCTGCAGCGACTGCTTTTCTTTTCCCTTGCTCTGCTCTTTAGCGCGACCGTTTCCGTCGCACAGGAGCGAACAACCGATACCAATTTTCCGCACTACATCGACCCGTCGGCCACCTACATATGGCCGACCGATGCCAGCGATTATTTTTCAGCAACTTTTGCAGAAACGCGATCGGCACACTTCCATGCGGCTGCCGATATTGGCACCTGGGGCCGTGAAGGCTACGAAGTATACGCTGCACGGGATGGAATTTTGTTTAGAATTGGTATTAGTCCGCACGGGTACGGAAATGTAATCTATCTGCAGCACGATGACGGCTCATATTCAGTCTACGCACACCTGCAGGACTTCGAGCCCGGCATAAGAGCCATTGTGGATTCGCTTCGGTTTGAGACATTTGAGCACTCCTTCGACCGAATTATGACAGAATACAATCTGCATTTTAGCCAGGGTGATTTGATCGGCCGCACCGGCTCTACCGGAATTGGCCCGCCCCACCTGCATTTTGAACTGCGCTCTCCAAACAATGCAGCCTTCAATCCCATGCTGGCTGGTATCCATATTGCAGACAGCGTGCCTCCGACCTTTTCTTCTATTGCGATAGTACCCAAAAGTGGTGATGCGCTCATAAACGGGAATGCAGAAATGGTAACCAGAACGCCATCACGCAGCGGGAATCACTTTAATTTTGGCCGTATTGATGCTGAAGGAACCATAGGCCTGGCCGTTAATGCCAGCGATCGCTCCGATAACGGCCGTAATGTTTACGCTGTGTATGAGCTCGAAATGAAAGTGAATGGCGAGCCCTTATTCCATTCAAGAGCAGACAGTTTCTATATGGGCCAGAGCCGGCAGATGTTAATAGACCGTGTATTTCCTATTCTTCAGCAGCGCCGTGCCGGGTACCAGCGTCTTCATATATTACCAACTAATACCCTGCCGTTTTATAACCGGGATTTAGGCGACGGTCTGCTTCACCTGGAACCCGGCACGCATAAAGTAGATATTACAGCTCTTGATTTTTACGGCAACAAGGCAACAGCCTCTCTCGAAATACGTGTACCTGAAAAACCCGCTTATCAAACGCCAGAAGTACGTTTTGTATACAAAGCAGGAGCCGTATCACCACCAGCCCCCTTTTCGGAACGAACCAGTCCTCCGCACGACCACTTTGAATGGAATAAACACTGGATACGTCCTGCCGGAAGAGCCGTTCAAAAACTTAGCATCCGAAGTCGTGGTGATTTCGGACGCCCGGTTTACAACTACGAATCGTTGAACAACCGACAGACAGCGCCTTTATCCGGTGAAGTTGTGGAAATAAGCAGCGAGGAAACCGGTGCCTTCACTCTAAACCGTGTGCTTCCGGGACGTGAGACCGAACTTCGGTTTCCGGCTCATCGCATGCGGTTACAATTTCCAGAAGCAGCTGTATTCGACACTCTTTATGTATACGCGACACGGTTTACCCGTAATGGAGAGGACTTCGTTCGTCTGGCACCGGGTGATGAACCTCTCCAGCAAAGCTTCCATCTGAGTATGTCGATTGCAGACAGTCTTGCCGATAACCAACAGCTGAGCCTTTATTACGTGAATGAGCGAAATGGTGCCCGCTCGGCCGTGTCCACAACCGTGGAAGGGAACCAGTTAAACGCCCAGGCCCGTGGATTTGGTCTGTTCGTTGTTGCTGCCGACACGACACCTCCTCAAATAAGCAGACCGCGCCTCTGGAGAAGAAACTCAGATCAACGGTGGTTTGTGAGCGTACGTGCGGTAGATCTGCAAACCGGACTCGATTTCAACAATGCGATTTTCAAAGTAAACGGGATTCGCGGCATAGCCGAGTACGACCCTTTCGGGCATCAGCTCACCTATTATTTACCTGGCTTTGAACCCGTTAGAGGCAGAAACTCCATCACCCTTGAACTATCGGATCGTGCCGGAAACGTATCGGAATTTACCCATACGTTTACGCACTGATCGCATAAAACAGCTCTATATATAGGCTATACAGCTGATTTCCACTTTCGCATTCTTAGGCAGCGTACGTACTGCAACGGTTTCTCTCGCGGGTGGATTTTGCGGAAAGCGCGAACCATAAATCTTATTAACGGTAACAAAGTCTTCCATGTTTTCCAGAAAGATGGTGCAGCGAAGAACCTTGCTGAAGGACGAACCTGCTGCTTCCAGCACGGCTTCCAGGTTTTGCATAACCTGCTCTGCCTGACTATTTACATCCGCCCCTGCAAACTCACCTGTTTCGGGATCGACCCCAATCTGGCCGGAACAGTACACCATTCCGTTATGAGTTGCTGCCTGTGAGTACGGCCCAATGGCTTCTGGTGCCTGAGATGTATGGATGAGTTCGTGTTCCATCTATTTATTCCCTTTCAAATAATTAATGTTCGTGCTTTAACGTTGTGTATAAAAACACGCTGAAGTGTAAGTGACTTAATGAAAGCGTTAGAATCTGATTTGCACAACTTAACGGATCTGCCTGATTGATTAATCCGCTTTCAGGCCCTGATATCATAACATAATGATTCTTTCCATATATTGCGTGAGGCTTCAGCTATCATTACCTTACTGTTTGCAAAAATACTGTAACGTTTATTAGACGATAAATTAAATAATCAGTCATGAAACTTAACTTCAAGATCACCACACTTGCTGTGCTTATTGCCGCGATTCTGGCATCATGTGCAAGTGATCCTAATATTGAATCAGCTAAACTCAATCTCAGAAACGCCGATTACCAGGGCGTGATTGATGCAGCTAACCGGGCTCTCGTTGAGAATCCTGAAAATGCTGATGCATTTTTCTACATCGGCGCTGCTCATCTCGAAATGTCCGAAGATAAGCCCGTATCCGAGCGCCGCGACGACTTACGTTCTGCGCGCGAAAATATGGTAAAAGCCGATGAGCTTTACAGAGCACAGGAAATAACTTCAAATGAAGCTGAGTCTGCCATATCTCTGCTTGTTGCACGCTGGCAGGATGAGTACTCTCAGGGTATAGGCGGTATCGATTTTGAAGCCGAAAATCCACCGGAAGTACTTCAGACGGCCATCCACCATGTATACAATGCTCATGCCGTAATGCCAGACAGCACCATGAATCTGGATGCACTTTCTGAGCTCTATTTCATGATGGATGATGTGGATAACGCCATAAACTATATGGAAAAGGCAATCGACCAGGCTGATGAAGAAGACCTTACCCGATACCAGCGACTGGCTTTTTTCTATCAGGTAAATGAAGATGAGGCTGGCAGTCTGTCTCTGCTGGAACGCGCATCAGTTATCTTTCCTGATGAAATTTTCTTTATCCAGGAGCAAGCTAACATCTATTTCCGGGCCGGAGAAAATGAAAAAGCCATGGAAATTCTTGAAGACCTGATCGAGCGTGATCCGGAGAATGCGCAATACCGTCTTGTATTCGGCACTCAGATTTATCAGGAGTACCTGAACATGACTGATGAAATAGCCGAACTCTACGACAGGTTGTTCGACCTTAATTCCGAATTTCGCGAAGAAGCACGTGCTTCAAGACCGGATATGGCTAAGATCGGACGTTTGGAAACTGAAATGGACGAAATCCAGGAAGAGATTACCCGTATCGATGATATCCGTTTTGATATCGCTGAACGTGCCGAAGAGCAGCTTATGATTGCTTATGAGCTCGACCCGAACGAGCCAAATACCACTTATACTCTTGGCGCGATAAACGAAAACCGAGGCCTTGCCCTGCTCGATCAACTCAACAACCTGTTTACTCAGGATCTTGACAACGAAGAATATCAGCAGAGAGCCCGTGACTTCTTTGAAGCGGCACTTCCGTTCTATGAAAAAACAGCCGAGCTCGAGCCCGAAGAAGAAGACAACTGGCTGAAGCTTTTCCAGGTGTATACCAGACTTGGAATGGCCGAACAAGCCGAAGAAGCTGCTCAAAAAGCTGGCCTTTAAACACTACATACGTTTTTTATAACTACATTTATGCTGAATCAACTCACCCGAATGGCTGTGCTTGTCATGGCCTTCGGGTTCTTTTTTGCCTGTTCTCAGACCTCTCATATCGACAGGGCTGAAAATCTCCGACAAGGAGATAACCTATCCGAGGCTCTTCGAGCAGCCAACAGAGCCACATCAGAAAATTCGGATAACGCCGGAGCCCATCTGCTTAAAGCCGAAATTATAGCCGAGATGTCTCGCAATTACCAGCCGGCGGATCGCTCTGGTCTTTACACAGATATGATTGAAGCTCTCCAAAAAGCCCGGGAAACGGCAAATTCTGAGCAGCAAAACGAAATCTACAGTCGCTCTTCCGAGCTTCGTTCGGAAAGGTTCAAGGCCGAAGACGACGCTGCAGAAAACATCCTCGCCAGCGGAGAGTATCTTGATAACTCCAGTCGCATGACGGCTGCTTCGCATCTTGAAAATGCCCGAATTATCCGTTCAGATGAGCCTCGTGTTTACGACATGCTCTTTGAGCTCTACTACGAAATGGGCGAAACAGATTTGGCTATCTCAGCCCTGGAAGGCATGTACCAAAACGGCGTTGCTGCCGGCAGGCATATTGCCGCTTTAGGATACCTGTACGTACAGGAGTACGAATTTGAAAAAGCTGTCCCAGTGCTTTATGAATCATGGAACGACGGACAAGGGCTTATCAACTCCGGAAGGGGGCTCGCTAACGCTCTGCTGGAACTCGACCGCGCCGATGAAGCATTTGCAATACTTGAACGACTTAGCCGTCTCGATGCACAAACTGTGGAAAGCAAGCTTGGCTACGGGCGTATACTTGCGCTGAGCGCAATGGATACGCTTAATGAAATCAATTCCAGCAACAACCGGGACGAAAACGAACAGTTTTTCGATTCTGCCATGGCGGATCTCAGAGCTGCAGAGTCTGAGTTCGAAGCCGCGCTGGTTCTCAATCAGGATCATCTGCTTGCAAACCAGACTGTAGGTCTGTACCACCGTAATCTTGCTTTACGTTTAAGCACTCTTTACGCCGATTTTCCTTTTCTTGCCTCCGACGAGCGGGAGCTGTCTATAGCTGACCATCTCTACCAAAGTTTGAATCACCTTGAACTGTTGTCTGAGCAGGATCCTGCCAATCAGCAGGTTTGGCTCGCTTTGGCAGATGTTTATGATCTGCTTGAAATGGAAGATGAAGCCCGCATTGCCCGTGCCAATGCTACTGCTTTATAGGCTTCAAAAATTAGCTTAGGTTTAACAGAACAGGCCCGTATCTCAACTGATACGGGCCTGTTCTGTTTGTACAGTATTTCAATAGCTGGACTCAACTTTGTATCTTAACAAATAAAGATTCGACATCCCGCCACACCGCTATTGAGCGGTTCGTATTGGTCTGGTCTTTTTATGGTTTCAGCAAAATCTGCCTGAACCGGCGGGCATAAAGATGCGATTCATCACTCTACTATTAAAGGACACTATATTTAATGAAGTTCAATTCAAAAGTAATACATGCAGGTCAGGCGCCGGAAGAAACATCAGGCGCGGTAATGCCACCTATTTTTCAAACCTCAACCTATGCGCAGGAAGCTCCTGATGTAAATAAAGGCTACGATTATGCCCGGGTTGGTAATCCTACACGCACGGCACTCGAAAAGATGATAGCCGGCCTGGAAGGAGCCGATAACTGCGCCTGCTTTGCAAGTGGCTGCGCGGCCATGGACGCCATCATAAAGATGTTTCGTCCGGGTGATCACATTATTGCCTCCAACGATTTATACGGTGGTACATACCGTCTTTTCACTCAGGTTTTTGAACCTTTTGGAATTCGTTTCACATTTACGGATATGACCAGCATCGAAAACGTACGTGATGCCATCAATGAAGAAACGAAGCTCTTTTGGATTGAAACGCCGACCAACCCGCTGTTGAACATCGTGGATATTAAGGCGCTGACCGATTTGGCAAAGGCAAAAAAAATTCTGACCGTAGTGGATAACACGTTTGCATCATCGTACCTGCAGCGTCCGCTCGAGCTCGGCGCTGATGCCGTAATGCATTCCACAACCAAATATTT
This sequence comes from Balneolia bacterium, assembly GCA_003555145.1. Lineage (GTDB taxonomy): Bacteria > Bacteroidota > Rhodothermia > Balneolales > Cyclonatronaceae > Cyclonatronum. The sequence goes on along the minus strand of PWID01000121.1, from coordinate 23,286 downwards.
AGGTGGTCATTCGGATGTAATTGGCGGAGCAGTAGCAACTTCCAACAAAGAAATTATGGATAACCTGCTCTTTCAGGTTAAAACTACCGGCGGTGTACCCGGGCCGATGGATTCATACCTCACGCTGCGTGGCATCAAAACGCTGGCAGTTCGTATGGAACGGACCTGCGAAAATGCCAGGAAGATTGCGCATCACCTGAAAAATCATCCTAAGGTCAAAAACGTGCGCTACCCGGGTTTTGAAGATCATCCCGGACATGAAATTGCTAAAAAACAGATGAAAGATTTCGGAGGGATGGTTTCCTTCACTCTGAAAACAGACGATATCGAGTCTGCTCATACCTTCATGAAGAACACGAAGCTGTTTACGCTGGCTGAAAGTCTCGGCGGTGTGGAATCGCTGATAAGCCATCCGGCCACCATGACACACGGTTCTATTCCTGCTGAAGTACGCAGAAAAGCCGGCCTGAACGACTCATTAATTCGCCTTTCAGTTGGTATTGAAGACGGCGATGATTTGATAGAAGATCTTGAAAAAGCTTTCAAATCTGTTTAGAACTATAAGCCATACAATATTGGATATAACTATTTGAACGAATCCGCCTCATACCGAGCTCCTGTACTTACCTGGTTTGGGTTGGCTGTTCTGGCCCTTGTTGGGTTGGGATGCTGGAATCCATTTGCCCCGGGGGCCGAGGAGGGGGATCCGTTTGAAACACTTCTGGGTGACCCTTCGACTATTGAAGGTTTTTTTACCCGTTTTCAAAATGCTTATCAGCTGCGCGATACCACGCTTTACGGACCGCTGATAGCATCGGACTTTACCTTTACCTACCGCGATTACGACAACAATGTGGATATCAGCTGGGGGCGCAGCGAGGAAATGAGCAGTACCTACCGTCTCTTTATTAACAGCAGAGATATTCGTATACAGTGGAATAATATTATTTCGCAAGACGTTAACGCAGATAAAGACCGGGCTCAGGTAATCCGGAGATTCGACTTAACCGTAGTGCTTGAAGCGGCCGATTTAATACGGACCGACGGCGCTGTAAATTTCATTCTTGCCAGAGAAGATTCGACCGATAACTGGCAGCTGAGATCCTGGAGAGACGAATCCGATCTCTAGAATAGCTATCTATTATAAATAACATAAACTTATATTAATAAATCATTTATGAAAAATGTAGTCATTGTGGGCGCATACAGAACGCCCTTAGGGTCATTTGGCGGAAGCCTTTCATCTTTCACAGCGCCCGAACTAGGCGCAGCGGCCATCACCGGTCTGCTTAAGAAAACAAACTGCAGACCCAAAGATGTGCAGGAAGTTATTATGGGCTGTGTGCTCACTGCCGGGATTGGTCAGGCGCCTGCGAGACAGGCAGCATTAAAAGCAGGATTAGATAAGAACACGCCATCCACAACGGTCAACAAAGTTTGTGCCTCCGGTATGAAAGCTGTGATGATGGCCGTGAACCAAATACAGACAGGCGAAGCCGACGTAATCGTGGCCGGTGGTATGGAAAGCATGAGCAATGTACCTTACTATCTTCCCAAAGAGCGTAATGGCGCAAAACTAGGCCATACGCAGGCTTTAGACGGCATCATTAAAGACGGTTTGTGGGATGTGTACAACGATTTCCATATGGGTAACGCCGGCGAAATTACAGCCCGTGAAATGAACATTGGCCGTGAAGATCAGGATAATTTTGCTATCGAATCCTACAAGCGAGCTCAAAAGGCAACCAATGAAGGCTGGTTCAACGATGAAATAATTCCAATTAACGTAAAAGACCGCAAAGGTAACGTAACCAAAGTTGAAGCCGATGAAGAGGTTAGCCGGGTTAACTTTGATAAAATCCCCGGACTTCGCCCTGTATTCCAGAAAGATGGAACCATTACGGCTGCGAACGCCAGCTCTATAAACGACGGTGCTGCAGCGCTTTTGGTTATGAGTGAAGACAAAGCCAAAGAGCTTGGCCTCACTCCTATTGCCCGTATTACAGGGCAGGCAAGCGCTGCCAAGGATCCCGAGTGGTTTACGACCGCCCCGGCCGATGCCATTCCAATCGCGCTCAAAAGAGCGGGTTACTCGACCGAAGATGTAGACCTGTTTGAAATTAATGAAGCTTTTGCTGTAGTCTCTATCGCTAACAATCAGCTGCTTAAACTTGATCCGGCCAAGGTGAATATTCACGGCGGAGCTGTGAGTATTGGCCACCCCATTGGCTGCTCTGGTGCCCGCATTATTGTTACGCTGCTGCACGCTCTGAAGCGCACTGGTGGCAAAAAAGGCTGCGCCGGCATTTGTAACGGCGGCGGGGGTGCATCTGCCATTACGGTTGAGATGATTTAAACCTTTTCTAACCGACTGAATTTAAGCCCGGTCTTAAAAAGGACCGGGCTTATTTTTTGTGGATGCTTTTTTAAGAAATAAGCACATCTTTTTTTAACCGGCGGGAACATTGTACTAAGAAGAGGGTTTACTCATTTAATCCATTTGCTTTTATAGGGTTGTAAAGGTATTTTTACGGTCCCATCTTTAAGCACTAATTTTCAAAAAGAGCCGGTTTATCGCGACATACGTTACATAACTGTTTACATTTACTTTCACTATTTTGGAGACTGAGTTTAATTCAGCTTCTCCGTCGCAAAGCAGAACCTTTAATTCACGCTCTGAAATTGAATACCGTGCACATCTTACTTCGCGCATTTATTCTGTTGATGTTAACCGGACTGGCATCAGTCGAATTACATGCACAGCAGTTTCGCATCATACAGGAAACCTCTGAGTTTACCGATTACGAGTATCGCAACGACAGCCTCAAAATTGCGGCTCCCCAATTCCTGAATGTTCCTTCTCGTGAAGGCGAACTTCGCTACAGAATTTTGCAGCAGGATATCGTACGAACCAGCAGTCCTCAGCTTGCGAACCAACAGATTGGTTCAGACGAAGACCTGATGGCCATCATACCATCTACGTCCGAGCCACTCGTTTCGGCAAGTCCGGTGCACGAATACAGAAAGCAGTACCAGTCTACGCTGATGCTGCATGTTTCGCGCCAGGATCTGAACGACAGCAGTAGTTTCCTGGTAGCTCGCAACATCAGAATTCGCGTTTACAACGATCAGACCTGGTCTCGCCGCGCTTCCGAAGCTGCTGCACGAACACAGTCCGCCCAGTCACACCCGCTTAGCAGCGGTACATGGTACCGTATTCCTATTGGCAAAAATGGCATCTATCGCCTAAACAGAACCTACCTCAGAGATCTTGGTATTAATACCGATAGTATCGATCCGAGAAATATCCAGGTTTGGGGCACCCCGGGATATGAGCTTCCAAAAGCCAACGCCGACGAACGCCCGTCATTCGCTCAGATACCGGTAATTGTGGAAGGCGAGTCGGACGGAAACTTTGGCAGTGGAGATGCCGTCGTTTTTTACGCAAACGATATAAATCAGCGCATTTTTAATCCTTCCACCCTGGAATGGGATCATAACCTGCACGCCTACGACACTCAGAACTATGTGTTCATTACGGTTGGCCAGGAGCAGGGCCTTCGTCTTGCACCTTTTCAGGCCTCCGGTTCTGTAACGCAGGACATTACTCAATTCCGTGATTTCAGGTGGCTTGAGCAGGATTTATATATGCCCGAATCCCAGCAGCGATCTGGTACCTTTTGGTTTGGTCAGCTCTTTACGCCTGAATTCCGGGATCAGACCGTTTTTACAGATACCCTGGCCGGCTTCGTACAAGGCAGCGATATTGAGTTCCGTGCACGAATGGGTGCACGATCCAGAACCTCTTCTTCGTTTAGTTTTACACGCGGCAGTCAGAATGCGGGTTCTATCACCATAGCCCCTATAACAAATCTTATTTCTGCCACAGGGCGTGCGGCCAACCTGGGTAACATCACCCGGCAACTAAACAATGTGAATCTTGAGAACGACCGCATTCAGATTCAGGCTCAGTATAGCCCTACTTCACCGGATTCCAGAGGCTGGGTTGATTTTATACATGTACGTGCCACCCGTCTTCTGGCTCCGAACAACGGCATTCTGGAGTTCTTGTCGCCAGATAATTCAGAAAGCACCAACCAGATTGCGCGCTATGTTTTTAATGGGTTCAGTTCGGCACCGCTTGTAATGGACGTTACGAACCCCGCGAACCCGGTTCTTATTCCTGCTGAAGGCAGCGGAAACAACTGGTCGGCCCGATACCTGTACAGCCCGGGGCGGCAACTAATTGCTGCAACACGTTTTCTTACCCCGGCCATGGGAAGCCAGATTGCCAATCAGAATCTGAGCGGCACTAATTTTTATCCGGATTACATAATCGTAACTCATGAGTCCATGGTTGATGCAGCTCAGAGACTTGCCGATTATCGCGCTGCCCGAAACGGTCTTCGCCCGTTAATAGTAACCCAGAGACAAATTTTTAATGAATTTAACGGCGGAGTAGCCGATCCCGTAGCCATTCGCGATTTCATGAAGTACCTGTATGATCTTGCAGGGCTGGATGATGAGCTAATGCCCAAATATCTCGTTCTGTTTGGTAACGCTACCTTCGATTATAAAGGCATAGAAAGTTCGCCCATGCAGAACCTGGTCTTCAACTTTCAGCATTATGTGGATAATGATAACCTATCCAGAGTCGACACCTACGGCAGCGACGATTTCTTTGCGTTCTTAGGTGATGATGAAGGGTCCTGGAGACGTCAGGATCAGAACAACCGTCTGGATATCCAGATTGGGCGTTTCCCGGTGCAAAATCTGGATCAGGCCAACAACATGGTCGATAAGGTAATAGCATTTGAAAACCTTGAGCAGGCCGGCGACTGGCGCACTCTTTTTACTTTCACGGCTGATGATAACGTAAACGGACAAAGCAACGACCGCGATCTTCATACATTCAACGCCGACTTCACGGCCGAAACTATCGATGAGGATGACAGCGGAATCCGGGTGCGCAAATTGTACCAGTTCAGCTATCCGGTTGAGAACACTCCGGCCGGCCAGCGTGTACCACAGGCCACCACGGCTCTGGTAAATCAAATTAACAACGGTACCCTCACCCTTCACTTCTCCGGACACGGGAGCGAGCAGCAGCTCACCCAGCAGCGCTTATTTCAGTCGTCGGATATTCCGAGGCTTACCAACAAGAACAGACCGTTCATTATGGTAACGGCTACCTGTTCATTTGGGCGTTATGATGATAACGTTGACTTCTCAGGTGCAGAAAAGCTCATAAACCACACCAACGGCGGGGCGGTTGCTTCGTTAACAACATCGCGTGTGGTGTTTACCAGCAGCAGCCCGAATGTGGGTCAGGATAACAACTTTGCCCTGCATATCGAGCTTACCCGGCAGATGGTTGAGCGAAATCCTGACGGTACCAATAAAACGATTGGCCAGGTGTTCAAAAATACCAAGAACTTTGTAGCAGCAAATAATGAGGCTGCCAACTCAAACCGCATCAACAGCCGTAAGTTTGTACTGCTTGGTGATCCGGCCATGACCATGGGGCTTCCAGAAAAGAAAATCGAGATTACTGGTATCAACGGAATAAGCGACTTCAGCGAAGGCCCGCTTCAAATACGATCGCTGGACCGTGTAAGCATTACCGGTCAGGTAAGCGATGCCAATGGGATGGTCGATACACAGTTTAATGGTGAAGGCTTTGTGCGCGTATTTGATGCTTCCCGTCTCGAATCTCTGCCCAACCCGGACGTAACCTGTAACCTTTTACCAGGCTGCGGATTCCGTGTACAGAACGATGTACTTTTTAACGGCCGGGTAAGCATTACCAATGGCGAATTCAGCACTGAATTTATTGTACCTAAGGATATTGCTTATTCCGATTCGCTCGCGCGTATACACGTATATGGAGTGAATCCTACCCGAACTGATGCAGCCGGCTCATTTTCCCAGTTCTACCTGAACGGGATTAATGAAGACGCTGAAAATATTTTTGACGGCCCGGAGCTGGATGTCTACCTGAACGACGATAATTTTGTGAACGGATCGCTGGTAAATTCTGATCCCATGCTGTATGTAAACGTATTTAGCGAAGGTGGCGTAAACACTACCGGAGCCGGTGTGGGGCATGAAATAATCGGTATATTACGCAATCAGGACAATCCACAGCAGGAACAAACGTTTATTCTTAATGACTTCTATTCCAGTGAGCTAGATGATTTCACCCGTGGACAAATCGAGTATCCACTGGATAATCTAAGCGACGGAAGCTATTCCATGAGCGTTCGCGTGTGGGATGTCTTCAACAATGTCGGGGAATCAGAAATCTTTTTTGATGTATCCGGCGGTGATGAACTTACGATCAGAAACGTGTATAATTACCCAAACCCGATGAATAACTTCACAAGGTTTGCTTTTGAACACAATCAGGCGCTGGGGCAGCCTCTGGATGTGTTTATTCGTATTTATACGCTTTCCGGAAGACCCGTCGCACAAATCCGGGAAAGCCGGATTGCTACCGGAAATCTGGAGATGTTTGAATGGACAGGCCGCGACGACGACCACAACCGTCTGGCAGCCGGAACTTATTTATACCATCTTCGCGTACGTACCGATGGAGCAAACGGGCGTATGACAGAGGAAAAAATTGAACGACTTGTAATCATTCGATAAATATCCCGCAAAACACCTAATCTATTCTTAATTTAAGCCTTACGTCTATAAAACAGCCGATACCGAACACCAACGTTTTATTTAACAACTCATAGACAAACGAAGATATGAAGCAAGTAACAAAATCAATACTTACGGGCATGCTGCTAGTCTGCCTTGGCGCTGGATACAGCTTTGCACAGGTAGGTATTACCGCAGTCCCTTTTATGCAGATTGAGCCTGACTCCCGTACTCCGGGTATGGGTAACGCAGGCGTGGCTATTGCCGATAACGCATCCGCTGTTTTCTGGAATCCCGCAGGACTGGCTATGCAGCCAAAAGAAACCCAGCTGTCATTAACGTATGCCAGCTGGCTGCCTAACTTCAACACCGACCTTTTCTACAACTATCTGGTAGGTAAAACCTACATCGAAGGTATTGGTACCATTGGCGGTCACATCACTTACCTCAACCTTGGCGAGCAGATTCAGACCGACGAAACCGGTCGGGAGCTTCGCAGCTTCTCGAGCTATGAGCTTGCAACGGGCTTAAGCTATGGTTTCAAGGTTACTGATAACCTGGCACTCGGTACTGGCTTCCGCTTTATCTACAGCCGTCTTACACCAAATATCGATGTTGGCGGACAGACAGCCAAAGCCGGTACAAGCGTTGGACTTGACTTTGCTGCTCTCTACCGCAGCAACGAATTTGTTTTTCTGGATCGCGCATCTACGTTCAGCGCTGGAATTAACCTCTCTAATGTAGGCCCGGCAATTCAGTATACCGATGATGCACAGAGTGATCCGCTTCCAACCCTTCTGCGCATGGGTGTTGCATACGAAATTGACCTCGACGACCAGGGTTTCAACACCATTACTTTCGCCGGTGATGTCTCAAAAATTATGGCGCGTAACGATACTGCAGGCCAGGCAATGGGTGTTATGGAAGCACTGTACAGATCCTGGGATACCTATACCAGGTTTGACGGACAAGATTTTATTGATGTACCGCTCGGCGAGCAGTTTATGTACGCCATTGGTGCAGAATACTGGTACAACCAGCAGTTTGCGATTCGTACCGGTTATTTTTATGAGGCCCCAAACAATGGTGACCGTCAGTTCCTAACATTTGGTGCCGGTCTTCGCTACGATATGTTTGGTGTCGATTTTAGCTATTTGTATACCATTAGGGAGGATCACCCTTTGGCAAATACCATCCGATTATCGGTATTGCTGAATTTCTGACAAGTCCCTAATTTTTCCATCGTATAAGCATTTTCATGCTCCATTTCTTCCAGCTTAGCAGAAGAATATCCCTTGCGGGTATTCTTCTGTTTTGTATTTACGGCTCCTCATTCGCACAGTCACAGGAACAGGCAACCCCGTTTCCTGCCTACAAACCATTTGATATCGCTGAGCTAAGCAGCCTGCCTGCTGAATTAAACGATCCTATTTCACAGGGCACAATTCATATTCTCGCGGTGATGGTTGAGTTTGAGCCTGAAGACAACCGCTTCACTTCAGGAGACGGTACATTCGAGCTGGAATACCTGATGCGCGACGATATCATTATCGATCCGCTGCCCCACGATCAGGGCTACTTTGAAGCCCATCTGGATTTTGCAGTAAACTATTTTCAGCAGGCATCAAGCGGTCTGCTGGACATTGAATACACGGTTCTTCCGCAGGTTTACCGCCTGAACCAACCCATGCGAGAGTATTCGCCCACGGGACCCGATGACAGCGAAAATTTTCGTCTGGGCGATTTATTTTATGATACCTGGACTATGGTTGCCAATTCTAACCTGCCGGATCTTAGCTTCCTGCCTCAGGATCGCACCATGTTTGTAATATTTCATGCAGGTGCCGGTCGAGATATTGAGCTTGTCGGTACAATTCTGGATAATACCCCTCAGGATATACCCTCCGTTTTTCTGGATCGTGGTGCTATAACCCGTTTGTCTTCATCAGCCGGACCAGACTTCGACGGCATTCCGCTTCCGGGCGGACCTCGCGTTACGAACTCTGCCATCCTTCCGCAAACGCAGTCGAGACGGGGTGAAGACGTTACCGGCGCCGAAATCGTGCTTCAGCTCTCCATCAACGGAATCCTGACGGCCAACGTTGGCAGCTTTCTTGGTATACCAGATCTGTTCAATACCGAAACCGGAGCATCAGGAATTGGTCAGTTCGGTCTAATGGACGGGGCCGGAATTTTCTCCTACTATGGCCTTTTTCCGCCTCTTCCCTCCGCCTGGGAGCGCATTTACATGGGCTGGGATAATCCGTTTGATATTTCTTTAAATGATGATGAGCCCGTCACCCTTCCTGCTGTAGGGCTTGGCGGAACAGAGCGGGTTGCCCGCCACCGGATTTCAACCGATGAGTACTTTCTGGTTGAAAACCGCCACCGTGATCCTCTCGGCACAGGCGTTGAGCTAACCTTTCGCCTGCCTGACGGCTCCATAGAAACCCGAACGTTTGATAACGAGGAAGAGCGCTTCTCGCCTACAGATCAGAGCGATTACGACGAAATTTTTCCCGCAGGCGTGCTTGTGAACGTGAGCAACTTCGACTGGAGCCTTCCCGGCGGACTCGATGTTGGTGAAGACGGCATTATCGGCTCTGATGACGACCGCATCCTGAACGGCGGTATGCTCATCTGGCACATCGATGAGGCTGTCATCAGAAATACAATCGACGACAACGCCATCAACAATAATCCTGACAGACGCGGTATCGCGCTTCAGGAGGCCGATGGAGCTCAGGATATTGGCCGCCCGGCGCAGGGGCTCACTAACTTTTCCAACGGCGGACCGTTCGACTTCTGGTGGTCGGGCAACGACTTTACGGTGATTACGCCAACCGGCCGGCGTATTGTGCTCTATGAAAACCGATTCGCTGACGACACCTTCCCAAATAACCGAAGCAACACGGGCAGCAGCACCTTTTTTGAGTTTTACGATTTTTCTGAGAATCTCCCTGTTTCTTCATTCCGCGCCAGAACGGCTTCATCAGAAACCGTGAACCTGCTTTATGAAGGAAACATCGGATCGGGATACGGGCAAATGGACGGACTTTTTTATGCCTGGCCACAGTCACCTTCGCTTTATACCTCTTCGCAGGGAACTCCGTTTTTGCTGGTCCCGAGTCTTAACTCAGTTACAACTTTTCCTTTAAACGATGAATCCGGAATCGATGAATCCGGCCGCATTGATTTACCTTCCGGCACCGGCATGCCATTGTTTACGAATGAGGGCGTACTTACCGTTAGCGAAGAATCCGATGGATTTACCGCTTCATTTTTTCAGTATGATGAGTCCGCCGGTACTTTCGAAACAATTTGGCAAACTGGCATTCCGGAGGCCGTTTTTGGCATCCCCTCCACCGTCGATGGTCAGCTAATTGATATTGATACCACGCCCGCACGACTTAATGCACAAACCGGTGATCTTCAGCTCGTAACCGGTGGTTTTCAGCAGAGTGCAGTCGTTGGCGGTGTGCAGACCATTATCGAAAACGGACAGCTCATAACCACCGACGGACGTATCAGCAGGAATGTTGGTTCCGGACAAGGATCGAGAATGTATGCAGCTACCGTGAGGATAAACGCAGATGCATTGCCACAGCCCCTGCTCATAACCGATACTGAAATCACCCTTCTGGCAGAAGACTCCCGCGATGACATCACCCTTGCTGAAACATCCGGATATCCGGGTCTCAGCTGGCCCGCGCTGGTTGATTTCAACGATGATGGATCGCTCGACTTTCTATTCATTAATTACAACGAAAACCGTCTTGAAGGGCGTAACGATAACGGGGCTTTCCTCTGGGATTTCCCTCTTGATGCACCCGACGGGCAGCGGTTTCTGTCTACTCCGATTGTAGCCGACATTACGGGCGATGGCCGCGCAGACCTTATTGTTCCGTCTGCAGACAGCCTGTCGTACATCATTCATGCTTTCGACTATCGTCTCAACCCTATTGACGGTTTTCCGCTCTACGTCGGTTCTCTTTCTGATGATCCGCTGGAATTCCCCCTGCAGCCGGTTCTGAGGGACAACTTGCTGTATGCCGTCAGTTCGGCCGGCGACCTTAAAATCTGGGAACTGGACGGAACCGGGGAAGTTTTCTGGGGCTCCGTTTATGGCAACGATCCGGGTAATAAGATAACGGCCGATGTGCCATCAGGCGGGCAGCCGGTAGCAGGATTCGGGCTTCTGAATGCTGATGAAACGTACAACTGGCCAAACCCTGCAACAAATGAAACCTGGATCAGGTATCAAACCAGCGGCGAGGCCGACATCACCATTACCGTTTCCAACATGAGCGGCACCAGGGTTTTTGAGCGCCGGGTGCAGTCGCGCGGCGGAACGCCCGAAGAAGTTCTGGTCGACACCTCCGGATGGAGCAGCGGCGTGTATTATGCCCGCGTACGAGCTTCACAAAGCGGACGCGAAGAAACCCGACTCATCAAAATTGCTGTAATCCGATAAATTCTTCTTTTGTTTTATACATGATTTTTTCCGGTTCAACCAACACCAAACGTTTTCTGAAAGGCTTTTTTGCAGCAGTCGCCATTGCGCTGATTGGTCCTGCCCTTACGGACGTTTACCAGAGTGACGCCCAGCAGCGGCCAGCCTACCTGAAGTATCCGCACAACCATCTGGACTGGTTCACTATCAGCAGCGATCATTTTCTGGTGCATTTCCAGGAGGGCAACGACCGTCCCGCTCAGGTCATTTCCAGAATCTCCGAAGAAATCTGGACCGACATCACCGAGCTGTATGATTATGAGCCGGATATCCCCATAAGCATTGTGCTGATCGACCGGGAAGATTACTCAAACGGCGCCGCCTATTTCTTCGACAACAAAATTGAGATCTGGCTCCCGTCTCTCGATACACCTTTTCGCGGTACGAATAACTGGCTGCGCGACGTAATCGCCCACGAATTCACCCACATCGTTCAGATTCAGGCGTCCATGAGCGGAAGCCGAACCCGGCCGATCAGTTACGTGCAGTGGCTTTCCTATGAGAACGTTCGCCGCCCTGATGTGCTCTACGGCTATCCGTCGGGCATTATAAGCTATCCGTTTTCGACCGTGAGCGTTCCGGCATGGTTTGCCGAAGGAACGGCTCAGTTCATGCGCCAGGATCTGCACTACGACTTCTGGGATACCCACCGCGATATGATGATTCGCACCCGGATTTTGGAAGACAAGCAGCTCGGCCTGGTCGAAATGGGGCACTTTTCATCCAAGACCAGCATGGAGCGCGAGCTCGCCTACAATCAGGGATTTGCGTTCACGCGCTATCTGGCCGATCGCTTTGGCGAGCAGGTTATTGCAGACATCACCCATGGCCTGCAGCGCACAAACGATATCCGCACCGCTATGCGCCGTGTCACAGGAATTCCCGGTGAGGAAATTTACAGCGACTGGATTGAAAGCCTCAGAGCCGAATATTCAGATTACGCATCTAACATCACCCCAAATGAGTCCGAGAAAGTTTTCGACCTGGGATTTATCAATATACACCCGAGCTTCACGCCCGATGGTGACGTTGCTTTTCTGAGCAATACGTTCTTCGATTTTGCGCGCACCAGCCTCATCGTGCTCGATGAAGAGGGCCGTCAGCGCCAGCTTTTTGATACCGGTGATGCAGAGCAGTCGCCGTCCGGCACCGGCAGCTTTTTACATAGCTGCGGCATGCACTCCACGCCGCTTATCAGCAGGATTGGCAGCGGCTACAGCTTTTCTCCTGATGGCTCAAAGATTGCATATAATCACATCCGTCAGAATCGCTACGGCGAAACCTACAACGACATTTATATTTATGATGTGGCTGAGGAAGACAGCCGTAAACTAACCCAGGATGCCCGCCTCAGCGAACCCTCATGGAGCCCCGACGGCAGCAAGCTGGCAGCTCTTCAGTCCAGAGACGGCAGCCTGAATCTGGTGCTCGTCAATCCGGAAACCGGCGATGTTACCCAAATCAGTGAGTTCGACCGAAGCGAACAGCTTTACCGCCCGACCTGGTCGCCCGACGGCAGCCGGATTTTCGTGGCCAAAAGCGGACAGAAGGGACGTGATATAATCGCTTTTAATCCGCAGCAGCCTGGTCAGTATGATGTAATTTTACGGGATGACTCCATCGATTTTCGCGATCCGTTTGTTTCGCCAGACGGCACCTTCCTTTACTTCGCAGCCGACTTTAACCACAAGTTTGATATCTACCGTCTCAACCTGAATGAAGGCGGCGAGCCGCAGCAGCTCACTGATGTAATTGGGGGCGCGTTCATGCCTCATGTGAATGCTGAAGGCGAGCTCCTCTACTCCGAGTTCACCTGGGACGGCTACAAAATTCGTCAGGCGAGTATGGATAATTTAATCGAACATGCTGCAAATCAGCGCCTTGCAGAGCGTCCGGCATTTGGCCCGCCCCAGCGCCCCGATACCGAAGCCAACCCGCTGAATGCTTTCGACGATACCGACATTTCATCATTCTCTCCGGAAAAATATGAGCTGGCAAGCAGCGGTTCATACGACTTCAGTCTCGCTACACGCGGCCAATCTTCCAACCGTAGCTTTTACTCTTATGATGATGAGTTTGTCTCCTTCAGCTTTCTGCCGGCTGTTCGGTTCGATAACTACTCTCAGGAGTTCGGGAGCAACTCATCGCTCATAAAAGCCGGGAATTTCGGAGATTTAGGCCGCAACGTTTTGCGTGATACGAAGCTTGGTTTCTACATGAGCTCGCGCGAAATGCTCGACCGGATCAGTATTTTTGGCGGTATGCTAATCGGGCCCGCCTCCCGTGATGCTGAGACCGTTAACGACTTCTTCCGTCCCGGACGCCTGGTTGATCTGGATCGCGACCTGTTTCTTCTCATTGAATACAACGGTTTGCCTTTCATTGAACGCCACTGGTCGCCAACTATTGAGATTGGATTGTACAACCTGAGGCGTAACGTTAAAAACGGGCTCGAAATCGAAGAGTTTGCATGTACTGCCTGTCTGCCCGATACTACCAACATCGATATAGCCTACGACATCTGGCAGGCTGAAATCAATCTTTACAGCAAAATTAACCGGTACAGCCTGGTTCAGCTCGGGCTTCATCACACGCCCTACCGCGTTTCAACTCAATCGTTTTTCTCCAATGAGTTTAATGAATTTGTGCCGGGATCCACATCACGCTACTTTATTGGTAATACCTTAACTGCAGCCTACGTAGTTGATGCATATCTGCCCTACCGGCACAGCGATATCGCTCCGATTGGGTTCCGGGGGCACATCAGGTACAACTACCAACCGGGAAGGCTGCTCGATAATTATGAAATCCGGGACGGGACGCTTATTCCGGTGTATAACAGCTTCAAGAATCATTCTGTTGAGCTGGATGCCCGATACGGATTTATGGGGCCGTTTCAACGGGTTTTTCAGGCACGCACGAGGCTATTCAGCTATTTCGATAATCCGGATGAATATTTCTTTCTCGATTACATCGGCGGTTTCGACGGCATGCGCAGCTATCCGTTTTTTGCCCTCGGCGGTAACCGTACTGCATTTGCTCAGCTATCGTACTATCAGCCGGTTCTTACGAACATCAACCGACAGAGCGGGCAGTTTACGCTCGATAAAATTTACACCCGCTTCTTCGCCGAGGCCGGCAACGGCTGGGGCGGACCTCTTGCTATTGGAGACAATATCAAAACCGGAGTCGGGGCTGAACTAAGGATTGCAATCAATTCATTTTACCTGTTCCCGACCAAGTTTTTTGTGAGCGGTGCCTATGGCTTTGATCGCTTTGACCTGCGCGTGCCTGAAGGCTTTGTGAGCGCCGACCAACGCGATGCCGTTCGGTTTGGAGGGGAAATCCTGTTTAACTTTGGTGTTCTGTTCGACTTCGAGCTTTAGGAACACCCGCATCATCCTGCTGACCTGATACACACTTTAATTTCTGAATTATGTTAAAACATCTGCGTTTATTTACCGCTTGTTTTGCAACCGGGCTGTTTTTACTTCTGGCTTCGTCGGCTAATGCACAGTTTTCATCATCCTATTTTTCTGGTAATTCCGACATTCAGCAGCTCGGCAGTCTGGTTTCAGAAAGTGAACTGAACGCCTTTTTGCCAAAGGATGATGAAGCCACAGAAGCCATCACCTTTTCTTACAACGCTTCGGCAGATTTTACGGCTATGGATGTGCGTTCTTTCGGACGCATGTACGCCGAGGAAACCGGAGCCGGACGCCGTTCATTTATGAACACCATCGCAGAAACGCCGGGACTGGCCTTTCTTTCGTCGGCAATTCTCCCCGGATTTGGTCAGGCAGCCAACCAGCAGTGGTGGAAGACCGCACTATTCGCAGGTGTTGAAATAACAACGCTGTATCTTATGATAGACTACCGCAACACGGGCGACCGCTGGCAGCGCGATTACAACCAATATGCCGATGATCACTGGAGCGTTGTGCAGTACGCACAGTTTGTGGTTAACTATACCCAGGTCGATGCATCTATGGCCGACGTTGTTACCGAGGCCGGCATGCAGGAGTTAATGAATAACGGCTTTATACGCCCGACCTTCAACAACGATATCGACTGGGCCATGATTGATCTGGGAGCCCTTAACGAGCTCGAATTCAACACGCTGTACCGGTCTACGGGCCGGCCGTTTTCGCACGTTGTTCCTGCCTATGGTTCGCAGCAGTACTACGAGCTGCCGAGCAAGTACTTTCAGTACGGACCGGGCTGGCGCGACTGGAACCGGGATATGAGCATAATTGATGGGGGTATAGACGATATGCCGGCAAGCTGGCGTTATCACACCGCGCTCGAAGAAGATTTTAACGACATGCTGCGCTATTCGCGTAATATGGGCATGCTATTAATTGCCAATCATGTGGTTTCAGCTTTTGATGCCTTGTTTACATCTCAGCTGCGCAACCACAGGCGCAATATGGAAACATCGGCCGCGCTGATGCCTGGCGGAAATCCGGGCGTACAGGTATCCTACAAATTTTAGTATTTTAGACACGCTCCACCATCACTTTAACATTTAGCACAGGAAAGCAGCGCTACAGCCGGATTCTTCAATCCGGTTTTTAGCAGCTCAAATTTATGTCTGGCATTATAAATTTACTTACAGATAAACGTCTTTATATCGGCCTCATTACGCTGGCGGTGCTTGCCGTTGTAACACTTTTCCTCATGGATCGTTACATCATGCCGGCATACACCAATTACAATCAGGGTGTTACAGTACCGGATGTTACTAAAAAAAGTATTGCCGACGCCGAAGACCTGCTTACCCGTGCCGGTCTGCGTTTCGAAGTGATGGACCGCCGCTCCAACGAAAATTTCCCGCCCGACTACGTGCTCGATCAGGCGCCGGACGGTAACTCCATCGTAAAGCCAAACCGGAAAATTTACCTCACGGTTAATACTTCAGAAACGCCCACAGCTATTGTGCCTGAAATTGTAAACCTCTCGCTGCGAAATGCTCAGATACAGCTCAGTACACACGGGCTGGAGCTCGGTAACGTAGAGGTAGCATCATCGCGCTTTCGTAATACGGTGCTCAGCCAGAGCGTACCTGCAGGCACATCCGTGCGCAGAGGTACACCTGTAAACCTGGTTGTAAGTGATGGCCTTGGCATGAATAAGGTACCCATACCAGATTTAACCGGAAAAAGACTGGCCGTAGCCCAGCGCGAAATCAGGCAGGCCGGACTCCGTGTGGGTCAGATCGAATTCCAGCCAAGTGCTTTTGTGGAACCCAACACCATACTTCGTTTCACTCCGTCCGAAACCGACTCCCTTTTTGAGGGAGACCGAATTAACCTGGTTGTTTCCGAACTATCCGACATTCAGGAAACCGAGGAACGCGGCGCTATTATTACAGATTCCACCAACGTCGAACAAGCAACGCCAGACAGTCTTCGCGTACCCGAGGAGGGTGGCAACGAGGACGATTAGATAAGCCGAACCATCACACTACATTCCACTAACCGTATCCTTAAGTATTGTGAATATGTCTCATCCGCTGTCCAAAAACTACTCATTCCCTACCATAGCCCCATCCATCCTTGCCGCCGACTATACGCGTCTGGGTGAGGACATCAAAGCCTGTACAGAGGCCGGCGTTAGCTGGATACACTGCGATGTAATGGATGGCCATTTTGTACCGAACATCAGCTATGGATCTTTGGTTGTAGAGGCCGCTCGCAGAAGCGCACCCGAAGGTTTTCTGGACGTCCACCTGATGATCTACAACCCCGATCGCTATATAAACGATTTTGCAAAAGCAGGTGCCAATCTTATTACGGTGCATGTTGAGGCCGATCCACACATCCACCGTACCCTGGGGGCTATAAAAGAGCTGGGTTTATACCGCGGCGTGGCCATCAACCCGGGAACACCTTTAACGGCAATCGAAGAGCTTCTTCCTGAAGTCGATTTGGTGTGCGTAATGAGCGTAAATCCTGGCTTTGGCGGTCAAAAATTCATACAGTCATCGTTGCAAAAGATTGAGCGTCTCATAACCTGGCGCAAGCATATGGACCTGAATTTCCTCATTGAAATAGACGGAGGCGCAGGCCCGGGCAACGTCGAGGATATTGCAGCAGCAGGCACAGACGTAATTGTGGCTGGTAGCAGCGTTTTTGGTGCAAACGACAAAAATGAGCAAATCCAGAAGCTTTTCCAGAAGGCCATAATTGGTAGCAGTAATTTAACCTGAGGCGTCCCGCAATGAATGAATCTTCATGTATATTCATTCAACATAGTATAGACAACAACCTTGTTCAATAAACCTTGCTGAGACTAATTTGATAGAACAAACGATTATCATTCAGGATGTAGAGCCGGTTCTCGTATTGGGAATTCAGGATAAAATTCTCAAACAGATTGAACGGGCTTATCCCGGGGCCAGCCTCACCGCACGAGGCAACAAAATAAAAATAACGGGCTCAAATGAGGATTTTGCCGAAATCAACGATATCCTCAATCAGCTTATTCGTCTGGCGCTGCGTAATAAAGCCATCTCAGATCAGGACGTTAACACGCTTCTGAATATGAAGACAAGCGACCGCATAGTTGAAGGCCTGGTGAAAAAAGATGAAGATGCTATTGTGCACACGCACACCGGTGAAGTCGTTCGTGCAAAAACTCCCAATCAGAAGAAAATCGTGGAGTCATCTGCCGTTAATGATATTGTTTTTGCTATTGGCCCGGCCGGTACGGGTAAAACCTATACCTCTGTAGCTATAGCCGTAAAGGCGCTTAAAGACAAAAAGGTTAAGAAAATTGTGCTTGTACGCCCCGCAGTTGAGGCTGGAGAAAGCCTTGGTTTTCTTCCCGGCGGATTGAAAGACAAAATCGATCCGTACCTGCGCCCGCTTTACGATTCACTGGAGGAAATGATCGATAAGGACCGCCTCGACCTGCACATGACTAAAAACGTGATTGAAATCGCGCCCCTCGCCTACATGCGCGGACGCACACTTAACAACGCCTTTGTGATTCTGGATGAAGCCCAGAATGCCACCAATATGCAGATGAAGATGTTCCTCACGCGTCTTGGCTTCAATTCGAGAGCTATTATTACGGGTGATGTTACCCAGACCGACTTACCCCGCTTGAAGCAGTCCGGACTGATTTCTATACAAACCATTCTGAAAGATATTAAGGGAATCGACTTTGTTTATTTGGATCAGCGTGATGTAGTTCGACATAAGCTTATTCGTGAGATTATATCTGCCTACGAAAAACACGAGGAAGCAGAAGAGAGAATGCTGGAAAAGCTGGAAAAAAAAGAGCGTAAATCTAAGAGAAAAGAATGAGTTTCAGTCTGAAACCGCTGCATGAAGGGACCTACTCCGTAGGACTCGACAAAAAATTTAATCAGATAGACAAAGATGATTCACCGGCTAAAGGTGCGCTTAAGCTAGCCTTAAATCCGTTTCTGATACAGACGCCCGACCGAAATATGCTTATCGACTGCGGGCTCGGTACGTTCGGGATTGAAAGCCATCACCCTAAAATGATTGCCAATCTCGAAAATGAAGGCCTGAGCGAACGCGACATAACCGACGTGTTTTGCAGCCACCTTCATTACGACCATATTGGCGGGCTCGCTCACAATACCAACGGCTACTGGGAGCTCACCTTTCCCGACGCCACCATTTGGGCTTCCGGCAAAGAGTGGGCAAAACTGCAGTCAATTTCCGACGATGAGGGCCCGCAAACCGAGTTTCTTGACTTCATCGAAGCCCGGGCCGATCTGGAGCTCATGGATGATGAAGCCAGCCCGAATGAGTACATAAGCAGTAAAAATATGGGTGGACACACCGAATTCAGCCGGCTCACAGAAGTACGTCTGGGCGACCAGCTCTTCTTGATGGCCGGCGACGTTCTTGGAACCCGTGGCGCAATTAACCGCAGATATGCGGCTAAATACGACTTCGACGGCAAAAAAAGCATGAAGCTTCGCGAGGAGCTAAGCCGCAGGGTTTATGATGAAAAAGCCATAATTCTTGCGTATCATGATTACACCCACCCGATGTTCCGGCTCACGGACTACAGCAAGGACAAAGGGTATACGATCACAAACGCAGATTTTTTTAATGACTGAAGTAAATATTGCCGAAATAGCGGCTCATCTTTTCGAGCGAGATATCACCGATGCAGACGTAGCTGTAATTTTAGGATCCGGCCTGGGTGATTTTGCCGACTCACTCACCGATCGGATTGACATTCCCTATTCTGAAATTAGCGGGATGCCGGAAGTAACCGTTACCGGACATTCAGGCACCGTTCATTACGGAAACTCCGGCGCCAAAAAGGTACTGGCATTTGGCGGTCGCTTCCACAGCTACGAAGGCCACGATATGGATGTTTCCCTCTGCCTTGTACGCATTGTACACGAGCTCGGCATCAAAAAGCTGATTATAAGCAACGCGGCCGGCGGAGTTAACGGAAGACTGGAAACAGGCGACCTCATGCTCATTAACGACTTTATGTCTCCCGGCTACGCCTACAGCTACAAAGGCGTTCCGAAGTCGAATGTGCGCTACGACATCAAGCCCCTTAGATCGAAGATTTTGAAACTTGCCGCCGATTCCGGCATACACCTTCAGCACGGAACCTATTTCTATGTAAAGGGTCCGACCTACGAAACCAAGGCTGAAGTACGCGCCTACCGTACCATGGGTGCCGATGTGGTCGGTATGAGCACCGCCCCTGAGATGCTCGAAGCCACGAGGCTTGGCATCAGCTGTATTGGCATTTCGCTGGTTACCAATATGGCCACTGGCGTTAACCATCAGAAGCTGGATCACAGCGATGTTAAGGAAACGGCCGAAAGCCGGAAAGAAGACTTCGCCCGCTTTGTGAATAAGCTTATTCAATCCGGTATCTGACACATTTTATAACCCCCAAAAGACTATTTGCTATGGAAGTAGAAATCAAACAGCTGAACGACAATCTGCATTTTGAAGCTGCCAATTCCGACGGGAACACCGTGCATATGGATGGCGGCCCGGCCGTTGGTGGTGAAGGCAAGGGAATGCGGCCCATGGAACTACTGCTCACTGCCGTTGCATCCTGCAGCGCGTTCGATGTGGTTAGTATCTTAAAAAAACAGCGCGAGCCTCTGGAGAACCTTACTATTTCTGCTAAAGCAGACCGTGCGGAAGAAGGCGATGCAAAACCCTTCACAAGTATGCATTTTATTTTTAAAATGAAGGGTGCTGTGAACCAGGCCAAGGCCGACCGTGCCGTGAAGCTCTCGGTTGAGAAATACTGTTCCGTGGGAGCAACCCTCGACCCGAACATTCCAATAACTTACGAAGCCGTTATTGAAGCTTAATCAGAACGGCATAATCAGCTTACATGTTTAAGAAGGCTCTGTAACATTTTAAAAAGACACCCATGGAACCCTCTTTTATTAAGCAACTCTACAAAGACTTTAAAGTCGCTTCCCGTTGCCCCTCTCCGGCTTTGGTATCGGATTTTTTTAACAAGCTGCTGGCGTTTTTGTTTCCGGAAATAAGCACCGAGACCTACGAATCATTTGATGATTTCGAAAAGAGCTTCGAAAGTCTGAAAGACGATTTCCGCTTTATTCTGTCCAAAAGAATGGATCGTAATGCGGAAGAAGATGAGGCCATTCTTCACCATGTGTTTGAGTCCCTGCCGGAAATCCGCGAGATGCTTCGTGAAGACATTCAGGCCGTTTATGATGGAGACCCCGCTGCAAAAAGCCTCACCGAGGTTGTTCGTACCTATCCAGGTTTTTATGCGATAGCAGCCTACCGGATAGCGCACTGCATGTGTGATAAAAATCTGGATTTAATCGCGCGCATTATTTCATCGATCGCTCACAGCAAAACAGGTATCGATATCCACCCCGCCGCCCAAATTGGCCGCCATTTTTGTATTGATCATGGCACCGGCGTAGTTATTGGTGAAACCACCCGAATCGGAAACCACGTTAAGGTCTATCAGGGCGTTACGCTTGGAGCTTTAAGCGTGAGGAAAGAGGATGCCAAGATCAAGCGCCATCCCGATATTGAAGATCACGTAGTGATTTACGCCGGAGCAACCATTCTGGGCGGTAAAACGGTCGTGGGGCATCACAGTATAATTGGCGGCAACGTCTGGCTGACCGAAAGCGTGGCTCCTCATTCAAAAATCTACTACCAGCCCGAAGGCGGCGCGGTAAAATACTGACCCTTTAGATTTCTGAAATCTGATTTTTTCATTTTTGATTGGATTTGAATAATTACGGTTTCGCTTATCATTGCCGAACCGGAAAAACTTTTGTCTTTGTCCTTAAAACAGCTCAAAATTCATTACCACGCAATAACTGTCCCGCCATGTATATCGAAGACCTGATTGGAAACACGCCCCTTGTACAGCTCAAGCATATTCCTGTGAAAAAGAATGTTTCCATATTCTGTAAGCTGGAGGGGCAGAATCCGGGCGGTAGTGTGAAGGACCGTGCCGCTTTGGGTATGATTAACGGCGCCATAGAGCGTGGCGACCTGAAATCCGGCGACACCATTGTTGAGGCCACGAGCGGGAATACGGGCATTGCGCTGGCCATGATTGCACGACTGAAGGGTATCAGTATTAAGCTGGTGATGCCCGAAAACTCGACTAAAGAGCGGGTTCAAACCATGAAGGCCTACGGTGCCGAGGTGATCCTCACTCCGGCCGAGGGAACCATTGAGTACTCCCGCACCCATGCCGAAGAGCTGGCCGAAAAGCATGGCTACGTGATTCTCAATCAGTTCGGCAATCCGGATAACTACCGCATGCACTACAACACCACCGGACCCGAAATCTGGCGGGACACCAACGGCAAAATCACGCACTTTGTATCCTCCATGGGCACAACCGGCACCATCATGGGCGTTTCGCGCTACCTGAAAGAACAGAGCTCTGAGGTGCAGATTGTAGGCACCCAGCCGAAGGACGGCTCCAGCATTCCGGGAATCCGGCGGTGGTCACCGGAGTTTTTGCCTGCCATTTACGAAAAAGAACGCGTGGATCGTATCATAGACGTGAGCGAGGCCGAAGCCACCCGCATGACCCGCAGAATGGCAAAGGAAGAAGGCATTCTTGCCGGCATGAGCAGCGGTGGCGCGCTTCAGGCGGCCATGAAGCTGGCCATAGAGCTGGATGAAGGTCTCATCGTCTGCATCACCTGCGACCGCGGCGATCGCTATCTGAGCTCACCTTTGTTCGAGGATATTTAGGGCGTTTTTCTATTACCGTTGACTTCAGTCAACGGTAATTAAGCAGCCCGCAACCGGGGCTTTAGCCCCAAATAAGAACGTAGCTGGTAAGTTTATTACCGTTTGCTTCAGCTGACGGTAATAAACTTACCGATCGGCGTTGGGAATTTCCACTGCCCCGTGAGGTTCAAAATCATTTCCAATTTGGGGAATCTGCCAGCTGGAAAAGGCTTCGTTCATTTCAAAGAAATCAAAATTATCAGGATTCTCTTTGTATATGAGCGACCCGTTCGATTCGATGATTAAATGGAATTCGGAGCTCCCGGGACCAAATGTGTTCTGACTTTGAAATGAGAACCATCGAATCTGGTCCGAAATGACTTCCACAATAACTCCATGGCGTCCTAAACCTATGAACCCATAATAATCCGGATAGCAGTTTATTACATATCCCCGCTCCAGATACAGGCTGCACAACCTGCCGGGATGTAGATCCTCTTCAAACGACAGGCCTACATGTACCGATGAAAAATTATAAGTCCGGTACGATTCCGGCTGCGGAAGATCTGAATCTGCCTCCCAGGGCCATGAACCTTCAGCATCATACTCTGCCCTGGTCTCCACGGTGACCATAAGGTTTAACCGATTCGGAACCCATGGTGTTACAAAGTTCGAGTCTCGAATAAACTCACTCCGGTTACCATATCGTGTTCGGATCTGGCTGAGTGTACGGGCGGCTGATTGCACATCGGCCTCCGAAGGCTGAAGCTCGCCCGTGTACCAAAGCGCCAGACGATAGGCTTCGGCGCGCTGCTCTTCGGTCAGCTCTGCCGATTCGAGCGGATCCACAGTATCGCAGGAAGCTAGAAGCAGGAAAAGCAATGCAAAAATGGGGATGATTCTCGGGTT
>PWID01000150.1 GCA_003555145.1 Balneolia bacterium | reverse complement strand
CTGGATTGTGGGCCTGGAGCCCTCGGAGCTGCTCACCCTGCGCGATGAAATAACCGACCTGAAGCTAGATATCAGCACGGAAGACATCACCCTAATTGCATCCAAATCGCTGCTTTTCGAAGAGTTCATCGATCAGGTAATGGATAAAGATGTGTTAAGAACACAAATACAGGCCGGTGGAAAGAAAGTGCTGGTGCATGGCCACTGCTACGTAAAAGCGCTCACCGGCACTGCCGCATTGAACAACACGCTTCGGACAGCGGGATATGTACCAGACGAAGTTGACAGCGGTTGTTGCGGTATGGCGGGCAGTTTCGGCTACAGGAAGGAGACCTATGCAGTTTCCAAGACCATTGGTGAACAGCGCCTGATGCCCGCCGTACGTGACCTGAAGGCAGATTCCCTGATTTGTGCTCATGGATTTTCGTGTCAGCACCAGATTTCAGACGGTACGGGAAAAGAGTCGCTTCATCCTGCCGAGCTCCTGCAAGCGGCACTTGTTCAGGAGCTTTGAACAAACTACTGACTTCCATTAATTTAGATAAATTTTCTGCACTAAAGCCGTTTTGATATGGTGTGATTTAACGGTACATTTCTTATGCAGTTGCACTTCAAAGTCTGTTTCATCCCAACCATGATGCTGAATATGATGTCGTCTGCAAAACTCTCATGTTTTATTTCATAACCGATTACATTATGACCATTTACGTTGGAAACCTTAATTACAAAGTAGGCGAGCAGGATTTAAACGAATTGTTCTCTGCCTATGGAGAAGTACAGTCAGTTAGCCTGATTAGCGACAAATTTACCGGCCGTTCCAAAGGTTTTGCCTTTGTTGAAATGGACGATGCAGATGGCAACCAGGCTATCGAGCAGCTTCACGATACCGAATTTATGGATCGCACCTTAGTTGTTAATGAAGCGCGCCCACGCGAGCCCCGTCAAGGCGGTGGTGGTGGAAACAGAGGCGGCGGCGGAGATCGTCGCAGAGGCGGCGGCGGTGGTGGATACAACGACCGCTATTGATGTAACAGCCTTGTTTTAAAGGCGCATCTTATGCACACCAACTTCTTAAAAGCCGGTCATACTGACCGGCTTTTTTTTGTCCAAAATAAAAGGGTGAAGCATCTTAAACGCTTCACCCTTTAGTATAAAAAAACCTGTCGAATCCGGATTTTTTGATGTGATCTATTTTTCTGATTTATTAAGAAAAACTTTAATTTCAGCCTGATCTTCAGTCACATAAAGTTCAAGTTCCGTATACTCATATCCGCTGGCCTGAAACACCAGGGTATGCTCTCCTTCAGAAACATTTGCGAAGCTGAAAAGTCCATCGGAGTCGGTTTCAATATTCTCCTGATGGCCTACCATGCTTACCAATACTCCCGCAATGGGCTCATTTGATTCCGCGTCCAGCACCAAACCGGATAGGGTAAATTCTTCATCATCTGCAGAGAGATTCGGACTTGCAAATGCAGAAATACCTGCAAAAAGAAACGCTATACCGACCAGCGTAATAATCGTTTTAACCATGGCATGAAAATTCATAATCGTATTCTCCGTTTGGTTTAAGCTACTGTTACTTAAAAGTATTACCCTTTAATTTTTAGCTATGACCAGCACGGAAAACTGCTTTCTGCCAATGACTTTTAAAAAGATACCTGTACACTAACACCCGGCTGTATATGGCCTATAGACCGGGAATAAGTGTTAATCATGCCATTTCCGGATGCGCTTCGCAGTCCCCTGTCGTATACATTACCCGTTCCAAGCAGGTTTTGTAACTCAGCCGAAATGCTCCAGTTAGAACTGCTGAAACGACGGCTCCAGTTTACACCAATATCCAGCTGGGAGTAGGTTCCAAGCTTGTCGGACTGTGGCGAATCGAATCTGCCGGCCCAGTTATTGTCCTCATAGGCTAAATTAGTGTAGTAAGCCTGCCGGTAGGCCCAGCCACGTTTACCGGGAAGTATCTCAAGACGTGCGTTGGTACTCACGTTTTGAAAAAGCTGATATCGCGTGTTCAAAATAATCTGATGTGGTTCGGCCCAGTATGGGCGGATGTAACGGTTATCATAGCGGTTTTCTGTACGCTGCCGAACGTGAGACATATTATACAGCGCATTCAGAACCATCTTGTTTTGAACGTATTCCAGATTCAGCCCCAAGCCAAATGTATAAGAGCGGGCGTTAATGAGCGCAGACGAAATTGAAAAGCCATTCTCTCCATTGGTAATGGTGCCGGTAGCAGCATAGTCTACAACAGCCTCAAGTGGCTGCCATTTATAATAGGGATCCAGCCTTACAATCAGCTGCTCCATAGGCTGCCATCTTATGTCTACCGCCACATGCCAGGATTCAGGTACAATGCCGGTTGATTTTGCAGGCAGCCAGAAATTGTTTTCTGCGAAAATTCCGTTAGGTGAGGTGTTCGACAAAACCAGCTGCTGCAGATATTCGCGAAATAAGCCACCGGCAATTTCCAAAGACCAGTTTCCCGTTTCGACTTCAGGGAAATCAATTCCAAACGAGATTCTCGGCTCGGCAAAAACACCAAGTCCGGGAATATGCGTAATTCTGCTTCCTACGATAAACCGGCTATGCTCACCGGGATTCCATTTTATCTCGCCAAATCCAGCAGACTGCACCTGCAGCTCATCGATTGAAACGCTTTCAGTAAGAAAATCTGAAACGTCCATACTTATGCTGCTGAATCCCAAATCCAGGCCTGTTAGCAGTTCCAATCGGTTGCTCCATTCATGGCTGTAGTCGAGCTGTGCAGAAACAAAGGCTGCACCGTGAGCGAAGTCGTCTTCGTAAAGCAGTACGGGGTCGGCTTGGTTTTCAGTTGTTGAATTAGCCATATAATCCTGCCTGTACTGATGGCGGCTAACTCTAAGAACAGCCGCCATGCTGCCTTCATCAGAAACAAGACGCATATGCCTCACGTTAACTATCTGATTTTGCCACCTGTATTCATCAAAAAAATCAATCGTTGTTAGGCCGTTAGAAAAGCCGTTCGTTGCGCTTACGGAGGGGCTAAGGGAATTCTCGCCCAGATAAGCCGTAAACGATGTGGTGCTCAGATCGGGCATCCGGTGCAGCATAGACAGGTGCAGATCATAAAATGCAAGTTCGTAGCTTTTGCTGTTTACATTATCCATTATCCCGTTCGAAAATGCTTCTGTTTTTCTGGCAAGTAAAGGCTGATCAGGAGTATTGAATGAATTGAAAATTCTGTTTGTCGACGGGTTATATCCCGACCAGGGAGACTTAATACGTAAAGCCGCCATAAGATAGAGCTGCTCATTCGATGGCAGATCCCACTGCTGCAAGGTACGCGCATTCATGCTGTTAAAGTCAGACTGGAATAAATACGGGTCATCGCCGGGCAGCATAGCGCTTTGCTCAACCGAAACTACCCCGGAGAGCGAACTGCCCATAGAAGCCGGAAAACCAGCTCTGTGCAGCGTAAGTCTGCGAACCGCATATGGACTGAATGCGCTGAGTAACCTTCCCATTGAAAGCGGGCTAAAGACTATGGTGCCGTCCAGCTTGATGCGATGGTTGGTAGCATTACTACCCTGCACCACCATATCTGATAGCGGATTCTGGAATCGTACGCCGGGCACGTCTGCAAGCGCACGCATAACATCGGGTGTGCCTGCCGAGGTTTGCAGCAGAATTGCGCCGGGTTCAACCACATCACGACCTGCACGCATATACTGAAGCGGGCTAATTGCATCGGTTATAATAACCTGCGTTTCTGTAAGTACAGCCCGCCTCAGCCGGAAGTCGCTTTGCTGAGTGAGGCCGCGCAGCACTCTTGTGGTTTGAATAACAGGTGAATAACTCACGTGCGAAACCCGAAGCTGGTAATCACCCGGCTCGAGCCGCTCTATCAGGTACCGCCCGCCCGAGTCGGTTGTGCTGCCCCTTTGGGCCGATTCTATATATATATTTACCCCTTCCACGGGTTCGCCGGTTCGGTGGTCTACAACCACGCCGGCTATGCCTCCTGTTCTGCGCATGCCTGCACGTGCCCGGTATATAATATACGTTCCTGCCTCGCTGATTCTGTACTGAAGCGGGGTTTGGCTAAGCAGATTCTGCAAAATTGCTTCAATAGTCTGGTTAGCAGCCGATCCGTTCACCCGGATGTTGCGTGTAACGTCGGAATCGTAAACGATGTTGATGCCGGATTCTTCAGAAAGGCGCATAAGGGCTTCATCCAACGACATTAGCCGATAGGTAAAGCTATATGTCTGAGGCTGTTGTTGTTGCTGCTGCGCAAAAATATCCTGCGCTGTTATAAGCGTTAAAATCAACAACAATGGAGCAAGCTTGAACACGTTTCCTGAAGCAGTAGAAGTGAGTTGTATCGATGATGTTTCTTAATATACCAATATGATTTATCATGATAACATTCTCATGGCATGACTCACAATATTTTATATGCTTGTTAAAAGCTTCCACCTCTTATTGCAGATATTTCTTGCGTTACCGGAATGCGCAGTTTGTGATTCAGGTTTAGAATGATGAATTTACTCCCTAACAGCAAAAGACCAATAAGCCCGTTACGACCTATTATGAAACACTTTTTTATGACCCTTACACTGCTCATTACCTTTTCCTTCTGCCTGAGCTTTGTAACCGAAAGCAATGCAACAGACCGCGGCGAGTACCCAAACCAGTCGCTTCTTGTAGAAACATCCGAACTAAGCGAGCTTATGAGAAATTCCGACACCGTTTTAATTGATATGCGAGCCGAAGGCTACACCGATGGCCACATTCCCGGAGCGCTTTGGTTTGGGGGAATTACAGCGCTGGTAAATGGCGAACACGAGGTCGAGCACTATCTGGTTGATGCAGCCGATTTCCAGCAGTTAATGCGCACCGTTGGCGTAAATCAGGATTCGCACATTCTGATTTACGATGACGGAAATGGTCTCGGGGCTTCACGCCTGTTTTATGCGCTCAATCTTTACGGACATGAGAACAGCGCTGTCGTTAACGGCGGTTTTGCCGCATGGGCTGCCGAAGGTTATCCCGTGGAGACAGACGGCGACATTCCTGCTCCCGGCAATTTCTCGGCGGAAGTTAATGAAGCACGGTTTTGTGACGTTTCTTTCCTAACCCAAAATTTAGAGCGCGACGATATTGTAATTCTCGACGCTCGTTCACCAGAAGAGTTTTCTGGTGAAGAACAGCGTTCCTCAAGATCTGGCCACATTCCAGGTGCAGTGAATCTGGAGTGGAGAAACTTTGTGCAGATTGGAGAAGATGTGCCTTATTTCAAATCTGCAGATGAAATTGCTTCCCTGCTTGAAGAAAAAGGCATTACCCCGGACAAAGAGGTAATTACACACTGCCAGACCAACGTAAGGGGCTCCCATGCATTCTTCACCCTTCGCTTAATGGGTTACGACAGCGTTCGTGCGTATGAAGGCTCCTGGTTCGAATGGGGCAACCGGGAAGACACTCCTGTGACGGGAGAATAGGGAAGTGAAGAGATTTTTGATTGCTGATTTCTGATTGCTGATCTTTGAAGGGAAGAACAGTAATCAGTAATCAGCTTGAAAATTCAAAGACTGCCCTTTAGTTGACAACCCGATTCGAAGGCTATCAGGCTATCGGTTGAACACGGGTAAGTTCTAACTTAAACCCTGAGGCTTAAAGCCTCAACGAACACAGCCTGATGCAACGCATGAGGTAAGGGTACACCTAAGTTCCGCAGTCTACAGGCCTGCACGAGACCATGTTTCTATATGGCCCTGAATTCAAAAGTTAAAGCCGGGGGGTTACAGCTCAGCAAATACATTCTATTTAAATAAAAAAAGGGCGCATCCTGTCAGGAATCGCCCTTTTGTGTTTGCACCTTAAAAAGTTCTGATACTTATTTCAGCGTGTATTTTCCGTTTGTGAAAGTCAACTGAAGGCCGGCAATAGATGCTAAGTCTTCGAGTATACCTTCCGGGTTGTCCGGTGTCTGGTAAAACCCGGTTACCGTCTTCTGTGCAGCTGAAGCATTATCGACCGAAACCGGAACATTAAACCGCCTTTCAATTTCCGCTGCAGCATCGATTAGTCGGGTAGCATTGAACGCTATGTTGCTGGAACGCCACGCCAGCACCTCATCTATACGAAGTGCCTGTACGCGTTCGGGCATTGTGCGAACGCCTCTTACGCGGCTAATTTCACCTGGCTCCAAAAGCTGACTAAAGCCGGGTTCATCACTGCTTAACAGCTCGATACTACCCTGCGTGAGTGCAACTGTAGTTTCACTTGTTCCTGTACCAGGCCATGAGCGAACATTAAAAGATGTTCCCAATACCTGGACCACTGCATTTGAAGTATGAACCAGAAACGGAACGTCGCCATGCTCTACATCAAAAAATGCTTCTCCGGCAAGCTCAACGTTACGATGGCTATCTCCGAAGCCACGCTGTAGCCGTAGTTCCGATCCGCTGTTAAGCTGAACGCTTGTGCGATCATCGAGCTCGACCGATACAACTTCGCCAAACGGCGCGGTATAAACCGTGGAAGAAAACATCAGCTGCCACATCCATACGGCAATACCAATGCTAAGAACGGCTGCAACAAGCCAATAGACCCGACTGTCTTTTGCTTGTGGTGCCGATGTGATTTTACGTGCTGTTTTTGTTTTATTGCCTAAACGAGTAACGTTAGCTTCATGCGCTGCTGTTTTGTTCTGAGTATGAGTATGAGACGAATCCGAATCTGAAATCTGCGAACGAATGGATTCCCATGCTTCGCTTTTTGATGATTGTACCGTAGAAGCACGATTTACACCACCTGCCAGTTCCCACACTTCGGAAAGAGCCCGACGGTGATCTGCGTCTGCAAGGCTTTCGATATAAGTATCCGTATCCAGGATACTATCCGGCTGTCCGGCTTCCATTCTGCTTTGAACGGCCTGCCAGCTTGCTAACTTCTCATCTGGCGGCAGGTATAATTCCGGCTGAGCAATAGCTGCCAGTTCCCAAACCTCCAGATAGGGTTTCCGTTCTTCAACAGGCAATGCCTCAAGCATCGCCTTTGTGTCGAACGGTATGTTGTTTTTCAAATTTTCCATTTTATATCACCGCTGTTTTGGATTTGTAAGCATCCAGTTTTTCCCTGAGGGTATTGAGCGCAATTACTATATGGTTGTTAACCGTACGGGGCCTCAGCTCCATGACATGAGCTATTTCCTCGTGGCTCATACCTTCAAATCGGCTAAGTTCAAACGCTTCCCGTTGTCTGTCCGGAAGCTCACTAATCCACTGCTGCATTTGTTCCTGCAGCAGAGTTGTTTCATCTTTTTCAGTTATCTCAATTTCGGCTGGTTCTTGCATATGTTCCTGCTCAGAAATGCTGTCGAGACTGATGTTTTTATCTTTCGTATCCCTTAGGTAGTTCAGCGCACTGTTTCTTACCATTTGGTACATAAGCGCCTTTAAGGACTTATCGGGATCGATATTATCACGTATTTGCCATAACTTTACATAAACATCCTGTAACACATCTAAAGCTGCGTCAGGGTCAAAAATGTATTTACTAATGTAATGTCGTAAACTATCGTACGTGTGCTCGAATAATTCGGAAAAGGCCTGCTCATCCGACTCATTCAATCGCTCACTCCAATATGAAAACTTTTCTGCAGAAGCTGTCGCCATATATATGAGTTGGGTTCAATTGCATTACACGTTAAGATCATGATATGACCAATTACGTACTTATTGGTAACCGGCGAATTTTTATTATACACCTTTAATCTTCAAAAATCATTCGGAAAACTGCCGTAGAATCGTAGTTTCTCTATTCCACCCACTCCTAACGTCGTTGTTTTTTATGATGAAGTCCACCGATTTCGATTCTCTGAACCTGCCCGAAGCGGCCCCCGATGATCTCCGGATAGGATCTTATATCCAAGCCAAAGACGAAGATCAGAAGATTACTATCCTGGGCTTTGCTTCCGATGCAGGTGTGAAGCTCAATAACGGCCGCCCCGGCGCAGCCATTGCTCCCAACCTCATCCGATCCGCATTTTACAGAATGACTCCAGACCCGGCCGTCTGGAAAAGCTATACAGCGCTTCTGGCAACTGCTCACGATGCCGGCACTATCGATGCCAATTCAGCTCATCTTGAGGCAGCGCAGCAGGAGCTGGGGAAAAATGTTGCTGCTTTGCTTCAAAAGGGGCAGTTCCCTATAATTCTCGGCGGAGGCCATGAAACCAGCTACGGGCATTTTCTCGGCTATGTGGATAGCAACCGGCCGGTAAGCATCATTAACTGGGATGCCCATGCCGATGTACGCGAACTTAAAGATGGCAAGGGCCATTCCGGGAGCCCGTTTCGCCAGGCCCTTGAGCACGAATCAGGATTATGCAAATCGTACATCGTTGGCGGGCTTAAGCGACAGTCAATCTCAAAAGCACACCTGGATTATCTGAAGGAGAAAATCCCCAGCCACCGTGCTGCATACTATTTCAAGGGTGAGCTGTCTAAACGTATTATCGGGAATATTTACGACCGCGCCGAAGGCGATGTAATGGTTACCATGGATATGGATGCGCTTAGCCAGTCGGTGGCTCCGGGCGTGAGCGCCCCCAACCCCGATGGCATTCCTTTGCCACTTTGGCTTCATGCCGCTTACTGCGCCGGCATTTCCCCCAAAGTGACTTCATTCGATCTTGTGGAACTAAATCCGAAGTTTGATATCGACGGGCACACCACGCGAATCGCGGCTCTTACCCTGTGGCATTTCTTCAAAGGACTTACGCTAAGGGCTAAAAAAGCATCATCCTGAAAACCAAACAAAAAGGGCTCCGGAACGAATGCTCCGGAGCCCTTAATTTGTGCTATCGACTGCGTTATGTGTTTACAGCGCCTTCACCCATTTTCTGGCAGGTTTTGGCTCCTGTTTTGCCACAGCAGTGCTTAAACTTCTTATCCGGGTCGAGCGGGCACGGTTCGTTTCGGCCCATTTTCTTGCCTACTACAACCGGCTTCTGAGGTGCCGCATCTTCGCCCCTGTTGGTGGATACATTACCACCGGAACTGCTGGTAACATAGTCACCGGCTCCGTATGATCCGGTTGAATTATGCTGCTCGCGCATCTTCGAACGGTCGTAACGGCTTTGCGTTGGCGACGCACCCATGCGAACCTGCTGCTGGTTGTTTTCGGCGTATGGCACGGCTTTCCATACCAGAGAAAGCGTTTCAGCATTCAGGTCTTCAACAAGCTGCATGAAGGCTTCATAGGCTTCTTTTTTGAACTCACGGAGAGGGTCACGCTGACCAAACGAACGAAGCCCCACGGCTTCCTTAAGCTGATCGAGCTCACGAAGGTGCTCCATCCACTTAATATCGACGGTCTGCAGCACCGAAGTACGCTGAAGCGCCAGAACGAGTTCCTTGCCTTTCGAGTCAAGCATTTTTTCCACATTAAGCACAAGCCTCATGTAGCGAGCCCCGTCTGAGAACATCATGGTAACGTCTGGCGAAAGATTCGTTGTAGACTTGTCGTTTACAATTCTGTTGAGCGTCTCGTAAACTTTCGAACAAACGACATCATTTCTTTGGCGGAACTGCTTTATGGATTCATCAAACAGCAGATCGGCAACGCCGTCTACGCCTTTGCCGGCCCAAACTTCGCGATCGACTTCCACGACCACACCCAGTGAGCGAAGCATTTTCTCCTGGATGTTTTCATATTCACCTTTCGGATAATGCTCTT
>PWID01000061.1 GCA_003555145.1 Balneolia bacterium | reverse complement strand
GTGTTCCGTTACCGGGAGCGGGTACCAGAAACGGACCTGCATTAGCCGTTACGCTAAAGTTAACCTGAGCAAATCCAACGCCTCCGTTAATGGGCACATTGTCTCTGGCGGTAAGGCGGAAGCGCATGTTTCTGGTGTAATCCGGAAGGCGTTCTCCCAGCGTTTGGGTGTTATTCAAAATGTTAGTCCATCGCGGGAAAGTACGAACCGGTTCGTCTACAGGTAAGAAAGAACGGAACAGCGGTGCGTTGCCTACCGGCTGATTTGGAGGTCCCTGAGGCCCAATATCATACTGCTCCCAGTTAAAAACGAGATCGTCCCCGTCAGCATCGGTTCCGGATCCTTCAAGGGTGAAGGGGGTGCTTATCGGGAGAGTAAGTCCTTCAACGCCGCCATCCACTACCGGCGGAGTGTTGTTGGTAGGTGTATTAACCGAGCAGGAGCCACCGGTGTTCGGGTTACTCACAAAGTTAACCATCTGGTTGATGCTTCCGATGTGGAAGTAATCATTGCTGAAGTTCTGAATATTCTGACCGGGGCATATACCAGCGTATCCCATAATGGTGGATCCACTACCAGGTTCAAATGCGGTCTGGCCGGTGCGGTTGCTGCTGCAACCTCCTGTTGAGCCGTTAAAGGTGTGAGTAGCAGCATACTGGTGGCCAATTTCATGGGAAACAAAATCCACATAAAAAGGATCGTTGATAGGCTGGTTTAGGCCGGTTACGCCTCTCGCTTTACCAGCGTTGTTGCACACAGAACCAAGCTGGGCAACGCCACCGCCAACGGTAGCAAATACGTGGCCGATATCATAATTGGCAGAACCAATCAGGTTATCGATACGAGTCTGGTTTTCGTTAAGCATGGCAAATGCGCTGCTGTTTGTGTAGTCGCTCGGATCCTGGGAAATCAAGATATCGTTATTGGCAATCAGGTTCATCGTAACGGCTACATCGCGCTCGTACAGACCATTAACGCGGTTCATGGCTACTACAACGGCTGCCATGGCGCATTCGACTGGCTCGGATGGGGTGGCGCAGCGTGATGGCTGGCTATGGAAAGCGGTGTACTGAGCAGTAGTTGCTACTGCTATGCGGTGAGAGCGGTGTACGGTTCCGCTGAACAGCGGCTCGGCGCTCATTGCGGCCTCATGAGAATCTCGCTCAATTTGCGGGTCGGCTACTACAGGTTCGTGCTGCTCTATACCAAGACGGCGCTGAAAACTTTCAACAAAATGCTCGCGCTGGTAGACCATCACATAGTCGCGCTGCTGCGCATTAAAGGGATCTATATAAATCGTGCCTTCAGTGCTGGTTATCATCGCGTGGAAACCTGAAGGTGTTACGCTTATGCGGCCGTAGGCGCTGCGGTTGTCGATACCGGCTACACGGTAGGTTTTAATATTTGGATACCGCTCAGCGAGTCCGTCTTCCATGATGGGAGCTTCAACAACATTAAAACGCTGGAAGGTGCCATCAGGGAGGGGTAAGGTGATTTCAGGCGCGCCGTCGAGACGTCCCGTGCGCATTAGCGGAGCTGTGGAAAGTGAAGTTTCGAGCGAATTCAGATTAACCCGTACGGCTTTGTACTCCACGGGGTGAATATCTCTTTCTGCGGTTAACATTGGTGTACTGGTAAACTCGAAGCTGCTGCTTGTCTGGGCCTGGGCAAAACTCCCGGCCGGGAAAAGCAACAAAAACAAGAGTACCGGCACAATACAGCGTACCAGAGTCGTAATGCTTTTTTTCATAATTAAAATGTATGTGTTAGTCAGATTGATTGGGGTAGAATTGTTCGAACGGCATGTTGGCAATGCGGGCCCGAACTATATTGATAAGACTTTTAAAATACATCAATCGCTGACTTGCACAAAATTACAAAAACGTTGATTCTTGTAAGCAGGACTGACTATTAATACATGCGGGCCTTCTTAAATGAAAAGATTTATTGGATATGGGGAATCAAACTAAAAAGGCGTCACTCATAAGGAGAGACGCCTTCATTCAATAATCAGCCAATAGAAAAGTCTATACGAAGGCTTCTACATCCACCTGATAAGCATGTAGCGGATTGTCGCGGTCGCCCTTATAGCGTTCATTATATGCCCGTATTTCGTCGAGCATATGGCTCACCTTCTCTTTACTCTGGAATGAAAAAAAGAGGGTGGAATAAACGCCGTAGTCGCCCTGAGAAAACCAGCTGCGCACATCAGGGTGATATTTTTCAGTCCGGAAACCGTGCATTTCAGTTTCGCTGAAAATGGGTACGTTGTTCTCGGACATCATCTTGCGCACTTCATCGGCGTACTCTGCGATGCTTAGAATAATCAGAAGTTTCATAACGTATGGGATTAAATGTATGGAGTTAAAAGCGATATAAATTGCAAAACAAGGCGCCTCAGCATTCTTAGCTGAAGCGCCTTTTTTTTAAGCTATTTTTTATTTTTTACCATGAAATAAATCAGGGGTACGGTTATAAGGGTGAGGGCTGTAGATGCCAGTGCACCACCCATTAGCGATATCGCAAGACCCTGGAAAATTGGATCGAACAGAATGACGATGGCGCCAATCACAACGGTTCCGGCTGTAAGGAGAATTGGCATGGTTCGTACGGCTCCGGCTTCGATTACGGCATCGGCTAATGATTTTCCGTCGCGCAGGCTAATTTGGATAAAATCGATCAGCAGCACGGAGTTCCTCACCATGATGCCGGCCAGCGCAATGAGACCAATCATAGATGTGGCGGTAAAGAAGGCCCCCGTAACCCAGTGACCAATCAGAATACCTATGAGCGATAGCGGGATGGCGATCATCATAATAAACGGCACGCCGAAATCCTGGAACCAGCCTACAATGAGGATATAAATGATGATGAGAACCACGGCAAAGGCAATGCCAAGATCGCGGAATACCTCAAGGGTAATCTGCCACTCACCGTCCCATTTAACGGTTACGTCTTCGCTGGTAAACGGCTGACCGGCAAAACGCTGAGTTATCTCATAACCACCGGAGGCCTGCAGGGCATCAATCTGGTCGCGGGCGTCGAGTATGGCGTAAACCGGACTTTCGATCTCTCCGGCAACTTCTGCCGTTACGTATAGCACACGCCGCTGATTCTTGCGAAAGATGCTTTTTTCAAGCACGGTTTCCCGCACGTCAATGAGGTCGCCGGCCGGTATCATGGCTCCGCTGCGAGACTGTACGTACAGCGCAGAGAGGTTATCGACCCCGGAGCGGGAGGCGTCGTCGAGCTTCATTACCATTGGAATGGGATCGCTCTGGCTCTCGTCGTTGAGATATGAGAACGGATGCTCGCCCAGAATCATACCAATGGTTTCGGTTATCTGCTGCGGCATCACCCCGCTCATGGCGGCTTTTTGTCTGTTAACGGCAAAGCGGAACTCGGTCTGATTGGCCTCTACCATCCAGTCGACATCCACAATGCCGGGAGTTTCCTCAAAGATTCTTCGAATATCGGCTGCCACGCTTAGCTGTACCTCAGGGGTTGGTCCGTAAACCTCTGCTACAAGGGTTGATAAAACGGGCGGTCCCGGCGGCACTTCAACAACCTTAATGTTGGCCCCGTAACGTAACCCAACCTCCTGAACCAGCGGACGCATACGTTTTGCTATATCGTGGCTCTGATCGGATCGCAGGCTTTTATCTACCAAATTTACCTGAATATCGGCCACGTGCGGCATCTGGCGCATATCGTAGCTGCGCACCAGTCCGTTAAAGTTGATGGGCGCGTTGGTTCCGGCATAAACCTGGTAATCATACACCTCCGGTATCTCAAGCAGGCTGAGGGCAACTTCCTGGGCTACGGCATTAGTGCGCTCGAGCGTGGTTCCTTCCGGCATATCTATGATAAGCTGGATCTCATTTTTGTTATCGAAAGGAAGCATTTTTACCTCAACCCAGCGCACATAGAAAAGCGACATGGTAGCCAAAAGCACTACAAAGGTTCCGAGAAGGAAGGTCCAGCGCAGCCAAACTTTCTCCAGCAGCGGACGCATAGTGGCTGAGTACATTTTATAGATCGCGGTATCTTCAAGCCGGTACGCTTTTTTAGGCTTTTCGCCCTTCTTTGCATCTTCGGGCTCTTTTAGCAGGCGATATCCCAACCATGGCGTTATTATTAACGAAATGATTAGCGACAGAATCATCGCCACGGTTGCGCCAATGGCAATCGGGCTCATATAAGGGCCCATAAGGCCGGATACAAAGGCCATCGGAATTACGGCCGCAATTACGGTGAAGGTTGCCAAAATGGTAGGATTACCAACCTCATTGATAGCATAAATGGCAGCCTGTCTGAAAGGCAGTTTTTTCATCTTAAAGTGCCGGTGCATGTTTTCGGCTACGATAATAGAGTTATCCACCACGATACCCGTAACAAACACCAGAGCAAACAGGGTGATGCGGTTCAGGGTGTAATCATACATGTAGTAGAAAAACAGCGTAAGGGCAAAGGTGATGGGCACCGAGATGAATACAACCAGGCCTCCGCGCCAGCCCATGGCAAGAAAGACCACAAAGGTTACGGCCAGAACGGCTATAAGCAGGTGCAGCAGCAGGGTACTCACTTTTTCAGTCGCCGTTTCGCCATAGTTACGCGTGGTTACAATTTCAATATCGCTGGTGAGCAGCGTTCCTTTCAGCTGTTCGGTCATCTGCTCGATAGCCGTGGCGATGGTCATGGCATCCGCGCCCTGACGTTTAGCAACAGACAGCGTGACCGCCTGATGCGTGGTGCCCGGCGCTACGTTGTGTATTTGTGCAGCAGCCGGACCAAAGCTGTAGGTGGCATAATTGGATGCCTCGCCTGCGCCGTCGCGCACGGTGGCCACATCACTTAATAATACGGGAGCACCGTTTTGTACGTCGAGTACGAGCGCGGCCACGTCATCGGCCGATTCCAGAAAGCTTCCGGTCTGAATAAGGTATTCGGTATCGTTTCGGCTGAAGCTGCCAGATCTGAACTCCGTATTTGCCGCCTGAACAGTCTGCGCAATTCGAAGTGGATCAATATTGTACGATGCCAGCTTTCCTTTGTCCAGAATAACTTCAACAACGCGTGAGCGGCCCCCGTGCAGCTTTATTTCGGCCACATCGGGAATGGAGGTAAGTTCATGGCTCAGCTCCTGCGCAACCGAGCGAAGCATGAAGTCGTTTGTGGCCTCGTTTTCGCTGTACAGCGTGAGGGTTACAATAGGAACATCGTTAATCGAGCGCGACTTAATGAGCGGCATGCTGGCCAGTTCCGGCTTGGTATCCATAAACCGCATGATCTCGTTATAGAGCCGAACCAGGCTCTGCTCGATGTCCTCACCCACATAGAAGCGGGCCGATACCACGGCCATTTCGGGCATGGAGGTCGAGTAGATGTACTCAACGCCGGAAATATTGGAAATCACTTTTTCCAGCGGTATAGATACTTTGTTCTCTATTTCCTGAGGTGATGCTCCGGGGTAGCCGATGTAAATGTCGGCCATGGGAACATCTATCTGGGGCTCCTCCTCACTTGGTGTAAGCCATACGCCGTAGGCGCCAATGGCGAGAAAAGCAATCATCAGCAAGAGCGTGAGCTTCGAGTCGATAAACGCTTTTGCTATGTTTCCTGCAAATCCGGTACTCATAAGTATAGGTTCAAAATTGAATAAAAAAGATGATTAAGGCGATAGACTAAAACTGAAGGGGCTGACCCTGACGAAGGTTTTCACCTGCTGTGCTTACGATGCGCTCGCCCTCGCTGAGGCCGGATACAACTTCGATCATATCATCATGAAAACGACCGGTGCGAATCCAGCGCAGTACGGCACGGTTGTCTTCGCTTATGGCATAAATTCCTGTGAGCTGACCGCGGTGTACGAGCGCCGATTGCGGAATCATTACGGAAGGGCTGTCTTCGAGGTCGATGTGCAGATCGGCGTACATGCCCGGGCGAAGTGAGCCGCTTTGCTCATTTGTACTTAGGATGGCTTCAACGCTGAACTGCCGGCTTCCCGGCCCTGCTGCTGCGTTTACGCTTGTAAGCGTTGCGTTTGCATTTGTGATGCCAGCCGAGGCAACGCTGTAGGTTACAGAAGCGCCGCTTTCAACCCGGTTGATGAGCCGTTCGGGCACGTTTGCGGTAAGTTTAAGCATGTCAGGTCCGGAAACGGATACAATCGGCATGCCCGGTGAAGCCAGATCACCGGCTGACATATGCTTGCGGCTCACAATGCCATCGAACGGAGCCCTGATGAGCGTGTAGTTAAGCATCTCCTCAACTTCGCCAAGGCTGGCCTCAAGCGCTTTAATGCTGGCTTTTGCCATTTCGTACCGGGCTTCGATTTCATCCAGCTCGCTTTGGGTTGCGCTGTCGAGCGCGTGCAGGTTTTTAATACGGGTGTAATTTCTTTCGGTTAGCTCATACTGCGCCCGTGCCTGAAGCAGGGTGGCCTGTAGCTGGGCCTGCTGCGCGCGAATCTGGTCGTCCTTAACACGTGCAATGATGTCGCCTTCTTTTACGGCGTCGCCTTCATTTACCTCAATGGCCGTAATCGTGCCCATCACAATAGTGCTCAGGTTTGCCTGATTCACGCTTTGGATGGATGCCGGAAAGCTGTGAGAAAGAAAGCCCGGCGCCAGTGAAGCGGTAAAGGCTTCTACAGAAACGGGTGTTTCCTGAACGGGCTCAGGATCGCCGGAGCCACAGGAGGAGAGAAACAAAAGTCCGGCAACAATTCCGGTAAGCAGGGTGATGCGGTTTATGGAGAACATGGTATTCATGATTGCTTATTTGGTAGTGGTAAAATTTCTGGATTGAGTAGGGTGATATCAGAGTTCGAGCAGCATTTCGATGGCTGCAATGCTCATGTTGTAGCGGAAAATTGCCATAAGCTCGTTGAGCCTTGCCTCTGAAAGTTTTGTTTCGGCCTGCAGCAGATCAGTTGTCTGAGCCATGCCTTCTGCATATCTGTTGCCGCGAATCCGGGCATTCTCGGAGGCCTGCTCTATGGCTTCACGACTGACCTCAATCTGTTGGCGCGCGTGCCCGAGTGAGCGCCATGCCGATTCGAGCTGGTTCTGCTGGTCGATAGTCTGGTTTTCAAGCATGGTTTCAGCCTGGCGGGCACGTACCCGCGACTCGGAAACTTTGCCCGCTTTCTGATATCCGGAAAAAATGTTCCAGGTCAGGTTGGCACCAATCATATAGGAAGACGCATCGAAGCCGGCAAAATCCGGATCATTAAACTCATACTGACCAAACAGGTTGATTTTTGGAATGAAGCTGTACACAGACGAGCGCGCCATTTTGCCTGCTGCATCGGCCTGATGGCTTATAGCACGCAGATAAGCATTGTCTACATTGAGCTCACCGGGATAGACATCAGGAATCTGGCCAGCTTCAGTTTCAGCCAGCTCATCGGTTGGGGTGATGGTCACATTACTACCATAGCCTAACAGGTAGGCCAGCTTATCGGTGGCATCTTCGAGATTGTTAACAGCGCCAATTTTCTGACTTTCCAGTTCGAAACGGTGCACGCGAGCGGAAAGGAAGTCTTCACGGCTCAGAAAGCCTTCATCATAAAAATTCTGTGCCTGTCGTTCGTATTCCCGGGCCGTTTCCAGTGCCTCTTCGATAACCACAAGCTGTCGGCTAAAAAGAACCAGTTCGTAATACTGCCGGGTAACCTGGAAGCGTACATGGCTTTTTGTTCCGCTAAGCTGCTCTCGTGTGGATTCCAGCTGGCTCCGGGCGGCCGAGCGCTGAAGCAGCATGTCGGGGTTA
Organism: Balneolia bacterium; assembly: GCA_003555145.1. Lineage (GTDB taxonomy): Bacteria > Bacteroidota > Rhodothermia > Balneolales > Cyclonatronaceae > Cyclonatronum. The sequence goes on along the minus strand of PWID01000061.1, from coordinate 1,987 downwards.
AATACCGGCTGCTGCACGCTGAAGCGGGCGCTGTAGTTCTCGTAAGAGCCCGGGTCATTAAGCTGTGCCGGATCGAAATCCTGCTGGGTTACGAGCTCTTGTTTCAGCTTAAATCCGAAAACAGTAAGCGGATCATTAGTTGATACGATATCGTATTCAAATGTAATTGCGGGCAGGAATACGGCATTGGTCTGGCTGAATCTCGAGCGGGCAGCGCGTTCCTCAAAAGCTGCATCCCTCACCGAGAAATTCTGAGCCTGAGCAGTTTCCACAGCTTCCTGAAGACTCATATAGAGCACTTCCTGCGTATTGTTTTGTGCATTTGCCGGCATCCATAGAACTGCAAGGATGAGACCATATGCTGTAAGCTGAAGCGATTTTCTCATGATTTTGATTAATGGTGTTGGTTTATTGTATAATTATGTAGTTATATAAATATCAAAAAAAGTCGGCCTTCACTGGCAGTCCGCTGGCTTTCCACTCGGGAAATCCTTTTTCCATACGCGTGGCATCAACCCCTTCTGCAAGTAAAAGTTTTACGGCTTCATCTGCCATCAAACAGAACGGACCACGACAGTACGCGACTACTTTTTTCCCGGCCGGTATTTCACTAATGCGTTCCTGCAGCTGTGAAAAGGGAATAGAAACGGATGATGAAATATGGGCTGTTTGATACTCATCTGCGGGTCGTACATCCAGAACTACAACTTCATCCTGCTCTACCAAACCAGCCAATTCTTCTATTGATACAGATGTTAACGTGCCCGGATGGGTTCTGAAATCCTCCAGCAGGCGGCCGATTTCTGCATTTCGGGAAACCGCCAGCCCTCTGAGGCTGCAAAGGGTTTCAAAGACCTTACTGCTGGCCAGCTGATAAAAAATATGTTTTCCATCTTTGCGTGATTCCGCAAGTCTGGCGCTTTTCAGAACCTGAAGGTGTGCCGAAGTATTTGCAACAGACAACCCGGTTTCTGAAGCAATATAGTCTACAGAAACGGCACCTTGTGCCAGAAGATCAAGGATCTCCAGCCGGTTGGCATTATTTAATGCTTTTGTGATGCTGGCTACTTCCGAGTAAATGGTCTTTTTTAATTCCAGTGATTTCATTTCATCCTGTTGGTTTGTTGTAGCAATGATAATGATAATCTTTCAAACATTCAATAAAATTATTGAATGTTTGATTTGAAACTAATCGGACTGCGATAAAAACGGTTATTAAAAAACAAGAAAGGCTTTTTGGGACGTTGGGCAGAATTGCCTGCAGGATTTTAAAGCCCGAAAACTGAAACAGAGCAAAAAATAATGGGAAAAAAACATATTAAATCCGCATGTATTGGTGAACTGTAGCACGGGTCTGGATCAGATCCGTTTTTGTAACAACCTAAACCTGAACAAACAACATGCTTACCAATATTTCGAAACTAACGATACTAATTCTTTCGCTTACCCTTATTTGGGGATGTAGTGACAGCACAGGGCCATCTTCTGATGAACCACCCACACCACCCAGTTTCGAGCGCATCGAAATGGATCTGGATATTTTTGATAACGCCTTTCTGAACAAAGGTGATTTCCCTCAGGATATTGATAAAATTCGCTCAATGATGGATTCTGGTGAAGCATCACCTATGAATGATCAGTCTCCATACGAGGCAGCAGCCTTTTTCGCGTTTTATGCTGATATGCTTTTCCAGAGCTTTAGCATTTATCCTACTATATTCTTCAATACAGATACATGGGGCGATCCACAGGTAGATGGTGATACCTGGATTTGGGAGTTTTCGCAGAACTTTGAAGGCGAAAGCTTCACCATGCGTGTAACTGCAGAAACGACCTCAACGAGCCAGATCTGGGAGCTGCGCTACTCATACAGCGGAAGTGAAGGCCCGGATGTAGATAACGGTCTGTTTATGAGTGCCGTAATCAGTCTGAATGGCAACACGGGCGAGTGGGCCATCTACGATTTATATGAGGAGCAGCAGGGAGC